>NZ_JACVOW010000022.1:0-248880 GCF_018882265.1 Polynucleobacter sp. AP-Feld-500C-C5 | reverse complement strand
TGGAGAACTTGGACTTTGAACTCTGGGGAATGGCGTTGGTAGCTGGGATTAAGACCACTATGGCCATGTGCTTGATAGGCTAAAGCCCATTTGCGGACATCTGAGTGACTAATCTCAAATAAGTGACCTACCCGCTTAAGACCGCCAAACTTTAGAAACTCTTTAACTACCTTTAGCTTGAACTGCTTGCTGTACTTGCTCATAAAACAAAACCCCCTTGGTTGGACATAGCGTCCAACTTTTGGGGGTCAGTTCATGCGGGTGGCTTTTTCATTAACTTAGAACTTCTCTCAAAGGTAGATTATTGCCCCGCACAAGATTAGTGCGTCAGTACTAGCTATGCCCAAAATTGGGTTAAAGTCGTCAAAAAGAGGGCATTCTTAATATTTCACCTTAATCAAAAGGAATAATTTGGAGTTGCAGGCTATCTAAAAGAAAATTCACCTGGGCTAAATATCCTGAATCAATCAAGGAGTAAATATGGTCGTTTACATCACTCGCAATATTGTCGCCAGAAGGCGTCGCAACGATGGTACGGATCAAGGTTGCTTTCCACTACATCCCGGCAAATATGAGGCTAATAAAACCAATGATGGCGCCCTCGAAATTCTTCAAGATGCAGGTGAGCCAGTTTATCTACTGCCATTTATCTGGTGGGAGAAGATGGAGCTTGGGGATATCTTGATTGCGGCATAAGTAACCAAAGAAAGAAGAGAATTTAAATGAATTATCAGTACATCAAGACCGAGCAGGCGGATTTAATCGCTACCATTCGTTTCAATCATTACAGCAAGCGCAATGCTTTAAGTGAATGCTTGATTGAAGAAATGCACCATGCCCTTGATGTATTTGGTAAAGAAGATGTGCGTGTGTTGGTACTGAGATCTGACCAGAAGAATAAGGTATGGTCTGCAGGGCACGATGTGATGGAGCTGCCGAGATCTGAACGTGATCCCTTGCCAGCAGATGATCCTGTCATGGTCTTACTCAAGTCCATCCGCGCATTTAGAGCGCCAGTCATTGCAATGGTTGATGGCTCTGTTTGGGGTGCATCTACGGACCTAATTATGAGTTGCGATATTGCGATTGGGGATCATGACTCCACTTTTGCGATTACCCCTGCAAAGTTAGGTCTTCCGTATACCGCCAGCGGTATCTTGCATTTCATGTCTCGTATGCCACTGAACGTTGTAAAAGAAATGTTCCTAACTGCGGATCCGATTGGTGCTGATCGCGCCTTACAAATCGGTATTTTGAACCATCTTTATGTCTCTGGTGAGTTAGAGGCAAAGACTTATCAAATGGCTAGAACGATTGCCTCACGTTCACCACAAGCTAACTCCGTTCTTAAAGCCCAGGCACAAATGCTCTCTGATGCAGCTGTGATGAATCCTGCCGTATTCGAGCATCTTCAATCCCTTCGTAGGAATGTTTACATGGGTAGCGACTACCGAGAAGGTATTACTGCATTTTTAGAAAGGCGTGATCCAATCTTTGGTCAGGCCAAGTAAGAGTTGTAGTGCACTAGACTGATTAATGCTGCTTAGCGGCAAAGCTATCTGCTTGCGCAATATCCCAGTAGAGCTGAAATACTTTTGGCAAAGTACTACCTTCCTCATTGGATAACAAGCTGCCTGCAGCAACGTCTGGTAAGAGGTCTTCAAGCAGCCGCACCTCATTTGCACTCACCCGTCGCACGATATGACGTGTATTAATTTCAACCGGATGATGAAGGCCTGCTGCTTCCACAATTTCCTTCAGGGCCTTGAGTGTTTCTTTATGAAAGTGATACACACGCTCTGATTTATCGGTGACTACTAATGCTTTTTGTCGGCTTGGGTCTTGTGTGGTAACGCCAGTGGGGCAGAAGCCGGTATCGCAAACTTGAGCTTGTATACAGCCGACTGAGAACATAAAGCCGCGAGCGCTATTACACCAATCAGCCCCCAAGGCAAAGACAACCGCCATGTCAAAAGCGCTGATGATTTTTCCAGAGCAGCCAATTTTAATTTGGTCGCGTAAATTGGCTCCAACCAAAGTATTGTGTACTAGGCGCAAACCTTCTTGCAATGGAGTGCCAACGTGATTACTAAACTCAACAGGAGATGCTCCAGTCCCGCCCTCAGTGCCATCTATCACGATGAAGTCTGGATAAATTTGTGACTTCAGCATCGCCTTCACAATCGCAAACCATTCCCAAGGATGGCCAATGCATAATTTAAAGCCTACTGGTTTGCCGCCAGAAAGTTCACGTAAGCGCTGAATAAACGCCATCATTTCTAATGGGGTAGAGAAGGCGCTGTGCGAAGATGGCGAGACGCAAGCTTCACCCACCTTGACACCGCGTGCCTCAGCAATTTCTGGGGTGACCTTAGGTCCCGGCAAGATACCGCCATGACCTGGCTTTGCGCCTTGACTGAGTTTGATTTCAATCATTTTGACTTGGGGGTCTAGGGCATTCTCCGCATATTTCTTAGGATCAAATTGACCATCCTCTGTACGGCAACCAAAATACCCCGAGCCAATTTCCCAAATGAGATCGCCGCCATGCATGCGGTGATAACGAGAAATCGAGCCCTCACCAGTATCGTGTGCAAAATTTCCTTTTTTTGCACCTAAGTTGAGTGCCATGACTGCGTTAGCACTCAAAGCGCCAAAGCTCATGGCTGAGATATTAAAGATGCTAGCTGAATATTTTTGGGAGCAATCTTTGCCGCCAATCTCGATTCTAAAGTTATAGTCAGAAAGATGAGTGGGAGCGAGCGACTGATTAATCCATTGATAACCGGGTGCCATGACATCAAGCGTGGTGCCAAATGGACGTTTATCTGAAACTGCCTTAGAGCGTGAGTAAACCAGGGTGCGCTGGCTTCTGGAGAAGGGTGTTTTGTCGTTATCACCCTCAATAAAATATTGCCGAATCTCTGGTCGAATAAATTCCAATAAGAAACGCATATGACCCAAAATGGGGTAGTTGCGTAACACAGCATGCCTCGTTTGGAGGCGATCATGAATTCCGACGAATGTCAGAAAGCCAAAAATAGCTAGTGGATACCATGCGGCAGTATTTACTAAAAGACCAAAGATGCTGATCAGGGTTCCAGCAATACAAATTACAAAAGTGCTAAGGCGTATCGGTAGGATGGGGCTCATTTTGCGCACTCACTTAGGTTTGTTTGATAGCTAAGTATAAGCATGCAATAGAATCAATAGGTGACAGTCTCTCTACAATTTCATCAATATCGCTACTGACAGCCTATCTAATTTATGAAAGTTAATGCTGAAGGAGTCTCTTCATCACGCGTTTATTTGCCGGCTGATCAAAAATACCAAGATTTATTGGCTTTCTTTATTCACACCTTTCCCCATATTGAGTCTGGAGAATGGCAGACCCGTTTTGCTGAAGGTTTAGTCATGACCATGGATGGCGAGCCAGTGCATGGTGACGATCCTTATCAAGCGAATACCCATTTAATGTATTTCAGGCGATTGGCACGTGAACCTGAAATTCCTTTTGCAGAAGAAATCCTTTATCAGGATGAACATATCGTGGTTGCAGATAAGCCCCATTTTTTACCAGTGACACCCAGCGGCCTTTATTTGCATCAAACCTTATTGAATCGACTTAAGAAGCGAACTGGTATTCAAACCTTGAGCCCGATTCATCGCATTGATCGTGATACTGCAGGCTTGGTGATCTTTTCAGTCAGGCCAGCAGAAAGAGCGCAGTACCAAAATCTATTTAGAGATCGAGCAGTTAAGAAGGTATATGAAGCGATTGCTCCCTACCATGATGAGCAAGTCCTCAGATTGCCTATGACTTATCAAAGCAGACTAGTAGAGTCCGAACATTTTTTGCAGATGAAAGAAGAGCAGGGCGAGCCGAACACAGATACTTATATAGAGTTGATCGAAGTGGATAAGCCCTGGGCTCGGTATCGCTTAACTCCTGGTAGCGGTAAGAAACATCAATTGCGTAGTCATTTAAATGCTCTAGGTATACCCATTCGGAATGATCAAATTTATCCGCACCTGACGCCCTATCAAGAGTACGACCTAGATTTTTCCAAACCTTTACAGCTCTTGGCGAAAGCAATTTATTTTGTAGATCCCATTAGCAAACAAGAGAAATCATTTGTCAGTAAACGAGAGTTAAATCCGCTTTCTTCTTCTAAAAAATAGACTCCGTATTGATCAGGCGATCCAGTGCCCTAATCATGAACCTCTGTAAGGAAAATACTGACTTTTACATGCTCTTGCGCTTCAATGTGTGTTTTTAAGTTGAAGTTTGATCTGCAATTCCTTAATTTTTATGAGAAATTTGTTGCAAATTGTGATGCATAGCAATAGGATAAATGTCCTATTTCAGTAAAGCAGAGCGGGTGATTGTCATGGAAACGATAAAAGTGCTGGTAACAAATCGCAAGGGTGGGGTTGGCAAAAGTACGATTGCCGCCAATCTTGCTGCGTACCTAGCTCTTCAAAAAGGCTTAAAGATTTCATTGATTGACTACGATGAGCAGAGCTCATCTTCTGCTTGGATTAAAAAAGCTCCCAATATTGGTATTGAGACCTATCGCGCTGAAATGTCTTATCAAAGCGCAGGCATGACTCTTTTGAGTGCTAGATCTTCATTGCGTAAATTTTCAACAGGTTTTGATGTCAGTATTTCTGACCTCACTTGGACGCCAAATATGGCTGAAAATTTTATGCATGATTTCGATATTGTTTTGGTTCCTACTTCAACCTCTAAGTTTGAATTAGCGAGTACTGAAATTTTTATCTTGGAATATGTATTGCGTAATTCGCCTTTGATTTCTAAAAATAAACAAATCATCATGGCAGTGCCTAGTAGAGTCGAGACCAATTTTGCAGAAACTAGCATCTCCACCAATCTTGCCTCTTTAGGTATGTGCTATATAACCCCGCCAGTACTGCGCGCCAATGAAATTGATAACTTCGTCTATGAAGATTTTTTCTGCGTCTCCAGTAATGCCACTATCTCAACTTACTTCTGCCGCTTCGGTGAGTTTGTTGCACAACAGATTTTGGATAAGAAGCGTGAGCGCGAAGCGCCTACTTCTAAATTAGGCGCTATTTATTCTGGTCTAGGCAAAGGTATTTTGATCTTAGATCGCTACCGTCAGAACAAAAAGATATCTGGTATGCAGGCTCGTTCTCAAATGCAAGCATTTAAAGCGAGCGAACAGAGTCCTGCCGATACTTCTATTCCGGCTTTTCTCAGCAAGCAAAACTAAAGAGGTGTGATGATGTTCGGTAAGAAAAATAATGAACATAAGTTCTCTGAACCTCAGATTGAATCTTTCGGCACGATTGTTGGCGCTGCTACTGAATTTCATGGCGCCTTGATGGTTTCCGAGAGCGTGCGAGTGGATGGCAAGATATTTGGCAATATTGAAGAGCGTGCTGGCCAAAGAATTACGATAGCGATTGGCAAGGGTGGTGAGGTACATGGCGATATTTATGCATTTCGCGTACTCATTGCGGGTATGGTGAATGGCAATACTTACGCGCATGAGAGAGTAGAGTTACACGCAACCGCCAATGTCCATGGAGATGTGACTTACGACACGATTGGAATTGAGCCTGGTGCAACCCTCAATGGCCAGATGATTTCTAAAAGAGCAGAGCCGAACACGACACCTGATTCAGCGACGCAGCTGCAAGATACGATCAATAAGATCAAGCAGGACGCCGGTATTTCTTCTTAGTTTTCCTTGTTGGCTGCTGGCTTAGTAAAAGCCAACACATCCATCGGATTGAGTAGGGCGCCATTCTTATAAACGCTGAAATGCAAGTGTGGTCCTGTCGAGCGGCCAGTATTGCCGACCTCTCCAATTAATTGACCGCGACTAACAGTGTCTCCTTGGCTTACTAAGAGTTTCTGACAATGCGCATAGAGGCTAGTGAAGCCTTCGCTATGCTTGATCTCAATGACGTTTCCTAATTCTGCATCGTACTTTGCCTTGGTGACAACGCCATTACCTGCAGCTAATACTTGCGTACCGGGCTTGGCATTGAAATCAATGCCAGGATGAAAGGCAGGACTATTAGTAATGGGGTCTACGCGTGCACCAAAGTTGCTACTTAAACCATAACCAGCGGCCAGAGGTGGTTTTGTGGGCAATGGAATCAAGCGCTCGTATTTCTCAAGCCATATTTCTTTGAGGGACTGCATTTTTTTACTCAGACCTTTTGAAGACTCTAGCGTTTGGTTGATGCTTACTCGTAGGCTGGGATTTTCTTCGGAACGAATTTGATAAGGAAAGAGTGGTAAATAAGGACCGCCCTTACCAGTACTTGCTTCGCTCTCTTTCTCTCTGTCTTTGCGCTTTTCTTTCATCGGCAGTGGTGTTGCCAGTGCAGCATATTGCTCGTTTATCTTGCTGAGCACGTCTATTTTTTGGTCCATCGCCTTTAAAGAGTCTTGAAGCTTGCTGAGTTTTTCGCGATATTCTTCTTCAAGATGGAACAGCTCTTCTGAGGTAATCACGCCTCCCATATCACGTGCCATACCTGGATCAAATTTAATCGCAACCCTAAAGCCCATGAAATAGATGGCGCACCCAATCATGATGAACAACAGACCGAGTGCAGCAGCAAAACGCGTTAGTTGAGTTTTGGTGATATTAAATTTTCTGTAGTGGGAGGTTGCCCCAGAAATCCAGATGATTTGCATAATGTGACTCGATTAGTTCTTAGAGCTTGCTTGCGAGGCTTCAATGATGGAGTTTGTAATGCCTTGTCTAGCCAATTTTTTGGAAAGTGCTTCTGCACTTTGTTGTGTTGCTAAGGGTCCAATTCGAACGCGATAGATATTGCTGCCATTAATTTTCGCGGGATCAACAAAGCTGGTATAGCCTTTTTGATTAAATGCGGTTACCTGATCGTTGGCAATTTCTTTGGTAAAAAAAGCACCTGTTTGAATAAAGTATTTGGAGTCACTAGCACTACTTGTAGAAGCTTTATCAGGGGCAGCATTAGAAGAGGTTTGCGCTGGTACTGCAGCTACCGCAGGTGGGCTGGATATTGCTGGTGCTTTCTCAGCAGGCTTGACATTGACTTTAGGTGCTGCTGCTTTTGGAGCTGGTTCAGTTTTATCAGTATTTTTGATCTCAGCCTGAGGACTGCTCTTTGCAGAGTCTTTAGGGGTCTCGCTGGTCCCAAAATGCACTACCTTACGCACTACGCTAACGGAGTATTCACTCTTGGTTTGAGAATTTTCCAACTTGATTTCAGCAGTGCTACCAACTTTGCCACGCAGCACATTTTTAATATTGGCTGGATCCATCCCTTTAAGGGGCGATCCATCGATGCTAATCATGATGTCATTGACCTGAATGCCAGCCTGAGCTGCTGGGGACTTGTCCTCGACATGCTTAACCACAATCATCCCCTCCGCATTTTTGGTGTAGCGGATCCCGATAACGCCTTGCTTGTCGCCCTCTATATTTTGAGCAAAAACCAGTTGCGTGGATAAAAGGAGAAGCGCGAGGAGGTATTTCACGGGTTTGTGGGCCTTAGAAGCTGGGTCGTATTGCGAGATTGCCGATTAAGGCTATTTTAATGTAGTTGTCAATTCATGATGCTTGACTTGAAGTCTTTTGAAAAGACAGATAAATGCTCACAAAAAATGGGTAAAAAATAGGCACAAAACCCTTTTTAGGAGTTATTTTGATAAGGCTTTTTAAAGAGGGCAATTGGGCTATAAATGCTCTAAAGGGCTATCAGCATTGATAATTTCTATGAAAATGCTAAAATCGATTGGATTTAATGCCCCTTTTTCCTAATGCCATCCATTTTTACTGCAGTCCATCCCTTGAGAGCTAGAAAGTTATGCCTATCGCACAAACTATTGCAATGCCTCTACGGTGCCTTATTACTGTCATTGATCAGTATTAGCCCTGCGTCTGCTTATGTGTCATCCCAAGGAATAGAGGATCTCTTATTAAAAGGGGACTCCAAAGCGGCGCTTGCCCAGGCCGAGTCACTCAAAAAAGATCTATCGCCCATTGACTATGCCAATACCAAAGCTTCCGCTTTATTAATGTTGGGTCAGTGGCAAGAAGCCGCCAATCTCTTAGAGCCTTTTTATTCAAAGGATAGTTCTAATCTCCTCGTGGCTAATAACTATGCAGTTGCCTTATGGGGAATGGATAAAAAAGACCAAGCACGGAAGGTGTTAGAAAAAGCCTTAAATACTGCCTCTCCAGCTTTCAGAAGTTTGCGCAAAATTTATTCAGCACAGGCAGCAGAGGCCTATGCAAAAGCGCTCAATGAAAAGAACTCAGCTCCCCCACCCGTGCTCTTAGCTGCTGCTGTTAATGGCTCTGATTTAGTCGATAAGCCTGTAATGGTGGCACAAGCCCCAAAGACAGCTGCCCCAGCACCAACTGCTGCCCCGAGCGTTCAGGCACCTAAGACTAGTCCTGTAGCCACTCCAGTGGTAGAGACTCCAGCCCAAGTTGCGGCAGCTGAGAAAGATGCGGCGCCAACTCCTCAAGAGCTTGAAGTGATCAATGCCAATATGGAAAATTGGGTCAAGGCGTGGTCGAGCAAAAACGTCAAGTCTTATTTGGCTTTTTACTCACCAAGTTTCTCGCCTGATAAGGGATTGTCTTATACAGATTGGTTGGAGCAGAGGAAGCAGAGGGTTGCCAAGCCGGGTGCAATTAATGTTGAAATCAGCATTATGAAAGTCGTTAAATCAAAGGGCAAAATTGTTGTAACCTTCAGGCAGAAGTACAACTCAGCAAACGTTAATACGAATTCTGTGAAGCTTTTGGAATGGGTTAATGACAAGGGCACTTGGTTAATTGCGCGTGAATTCAATAAATAACTTATCTCTCGATAGCGGAGCGCTGAAATTGCGTTGTAAGCTTTTATTGATTGCTTGCATCTGTATAACTCCCGTTGCTAGTTTGGCGAATGGGGACACTACAGTTCGGCAGGCCACTCAAGAATTGGTGCGCAATGGCAATTTAGATAAAGCCATGGACATCTTAAATAAGTCTGAAGTCGAACACCCCAATTTCCGTTTAGCAACGTTTATGCGCGCTGAATTGCTAACTGCGCTGACTGGCGGGGCTATTGCGAATAAGTCCAAGAGTGAAGTGCGTGATGGGGAAGCGCCACAGAATCTATTGTCTGAGTTGCAGTTAAGAAACTCAGTCATTCCCAATTTAACTGATCTACGCCCAGCTCAAGTCTTAAAGATGCCTAAAAATGCAGATGTCATTTTGGTTGATGCATCACTCTCTCGCGCCTATCTCTTGCGCAATAAAGACGGCGACCCAGTCTGGGAAAAAGATTATTACGTCACTATTGGAAAGTTAGGCGTGGGTAAGCAAAAAGAGGGAGATCTTAAATCACCTCTGGGTGTGTACTCCGTCACCATGCAAATTCCGAAGCAACAATTGAGATCTATTTTTGGCGCTGGAGCATTGGAGTTAAGTTTCCCGAATGCGCTTGATAAGAAGTTGGATATCAGTGGCTCTGGAATTTGGTTGCACGGCGTACCTAAAGATACTTACAGCAGGGCACCTAAGGCTTCTGATGGTTGCCTCGCTTTTGCTAACGATGATGTTCGAGAAATTATTGAGTTAGCGAGCAAGCGCCAAATTAATGTAACCGTAGTGCCCTCCGTTCAATGGCTCAAGAAAGCTGTTTGGAGTGCACGCGCCACTAAGGTTAGTAATGAAATTGCCGCATATCGATCAGAGGGCCTTAAAAAGAAAATTGTTCGTCCACCCGAGGCTATCTACGCTACTGAGTCGACATCCACCTTGGTGATTGACCAGCCGATTGGTCAGGGCGAAGGCTCTGCAGTCTACCGAGAGTATTGGGATAAAAACGGTAATGGCTGGAACTTGAAGTTCAAGAGCCGTACCTAATTCCTGGGCTATGAGCCAGCCCCTCCGGCATTGGCATTTAAAGCGCCAGTTTTTGAACTAAGCAAAAACTTTGCTTGAGGCATTTGGGGCTGGTTTTGAGCTTCTTTACCTTTCCTCCTAAGTTACAGAGCCCGATTTAAGCTCCTTTTTTTAGGATTTTCCCTAGGTTTGCACAAAAAACAGGCCAATCAGGATAGGATATACGCATAAGTTGGCATAGCTTTTGTTTTTGTTTGGATCAGCCTATGGCTTGGATAGAATCGATGAATGACCAATGTATGTTGCTAGCTGGATTTTCCGGCGCTGATATTGCTCTGAAGATATAAAAGGATAAGCGTCGTATGCCAATGGTAAAAAACTGTTTAGCCAACAAATCGAATACACTGATTTCAGTGAGTTCCTCTGACTATGTTGTCAGAGTATTAGAACTCATGCGCGATAATTTAGTGCGCTCCGTATTGGTGATTGATTCCGATCAATTAGTAGGAATTGTTTCCCAGGGTGATTGCGCTATTAAAGTGCTGCTTCCAGGTTTGAGTGCCAAAGAAGTATTAGTCAAAGCGGTCATGACCCCAAACCCCATCTCAGTAGCTTATGAAGATGATTTGCGAGACTGCATGCAAATCATGATTTCCAAAAGAATTCGTCACTTGCCCGTAGTGGATGAGGGCAAAGTCAGAGGTGTGATTTCTGTTGGAGATGTGGTGAAAGATACTTTGGAACACAGAACAGGTCAGATTCAATTTTTAGAGCGTTATATAAAAGAGTGGGATAGCTCTAAAAAAAATGATTCATAACTTTTTTAAAATCGTATTCATTCAAAAGGAAATCTTCTTAGTAAGAAAATAAATGGCACTATTTGGTAAAAAAACGCAGTCCGCACCCGTTCAGGCTCCTAAAGGGCCTGAAAAAGTTGCGCCTGAAAATTCATATTTAGGACGTGAACCTATCATCGATCGCGATCAAGCGATCATTGGGTATGAACTTTTTTTTCGCCCGGGAACTACTCTGAAGGCAAAGCGGGTCAATGAACGTAATGAGGTGTTAGCGCAAATTGCCAAACGCTTAGAAGCAGATCCGAAGGCAGAAGTCACTTATCCCGATGAAATTACAGATGCTAATTTGCGGGATGATGAGGGCATTGAAGTCAAAGAAGTCACTCTTAGTGAAATGCTCTACGCACTCAAGACTAAGGGTGTGGCTCAGTCACTTGGCTTGCATCTGGGTTTTATCAAAATTCATCCCCATCAATTAGGAGATGAGTTGCGCGGCATTCCTGCCATGAAGTTTCCTTTACAAATTGATTTGGCTGAGATCTTGGAGGCGATTAAAACTGAAGTCCCTCCGGATGAAGCTGTGAAAGATAGTAAGAAGGATGCCAAAAATCCCGATGATCCAGATGCGCCTAAGGTGCCTGAGATTCTGGAAAAGCTCGAAAAACTCTCGAATATCGGTTACAAGTTTGTGCTGACGGGTTTGACAGAAGTATTTGATGGTCTCGAAGACATCTTGCCGAAGTTTCGCTATGTCAAGCTTGATATTCACCAGGTAGAGAATGCAGCCAGCTTGATCGAATTATGTAAAGCCACGCCTTTACCAAGAGATACCAAGTCGCCTGCGAAAAAAGGTACAAAAGCCGGTAGTGATGGTGCTGTGATGCAGATGATTGCAACGCATGTAGAAACTCCTGAAGATTTTCATAAGGCCCGCGACTTAGGTTTTGATGCCTATGAGGGCTTCTATTTCATTAAGCCTGATCCAGATCTGTCCTTACATCGTGGCGATGACTATCGGAAGATATTAAAGCTACTGACTTTGCTGCTTTCGTCACCTGAACTCCACGAGTTGGTTGATGAGATCGAGTTGAACCCAGTTGTGGCAAAACATTTAATGGTGATCGCGGAAGTCGATGCTGGCAGGAAGCGTGCAAAGCCAGAAAATGTTCGAGACGCTGCAGTGATTTCTGGAGTTAAGCGGATTACCCGTTGGACCCAACTGCTGCTCTATGCAGATAGTAAGGCTAAAGTTTCTTTGGAATCTACCCCCTTACTGCAATTGGTTTGCGTCAGAGCATTCTTTATGGAATTAGCATCGGTCAAATTGCCAGCTGGGGCTGGATTGGGCTCGAGTGATTTGGCTTTCTTGGTTGGTGGATTATCCTTAATTGATAACCTCTTTGATGAGTCCAGCCGAGAGATTTTGTCTAAATTCAATTTGCCTGGAGTCGTTGTCGATGCGATTGCAGATCGCAGTGGCGTTTTAGGTAAATTACTCACCCTGGCTGAGGCTGCTGAGATTGGCGACTTAGAAAAATGTCAGCAGCTATGCGCTGGTGAATTGGGGTCATTGACTTTGGATGATGTTGCCCAAGATTCTCTGTTGGCTATTAAAACCTTCGTTGCGCAAACCCAGCTGGCTCCAGATGAGGACGTTTGGGAGCAAGCCGAAGTGACAGAGGAAGAGTAATTTAGTTAATAACGGAGTTTTAACCGGCTTATTAGCTAAGTTGTTAACTGAGTGATGAGCTTATAGTGACTCAATTAGTGGCTCATTTAGCCGTTAAACTATCTAACTCAATTACCACGCTGGAGCAATCATGAGCGCACGTCGCCGCTTTATTAAGACCTTTTCCTTGTCTGGAATGGGTATTGTGGCCGCCTCAACTCTAGGTTTTTCTTCGGATGCTGCTGCGCGTAGATTTAAATTTGCCAAAGAGCAAGAGGCCTATAGTGGTCCTCACATCATGGTCAAAAATGCCAAGATCCTATCCATTAAGAATAGTGATGGTACAGAGACTATGGGAGTCATTAGCACAAAAGGAGTGATTGACGTTCGTGCCGTTGCGAAGAAACTCAATATCGCGGCTCCATACACTCTGGATCAATTGCTACAAGAGGGTAACGCCACCGCGTTTAATAAGGTGGTTGCTGGCGCAGAAAAGTCTGGCGTGCCTTATTTGTCGGAATCGAAAATTCGCTATGGCAGACTTTTCAAGAATCCAGGCAAAATTATTTGTGTTGGCATTAATTACCGTCAGCATGCAGAAGAGGTGGGTGTCGCTAAGCCAGCGGTTCCAGCCTTGTTTAATAAGTATGACAATAGCTTAGCTGCTCATAATTCTGTATTAGAGATTCCTGCACCCGATGTTTCTTATAAGCTCGACTATGAAACTGAGCTCCTTGTAGTGGTAGGTAAAAAAGGGCGCAATATCCCTGAATCAGAAGCGCTCAATTATGTTGCTGGCTATTGCACTGCAAATGATTTCACCTCACGCGATTTGCAACTCGATCTTCCTGGTGGTCAATGGATGATTGGTAAAACTTTGGACCAATATGCGCCTATCGGGCCAAACTTTGTGACCGCTGATTTAGTGGGCGATCCCAATCAGTTGCAAATTCAGACCTTTGTGAATGGTGAGATGCGACAGAACTCGAATACCTCTGACTTTATTCATAATGTTCAAAGATTGCTCGCCTATATCAGTACTTACTGGACGCTCGAGCCTGGCGATATTATTTTCACCGGTACCCCACAGGGCGTCATTGCCAATATGCCCAAGGATCAGCAAGTTTGGTTAAAAAAGGGCGACGTGGTCACCAGCGTTGTAGAAAAGTTGGGAGAGCTCAAATTTACTTTGGGCTAGAGACTATAGCTAGATTCAAGAGTAGGATAGAGCCTTAGGGTATCAAAAGCTTAAAAGGGAAAAAGCTAATGAAGTACAAGCCATTCATCATCCTCGCTGCGCTCATGATTTCTTCATCTGCCTATGCCCAAAGAGAGGGTGGGGGACGAGATATTGGGCATGGCAATAGCGGTAACAACGGCTTCGGTAACAATAACAACTATGTTGTGGTGCCCTATGACGCTGGTAATGTCCCTGGAGCCCCCAATAGCAACCAGCCCGTGACAGTGATGAATGGTCCAAACGGCTCTACTCAAACCCAGGTCGGCACTACCACCTACTATTCCCCTGGCGGAAGTTCTGTGACGAACGGCAATCGCACCATTTATTCCAATGGCAGCAATTGCGTTGTACAGGGCAATAAAAAGACCTGCAACTAGTCTTGCAGTCAAAAATGGATATGCAATGGATCAAAGAACCGAAATAGAGACTCTGTTGCATGATTTAGGTCAGCCATTGCTTGCTATTCGCTTAAATGCCGAGTTATTAATGCACTCTCTTGGTGAATCGGGCTCTGATCCCATTAAGAAGAAAATCCAGGCTATTTTGCAAGCTAGCCAAGAATCGATGGATATTGCAGCCCAAATTGCCGCTCTAGATAATAATAAATAATCAATTAAATCAATATCTTAAGAAACATTAGCCATAATAATTAGAAATTTCTAGTCATTGAGCTTAAGTTCTGGTCTTTATGGTCGTAAGAGAAATTGTGGAGATTTAATGTAACCTGTTTTTATTTATCTTCTTTTGGTGGTTTTTATGGACATACAGATAACGTCAAATGCATCTGCTGACTCATTATCAGTAAGCGATGTGCAAGAGCGCAACAGTTATGCGGGCGCTTTGGCCGCTGCATTGCGCACTGGCAATGTCCTAGCAGCCCAAAAAGCCCTTCTTGGTTTGCGAGGTTCTGGTGGTGGAATGTCTCCAGCTTCGCTATTTAACGCAATTGATATAGCTCTTACTGGCGGCAAAATTGAGGATATCAAAAATGCCTCCGCTGCTTTGGATAAATTTAGGGCGGGTGGGGGCGAGTACTCTGATAAAAAATTCTTTGGTCTTGAACCTAAGGTAAATGAACCAAAAGAGAAACTGATGGCTGCCTCTGGTATGGGGTCCTTAGTTAATATTAAGGTTTAACTTTTTTGGCTCATCATGAGCCTTTTAGTGCTTAATTTTTTGGGTTTCACCTTTCCATTTTTGGCTGATTTTTGGAAATAAGGCAAAAAACCCCCTTTATTCTTCAAATTAAACCCCTGTCTGGCGAAGTAAATTAAAGGCTTATTGAACAGGATGGCCAAACTCTGCCTTTTAAAAGTTTAGGACTTCCCTTGCAAAAGGGCTCACATGATTGCGACAACCGAATCTAGTATTGATTTAAGCGCTTCCGAAATTTTTCTTGGACGCAATCCAGTATTTGATGGCTCTGGGAAATTGGCGGCTTATGAAATGCTCTTCAAATCCCGCGAGAGTTTGGGTGATGATAGCGTAGATGATTTAGCTGCCAGCACCCAAGTTATTGTCAATTCGATGAGTCATTTTGGTCTTGAGGGGGTCCTTGGTTCATCAGATGGGTTTATTCATGTCACTGAAAAGCTCTTAATGAGCAATACTTTGGAGTTGCTACCTCCAAAAAGAATTACTCTAGAAATTTTGCAAGGGCTTTCCCTAAATGATGATCTGATTGATCGTATCAAGACCTTAAAAAATATGGGCTTTCGGATTGCTCTCGAATGTACCTCTCTAGATCCACAATATGAGTCTATTCTTCCTTTGGTGGATTTTATTAAAGTCGACTTAGCGACTACTTCCTTAGAAAATTCTTTTGATGTTTTTTCTCATGTAAAACAATTTACAAGCGCTACTTTTTGGGCTACTAATTTAAAAACAGCTGATGATCTAGCGCTTTGTAAAGCTAAGGGTTTTCGTTTGTTTAGCGGTACCTATTTTTCCCAACCGCTAGTAATGCGAAGCAAAAAACCTAAAGCCCTGCAAATTAGTTTGATGAGAATCGTTGGCCTCTTATTTAAGGATGCTGGGATCACCACCTTAGAGCCTATTTTTAAATTAAACCCAGATCTCACATTGGGACTATTTCGCTTAGTTAACTCAGTTGGTGTAGCCGGGCATTTACAAATTAGCTCAGTAAGACAGGCATTAGTTACCTTAGGCCAGAAGCAGCTTTTGCAATGGATGCTCTTGTTGATATATACCGAGGCTGGCAATGCTGCAGCTTCAGAATTGCAACGCCGTGTAGTGAATCGTGCCCGCTTGATAGAGTTGCTATCCCAACATGAGGATATTACTCAGCCGGGATTAAGTGACGAGGCTTTTGTTGTTGGTTTGCTCTCATTGGCCCATTTGGTCACAGGTCAAACCCTTGCAGAAGTGATCAAACAGATTCATTTAGCGGAGCATTTGGAAAATGCACTCTTGCATCATGAAGGCATATTGGGGCAATTGCTTGTTTTGACAGATGCTATTGAGGCTGTTGATTTTATGCGCATGGAAGCTTCAAGAAGTCATTTAGGTATTTCTGCGCAAGCTTTAACTGAACTACAACTTCAGGCAATCCAATGGACTAATGAGCTCGATAGTCAAATTGGTATGGCTAAGCACTAAGAAACTACCTAAAAAAATATCAAAAGTGTCACGCAGACTCACTTTTTTGAGTAATATCTAGGCTGACCTCAAAAGTAAAGTATTGCCTCGCATGACATTAATGAAGCCCCTTCAAATTGCTATTGCAGATGATCACTCCATTGTCCGCGAGGGGCTTGTACAAGTGCTCAATACCCATCCTGGTATTACAGTAGTGGGGGAGGCCTCTTCAGGCAAAGAGGCGATTAAGATAGCTGGTGATTTAGAGCTTGACTGCCTGGTACTGGACATTGATTTGCAGGATCGCAATGGCATTGAGGTAATTAAGGCAATTAGAAGAAATAATCAAAAGTTGCCTATTTTGGTTTTATCAATGCACCCCCCTTCTCAATATGCTGCACGAATTCTATCTGCTGGAGCTTTAGGCTATATAACAAAAAACGAGCCCACTCAAGAGCTGGTCTTGGCTATTCGTCGTGTTGCTAGTGGTGCTAAATATATTAGTCCAATCGTTGCCGAGATTTTGGCAGAACGATTTGGCGATGACCAAACTGGCGTTGATCCACATCAATGCCTTTCTGATCGTGAACACCAATTCATGATGATGGTTGCTACCGGGTTAACCGTAAATGCCATTGCTGATAAGTTGAGTCTTTCCCCTAAAACCGTCAGCATGTACCGTACTCGCACGCTTAAAAAAATGGGCATGAAAACAAATGCTGAATTAGTTCATTACGCGATTAAGAACAATTTATTGGCTTAATTCAGATCTTTCAAGCGCTAAAAAAGGATAATTAGCCCAGTTAAACCAGTTTTAGGGGTCTTATATCAGTATTGTTTGGGCCTTAAGTTTTGTATTATCTCAATGTAGATCCATAGGATGCCTAATTAATTGCAGCAATCGCTTTTTTCACAAATCAAAATTTAAATGTCCAATAGCGATATGCTCTCCCTTTATGAAGCAGTGACTGAAATTAGTCAACAGATGCTAGAGGCTGCGCGCCAAAAGGACTGGGATGGTTATGGTAAGTTAGAGATCCTCTGTCAGGGTTATATTCATCAAATTCCGGTGCATGGCGAGCAAAGCCCTCTAACACCTGAAGCTCTCGAGAGAAAAATTGCTTGTCTTAAAACGATCCTATCAAACGATAAAGAAATTATGGATCTAATGCAGCCTTGGATGCTGCGCTTATCAGACATTATGAGTGGCCATAATTTAAAAAAATAATGCCCATATCACTTTAGGTATTTATGCCGATCAACCCTATTAACAATCTCTCGTCGATAGGATCAACACAGGCTCCAACAGGCACCCAAAGTATTTTGACTGTCGGGGCTGAGTATGCCGGCAGGATTTTATCGTTTGATACTCATGGTGTAGCAGAAGTGCAAATCGGCGATCAGGTTTTTGGTATGAAGCTACCAAGCAATCATGCGGTGGGCGATGTCTTGCATTTTCGTTTTTTGGGTAGCCAACCTAACCCAACATTTTTACTACTCAATGAAGGCTCTCTTCAAGGTTTATATAACAATGTGGTCTTGAGTGGCGCTGGTATGTTAATTGCCAAGTACCTAGATGAGGCAAAAATGCAAGATGGACTTTCGCAGATAGAAAGCTTGACACCTCCATTGCTGCAGAGTCCGCAAAATCCTTCATTGACAGCTGCTCAGCTACAAAATGCAATTGTGATGAGTGGGCTTTTTTATGAGTCTCATCTGGCTAATTTCACCAAAGGAAAGTGGCCACTAAGCTCGCTGATGAGGGAGCCACAGAATCGTCCGAATTTTAATGCCTCTCAAGTTGTCAATAAGCAGTTAGATGCTCTAGAAAATCAAGCAGTACGTTGGGCCGGCACAATTTGGCCTGGTCAAGAAATGGTTTGGCAATTGGGTTATGACACGGAAGAGCCAACTAAGGAAAATACTGGCGAAGCTATCAACACGATTATTAGTGAGATCCAATTAGATCTACTAAGGCTCGGGAAGGTTCGAATTAGTCTCAGGCTAACTAATCATGTTCTTGGGGTTTCCATGAAGGCTGAGAAACCCCAGACAGAAGACCTGCTAAAAGAGCGAGTACCCGCACTGAAATCGACTTTCATAGATCGAGGCCAGGAATTAGACGCGATCGAGGTAGTACCTCATGGATAAGGCCAAGATCTTACAACAAGCAGTAGCACTAACGTATGAGCATGGTGAATTTGCACCTAAAGTATTGGCTAGCGGTAAGGGTTTGGTTGCCGAACAAATCATTGCTCGTGCTAAGGAGAGCAATGTTTTTATTCATGAATCCAAAGATTTGGTTGCTTTGTTAATGCAGGTTGATTTAGATGAAAATATTCCACCCGCGTTATATCAGGCTGTTGCTGAGATTCTTGCTTGGCTCTATCAGCTAGAGCATCAATAAAAGCCTATCTCTATTTATGAACAGTGCCACTAATGGCTCTTTTTAGGCACTCAATAATTCTATCCTGATCTTGTTTAGTCATGCCTAGAAAAAAGGGTAGACCAAGCACTGTTTTTTCAAGCTCAAGAGCATGAGGCATTTCTACTGGGGCCTCGATTCCTGCCAGATCTGGGTGATTTTGGATGAGAGGCTGGTACCAGCGCCGTGTTTCAATCAGATCAGCCTCAAATTCTTTTTCTGCACGCGCTCTTTGTGTTTGGTTTTTAAACCGCACATTAAAGATTGATGGAGCAAATACACCCGTATTTGTCTGAAAGCTCAGCACATCACCAAAGCTTTCATGAATACGCTTTCGGTAATCGTCAAACAGATCTCTTCTTTTTTGGGCGATTATATTAAAGCTATTAAGGCTGGCATGACCGACGGCAGCATGATATTCAGAAAGCTTGGCATTAGTTCCCTGAGTGCTAGCTTTAGTGCCAATTCCAAAGTTACTCATCTTTTTCAACTTTTTAGCTAAATCAGCATGCTCGGTCATGATTAAGCCGCCTTCACCAGTGCTAAAGGATTTAGTCGCATGCAGGCTAAAGATGGCAGAGATATTTTTGCTGATACTTTGTCCTCCAAAGGCACCCGCAGCGTCGATGATCACTGGAATGCCTGTCACTTTTTGCCATGAAGACCAGGCACCAATGTCTACGGGCATCCCAAATGTCGTTACTGGAATGACGGCCCCAATTTTTTTCAAATTGATTGCAGGATCAAGGGAGTTTGTGGTTAGCAACCAAGAATGAGGGTCTACGTCAGCCACTACAGGAATATGCCCACAGCGCAGAATGGCAGAGGCAGTAGCAATAAAAGTGAGGGCGGGTAACAAAATACGAGACCCTGGCTTGAGATTGAGAGCAGAAATGAGTAATTCTAGGGCTAAAGTTCCGCTGCTAGTTGTAATGCTGTATGCAGCATTAGAAAATTTTGACTTCTGTTCGGCGTTAATTCGCTCGATTAGACTTTCATTGAGGGGGCCAAAGTTGGTGTAAATGGCTGCAGTATCTATTTTTTGTAGATAAGGCAATATCTCTGATGAGGAGGGAACGGTTGGCCTTAGTAAAGGGACTTTATTTTTGACCATCTTTATTCAATCAGCCCAATGTGGCCCTCTACAAGGAAATTCTTTTTTTGCTGCTCTAAGTATTCTAACCACATATTTCGATAAGCCTTCTCAAGTTCACTGACCCTACCCTGATGATCTGCGAGAGCACTTTTAAGGAGGGCTTCTCGGCATTTGGAGCGAAGGCTGTTAGGTTTTTCTGGATTTAGAATCCAGTCTGAGGCAATTGTTTGGTATTCTTCCTCGTTATCAGCTATACACTCTGACAGGCCTAACCCCTTAATAATATTGACTGTTGCAGATACGGTGCCGATATTGCTGTGATTATTAAGCGCTATGATAGGTAAGCCCATCCACATCGCATGCAGGGTAGTAGTGCCCCCAGAAGTTGGAAATGGGTCCACAGCAAAATCAGCAAAAGCACCTAGATTTAAGAAAAAATGAAGAGGTAGTTTTGGCATGATATGCACCCGCTCCAAGGGAATGCCAATCTCTTTAAGACGGGGCAAGACTGAGGCTTGAGCATTTTCTGCAACACTCTCAAGCGAAATAATCATTAATTTTGCAGTAGGGTGATCTTCCAGTATTTTGAGCCATAGTCTGAGACTTGGATCGCTTACTTTGCGAAAATGGTTCATGCACACAAATGTAACGAAACCATTTTTCTGATAAGGCGCAGGATGTATTGTCTCTGGAATCTCGGGGGGGGAGTAGACATTTATACCACCGTCTAGTCGGTAGATTTTTTCTGTATAGTGCGCTTCTGATCCATGTGGGCAGGCAGTCCAATCTGTTAGTCGATAATCAATGGCTTTCATGCCAAAGGTTTGCATAAAGCCAAACCAGGTGAGCTGTATGGGCGCTGGTTTCATCGCAAAAACATCCAATCGATGTCCAGCAGTTGGGCCAGAAAGATCTACCAGAATATCAATTTCGAGTGATTGGATGAGATTGAAGAGATCCTGGCGTTTCATGTACTCTACAGAGTGCCAGTGAGAAACTAAGGATTTCATGCCTTGAGTTATTTCATCCTCCCCCATTGTCATGAAAGCATGCACCTCAAATTGAGATTTATCATGTAGCTTGAGATAAGGAGCAATGAAAAATTGCACTGAGTGATTCTTAAAGTCCCCTGAGACGTAGCCAATCTTCAATACGCGGTCAGCTTCTAAATTATTTTTATGCTTGATAGGTTCTTTTGGAGTCAGGGGATCCATAAAACGCTGTGCCCAAGACTCAAATAAAGCTTTAATTTCTAGAGGATCTTTCGAGAGGGCAGCTTGTTGCACCACTAAGCCTAAAAAATTAGGCTCATCGTTAGGATCAAGTTCAACTGAGATTTTGGAATGCTTAATAGCCTTATCAAGCTCGCCAGCATTCATATAAAGCTGTGCAAGATAGCCATGGTATTTTGGATTCTTAGGGTCTTTTAAAAGCAGTTCTTGTAAAATCATAAAAGCTTCTAAATTTCGCCGTTTTTGTTCAAGGCAATATAGAAGCACCGTAACAGCATTGGTATCGACTTTTTGTGCTGAAGACTTAACTAGTGGGTAGACCTTCTCAATAGCCTGATCGATCTGTTTTGCCTTCACCAGCTCTAGTGCTTTTAAGAGATCTTTATTCATATTTTTTTGATTGTTAGGTAGAGTAAATCAAGTCAGCCTAGTTATCTGAGTTGTTAGCGTTCAGTTGCAACTAAGGCTAGCTTCCAACGTCAGTTATTTTGCTATATTCTTCATTTTTTTGATCACAAACTCTCCTGAAATCTTTTCCTAGCAAAATAACTACATTTGTGGAGGTAGTTAAATTTTAGGTAAATAAGGGTTGAGCCATTTCTTGGATTTGAGTGGCAATAAGGGCCTTATTTGGTCATTAAGCTTAGCTTGAGATGTTATATTCTAGGGGGGGAGTATGACATTAAGATCCCTTATTTTGGGAGTGATCAGTCTTTAATGCCTTAAAAATTGGAGTTTAGCCAAATGAGTCAAGAAGCAATTTTTTTAGAACACTTTATTAATGCCGTAGATTTTCAGGATCCTGTGCCAATTACCCTGGAGGCGGAGTTGAAAAGCCTGCCTGAATGGGATTCATTAGCCGCCCTTGGAGTTATAGTTATGTTTGATATGGAGTACTCCAAGGTAATTACTGGCGATGATTTAAGTAAATGTTTAAAAATCATAGATATCTTTAATTACACTAAGTAAACCCATGGCAATTTTTGCACTGCAAAATGTGCGCATATCTGGGATCGCATCAGTCGTCCCAAAAAGAGTGATTTCTAATATAGAAGATTGTCATCCTGCTTTGCAACCAGAGCGAGAGAGGTTGGTAAGAAATATTGGCATTCTTAATCGAAGAATCATGAGAGATTGGGAATGTTTCTCTGATTACGCGTTAGTTGCTGCTGAGGCAATGATCAAGCAGCTAGGCTGGGCAAAGGAAGATGTTGACGCATTAATTGTCGTCACCCAATCCCCTGATTATTTATTGCCTTCTACGGCCATCATTCTTCAAGACCGCTTAGGTCTCTCTAGCAAGACAATTGCTTTTGATATAAATCTCGGATGCTCAGGTTTTCCTTTTGGTATTCATGTTATTGGCAGCATGATTGCATCTGGTAGCATAAGAAAGGCCTTGCTAGTAATAGGCGACAAATCAGCCAGCATGAAGAGTCCTTTGTTTTCGGATGCTGCTTCAGTCACAGCCCTAGAGTTTGATCAAAGAGCTAAACCTATGTATTTTGATCTTAATTCAGATGGCTCGGGTTTTAAAGCTATTTATAAGCCTGTAGGCGGCCATCGCGAACCATATGCCACTCAGCATTCAATTCCTGTTGCAAATAATAATGGCCTGCTAACCTGGCCAGATGAAGTTATTTTAGATGGTCCCGAAATTATGAATTTTTCAATTTCGACCGTTCCAAAAGTTGTGATGGGTTTGTTGGAGTTTGCTAATGTTAAAAAAGAAGAGATTGATTATTTTATTTTCCATCAGGCTAATAAAATGATCAATGAAACCATACGTAAAAAATTAGATATACCAATAGAAAAAGTGCCATCTACACTTTTAAATTTTGGTAATACCAGTAGCGCCTCATTACCTCTTACTATTACAGTAGAAATGGCTAAAGAGCTCAATAATCAATCTAAGAAGGTTTTAGGGTGTGGTTTTGGCGTAGGTTTATCTTGGGGAACTTTTATTGCTGATATTGATAATGCAATATGCCCCCCTTTGATTGAGTTTTGATAAATCTAGTCAATATTATTTATTAATGAACAATCCTTTTACACTTGATGGAAAAAGAGTTCTTGTTACAGGAGCATCCTCCGGCCTTGGTTTCGCGATAGCCATAAGTGCTGCAAAAATGGGGGCTGAAATTATCGGGGTTGGCAGAAATGCTGAAAGACTTGATAAAGTACTTAAAGAACTCAATACAATTTCAAATAAAAATCATAAAACTGTTTTGGTGGACCTGTTATCACCTGATGCTATGGATTTAATTATTTTAGAGATGGCATTACCAGTTGATGGCGTTGTTCATTCTGCCGGAATTTCTAGTTTAGTCCCAATTCGGCAGGCGAATCTCAAGCACATTCGAGAGGTTAATAGTATTAATATAGAGGCGCCAATTTTGCTCATGCAAAAATTACTCTCTAAGAACTTAGTTAATTTTGGTGGCTCAGTTTTATTTATATCCTCGATTGCAGCGCATATTGGTGTTGCTGGAGTGGGAGTTTATTCTGGAAGCAAGGCATACCTTATCGCAGCAATGAGATGTTTAGCTCTTGAGGTTGTTAAGCGAAAAATCAGAGTGAATGCCCTGTCCCCAGCTATTGTAGATACTCCGCTGCTTTCTGCTACGCTTGCTGTTAAAGGCGCAGATTCAATGAGTGATCTTGAGTCTAGCTATCCTTTAGGATTTGGTACGCCTGAAGATATCTCTAATGCCTGTATTTATTTCTTATCTGATGCAAGCCGGTGGGTTACTGGAACAACCTTGGTTATGGATGGCGGTCTTTCTATTAGCTGAATGTGAAAACTTTAAAAAGAAATTGTCTGATCGTTGGTGCGCGGGGTTTCGGTAGGGAGATGCTCACATACATTGAAGACGATAATCCTATTTTTGAGATTAAAGGCTTTTTGGATGACGACCCTTCGATATTGAATAGTTACAAAGGGCGCCCTAGAGTTATCGCAAGCCCTTTTGATTATGTCCCATTGGAGGGGGAAATTTTTATTGCGGCAATCGGGAATCCGAGAGCGCGATTGGAATATACAAAGAAATTACGGGAAGAATATCACGTTGATTTCGGAACTATTGTTCATCCACGCGCTAAGGTTTCTAAGTACGCCAATCTTAGGGACGGCTCAATCATAGGCCCTAATGTTGGCATTTCAGTTGACGTATCGATCGGTGATTTTACGCATATCCAGGAATATACTGTAATCGGTCATGATGCGAAGATTGGTGAATGGTGTCAAATTAATAGTCATTGCACAATATCCGGGGGGGCAACTATTGGAAATTTTGTAACCATCCATCCGAATTGTGTAATTACTTCAAATGCAGTTATTGGTGATGGGGTGATCGTAGCCCCAGGTAGTGTTGTGATTGGTAAAATACCACCAAATATTACAGTGCTTGGAAACCCTGCAAGACGATTTAATTATAAATAATGAGTAAAGTAATGCAAGCCTTTATTAAACCAGAACAATATACTTCACAAAATTTTTTTGATGAAGAAAATGTGAAAATTTTCGAAAATCTTTGGATATTTGCTTGTATGAGGAGTGATATTGATCATGATTCTCACTACGGCATTCGAATAGGTTCATCAGATCTCGTAATTCAGCTAAATGAAGGTGGTCAACCAAGGGCGTTTTTTAATAGTTGTTCGCATCGTGGAAGTTTATTGTGCGAAGAGGGTAAGCACGGCGGGAGGGTGCGATGTCCTTATCATGGCTGGGTTTATGATAAGAGCGGGGTTCCTGTTGGAATCCCAAATAAAGAATGCTTCCCAGAGGTAGTCAATAGTCCATCTACTTTTAAGTTAAAGGAAGTAAGTTGCTCAGCAGTCGGAAAATTTATTTTTATTAGTTTGGCGCAAAGTCCATCTCCTTTGAGAGAATTTTTAGGTGAAGAGTATGAATTTCTAGAAAGTATTTCACCGGCATTAAGTAATATAACTTTAGATTTTATTGCACCTGTTCGAGCAAATTGGAAGGCTGTTATTGAGAATTCTCTTGAAGGATACCATGTGCCTATGGTGCATCAAAAAACATTCTTAGCTGCAGATGGTATGAGTAAATCAACGAGTGATATTACCAATAATTTCAATAGTAATTTTCATTCATCCATGAATAATCAGGCGAATGATGCTTGGCTGAAAAGTTTTGAGAATAAATTTTCCAAAAAAATAGGTCAGTGGCCTTACAGAATAGATTGTTATACTCACCACCACATTTTCCCCAATCTCACCATAACTTCTTTCTTGGGCTATAGTTTCCATCTGCAAAACTTTAAACCTCAAAATCATGACTTAACGACTGTGCACTCGAGAACCTTTGGTACAAATTTTCAAAACCAAAGCGATGTAGGGAGAAAGCTTTTAGAAAAAATTTATGTAGATTCAAATCAATTCACATTAAAAGTGTTTGAAGAAGATACATATATCTGCGAAAAAGTTCAAAAAGGCCTGAAGAATTCTAGGCGTAATCTAGTTCTTGGTATTGAAATTGAGGACAGAGTGCGTCATTTTCAAAAGGCTTATGCTTCATTTATTTGATTTCAGATGGTCAATAGATGATTTTAATTTTGGAAAAAATGAACCATAAGTTCCTAAATTACACGCTTTAGACAAATTGACAGAGTTTGAGCTTTTGATTAATTGGGGAAGATCTTTGTAGGTGTATGAGGTCTCCGAGATATCAACTCTTTGTAAATGGTACGAATCTGCTAGTATATCGAGCAAATTTTCTTTGAAAATTTTGCGGCATGCACGGATTGATGTATTAAGCACCGAAAAAAAATTATCCTGATTCGAGAGATCAAAAGTAATTTGTGCTAGAACTGGACCAGAATCAACTTTTTGTCTGGGTAATATTTTATGTAACGTAACACCATAATGTTTTTCGTTGCGACATAGGGCTGCAAAGATACAGACCTCACTAATGCCGCGATAGTGTTGAACAAGTCCATTGTGAATATTAAAAAAATCTATTTCAGAATCAATTAAAGAATCATCTAAAATGAACTTATTATTAATGGAAAATGCAATTTTCGATTTCAATGTTTTCAACAAAGGCACTAGGTCAATATTTGGATGCTGAGTCTCCAGAATCGAAATTTTTAAATTTCTTAATTTTGGTATCGCAGAGTCCTTCATTGGGCAGCAAACTAGTTCAATGGTTAACCCAACCTCTAGGGCATAAGAAATCGCATCTGCAAGTAAGGCGCCGCTGCCTATGAAAATCATTATGTAACCTAGATAATTTTATGAGGCTATGAATATGCCATAGTTGATGATTAAATTTTTAATAACTATTACCAAATTTTATATTTAAATTAAAAACTGAAATTTATGTAGTATCTATAGCTCATGAATGCCTGCACTAGAGTTTGTATCAATAGTCAAATCAACTATACCCCAGGCTAATCCAACTCCAAATCCGGCTAAAAGACATTTCATCTTAACTTTTTCTTGCTCTGAGGCGATCAACATTGGAATTGTTGCGGACGAAGAGTTGCCATATTCGCGAATAACTCTATCTGGCATTTGGGTGATATTTAGATCAAACTTTTGACGTAGTTTATCCAAGATGAAAATATTAGCCTGGTGAAAGTAAAAGCGAGAATAATTTTTAGGAGTTCTTTCCAATTTTTTCAAGTTATCTAAAATAAATTCTGGAACTACTGATTGAGTGAATGCAAATACATCTCCACCATGCATGTGTAATTGTTCCAGGGTACGTTTATTACCATCTACTTGAACCTGTAATTTTCTACTCTCATCTGAAGACGGATTACGTAACCCCCCAGCGGGAATAATTAATTTCTCATGGTCTGATCCGCGAATCATTAGATTTACTAAAATTTTTTCAGTGCAAGCTGTTTTTTTTAATATCGATATTGTTACAGCATCCCCTATTAGTGGGTAAGAGTTTCTGTCATATTTTGAAACTTTAGGACTCAATATATCTCCAGCAATAATCATCGCACATTGCGCCGATGAGCTTTGCAAAAACATGCAGGCTTCATTAATGGCTTTAATATAGCCCGCGCAACCATCATTAATATCAATACAGTAAGTTGATTCGTTAAGCTTTAATCGCCCATGAATCACGCAGCTTGTAGGTGGAATCTGATAATCAGGTGTTTGCGTAACTAAAAATACGCCTTCTATTTTTTCTGCTGAAACCAGACCTTGTTTTTCAAGGTGTTGAAATAGGAAAACGGTATAATCAGATATGGTGCGATTTTGATTTTCGATTCGACGTTGATCAAACCCCATTACCTTTTTAAGTTTTAAATTATTTGAATGGCTATGGTTATAGCTGTAGTTGTCAATTTCGTCATCAAAGTAGCCAATATTTTTTGGCACTACACCCGCAACCAATGTTATCTCGATGCCGCTATAGTTAAACTGCACCCTAAGAATCCTTAAAAAAAACAGAAATCATAGTTGGCAAATTGATAAAATTTTCTGCGCGTATTTTTTCACCAGGGATTTTTAAAGAAAACTTATTTTCTAGCTGAGAAACCAACATCACAATGTCCAGTGAGTCTAAAAGACCCTCTTTTATCCAGTTGCTCGATTGAGCATAGTTAAATTCTGGATGAAGATCCATTAGTATTTTGAGTATTTCATCAGAATTAATCATTAAATTTTATTTTTGATAATGTGATTAAGGGTATTGCGGTCCACCTTTCCATTTGCATTGAGAGGTAAATTGGAAATAACTTGAATAGATTTTGGGATCATATAGGTAGGAAGTCTAGAGCTTAAATACTTACGAATTGACAGCATTTCTATTTTTTCATTGGTTTTTAGCACTATTGCACATGCAATTATTTTATCCTGGGGCAGGTAGACTACTCCGGCGGATGCAATTTGAGGGTGTTGAGTGACAACGGCTTCAATTTCGCCCAATTCAATACGATACCCCATATGCTTGATTTGACTATCTTTCCTACCTATGAAGGTTATCAAACCATCTGCATCCCTTTTTACTAGATCACCTGTTCGGTATATCAAGTCACGATACATATTGTGACTTGGGTTTTGCGTAAAAAGCTGATTGGTTTTATCAGGGTCATTCCAGTATCCAAGGGCTAGAGAAGATCCAGAAACGCATAATTCTCCGATTTGATCTGGTTCGCATATCTCATCATCCTCGGAAAGCACGTAAATCTTGGTATTTTTACATGCGTAGCCAATAGGTAATGAAGTGCCTCTATATGGGCCATTCATTATGTAAGCAGTGCAGTCAACGGTGATTTCTGTTGGGCCATATAAATTAGCGAATAAGCAGTTGGGATAGCACTTAATCCATTTGTTTATTTGTTTAACAGGGGCAGTCTCTCCTGCAAATAGGATATTACGAAGGGAGTCTACTTTTATTGAATCAAGCAGATCTGAGTTTGCTAAATGAGTAAGTACAGAAGGAACCCAAAAAATAGTAGTGACATTTCGAGCTTTCATTTCCTCTAAAACCTCAACTGGAAAAGAGTAAATGTGATCAGATGGAATAAATAAGGATGATCCGGTTGCCCATGTGAGATAAAGATCAAGTGTAGAGTTGTCGAAATACAATGGGGCTTGGCTCATTGTGATATCCGATGATGAAACAGGAAAAGTTTCCAGTGCCCATTCGATATAGTCAATAACGCTACGATTGCTTATTGTTACCCCCTTAGGCGCCCCTGTAGACCCAGAGGTAAACATGATGTAAAGGGGGTCTATGTCAACAGTAGAAGGCCTGAAATTCAGGGGTGGTATGAATGAATTTTCAGGCTTTAGGTCAATATTAACAACGTGAAAGTTACTTTTTAAAAAATAAAATTTATCAGAAATATCGTTTGAAGTAATGATTGTATGGTTACCAATTATATTTAGTATGGTTTCAATGCGAGCTGGCGGCGAATTGATATCAACTGGAACATAAATATGCCCAACTAATTGCGTTGCAATGATGCTTGCAATTGCATCAAAGCATTTCGGAAGAGCAATAACAATGGGATGAAGGGGTTGCAGATGAAGACTTAGAAGCAAGGCAGCAATTTCTTGAGCACGTTTATGTAACTCTATATAAGTATATGATCGATCGTGTTCATGAATTACATACTCCTGTGGAAATTTGGCTACTGATTTTAAGAAAAAATCTATGGCATGAATTTGATAGGCCATGTTTCAGTCGAGATCAGTGAGTAGTTTAAATTTGAAAAGATGAAATATTTATTGCTTTGCTAATTCAAAATCAAGCAAGCAAAAATAATTAAATAAAATGTTTTTAGATAGCATAAAAAATATGAGCCCCTGTGCACCCATTTGTTATAGGCTACCTTCAGTAACAATCAGTAAATAATTTTACTGATTTGATTAAGGGCGGATTCAATTTCAAAATGATCACCGTTATAATTTTTTGAATTTTTCAAAGGTTTGTAAACAAAGAACAAATCACAATCCGGAATAAAAGTGGTTCGCTGTATGAAGTCTTGATCTTTACGAAAATTTTTGATAATAGTATCATTGGCATTATGAAGTATTTTTTTACATCCGTCCGAAGATAATCCAATTATTTTTGACAATATAACATCAACGAATTTATTTTCATTTATTAGGGTTGCCGAATACATGGGGCAAATTTCAAACGAATAAGAGTAGCAATTTTTTGGCAGTTTTGCTGCTATTAAAGTACCCAGGGAGTGCGAAATAACTATATCTAATACACCAATAGACTCACCATGAATTATTTTAGTAATTTCATGCACGTATTCATCAATATCAATCAAGCCGGAATAATCAACTTCTATTAAAATCAATTTGAATTCGCTAAAAAAATTAAGATATGGAATCCAGTAGCCAGAAGTTGTAAATAAGCCATGAATTAGTAAGGCAGTTTTTTTTCTGGTCTTGTAGAGAGTTTTATATTTGACCGCATTCATTTTTTTCTTTCAATAGCTTAGAATCTAGATAAAAAAATTCAATTCTAATAACTGTGCCTTCAAGAGTTTTGATGCTTTAATGATATGATTCATTGTCTCAGATGAGGCTTTTTCACCAACGCTAGTTATAAGATTAGATTGCTTCCGAAACGCGAGAGGCGAATTATCATCTTAGACGGTTGATGACTCTGAGCTTTATTTCGTATTTTTAAGAGTTTTTTAAGTTTTTTATTCAACATAAATTTAACGAGGGTCTTTTAGATGCTTGAGCTTAACTTTTTTAAATCACCTGAGATGTTAAAAAAAGAGATTACCAGCATAGCTTATAAAATTAGTTCAGACAGTAGCGCTATATTTCCGAATTGGTTTAATGACACCGATGGCGTTGTCTTTGAGAAACATCAATTGATTGTATGTGGCTCAGTTTCGCGGGAGGAAATCAGGGCGCTGGCAAGAACGGGAAATATCGTTGCAATAGTAGATGATGAGTTATCTAAGAAACTGGAGTGGATCTTTGGGATCAAGCTAATTACTACGAGTGAGTGGATTGATCTGGTATCTAAAAGACGTGAAATTATTAGTCTGATCCTTGTCTCTACCTTAAATTCTACGAGACACTTTATCAGACAATGTGTTCAGCATGATTTTAAATTTTTAACGCCAATTCAAATACTATTGGCTTTTCAAAAGTATGAAATTAAAACTTCTTCCTATGGGGTTCTATCACATTTCGGCGTCAATTTTTTTGAGTATGCCCTTAAAAATGTAGATGCACTAATTTCGCAGTGTGATATTTTCGTAGATGAGTATTCAAAAATTAGTTACTTAAATATGATTTTGTATAAGTTAACCCTTAACCCAATTTATCTTGAAACTATAGCTGTTGGGAGGGGAGCTTTACGGCTGGACTATAACAATTATTGCTTTGATAAATCCTATCTTAATTTTTCGGATGATGAAGTATATGTTGATTGTGGAGCGTTTACAGGAGATACGTTACAAGCTTTTTTAGTTGCTGTGAAGGGTGAATTTAGGCATATTTACACTTTTGAGCCTGATCTTAAAAATAATCTTGAAATAGAAAAGCGCATCGCTACATTGCAACAGTATTATTTAAAGCCTCTGAAAGGGGCTATATCAATAATTAAAAAAGGCGTTTGGTCTGACGAGCGAACTTTAGAATTTTTAACGTCGGCAGATCACGATTTAGGGGCCCATATCAGTCAGTCAGGTTTTCACGTAAACCAAGAATTCTCAAAAAGTGAGGTTCCGGTTACATCGATTGATTTAGCGACAAATCAGGATGCAACATTTATTAAATATGAGGTTGAGGGAAGCGAGCTCGAAGCCTTGATGGGATCAATCAAGACTTTAGAACGAAAAAAGCCGAAGCTGATGATAGCCGTGTACCATAAACCCGAGGATATTCTGACCCTACCTAAGTATATTAATGGCTTGGATTTGGGGTACAAAATTGGGTTTAGGCAACATGATATATTTAAACCTGATGCAACAAATATTTATTGCTATTAATTAAATTATTACAATTTTTAAGTCATCGATAAATACTGTTTGGAGCAGTAAACAGTCTTAATAATAATGAAGTGTTAGCAAAATTTGAGGTGCTAATCCTGATGAAGCTAGAATGTTTTCTTGATATATAAAGGGTAGAGAAATGAGTTTTTTGCAAAAAGAAATTAGTGCACTAGTAACAACTTGTAATGAAGGTTTTCGACCCTTAGAAAGCTATGAGAGTATTTTTTTTCTTGGAGATCATTCTGCTAGTTTTTCACTTAGAGCGAGAGCTGTATCAGATAAGCTCAGTAACTTTAAAGGTGTTATTGTGGCCAGTCTTAACACTAAAAAAAGAATAAGAATCTCTGATGCTCTGAAAAATGATTCACTATGGAGCTTTACACTATTGCACGATTTTATTAATATTGAAAATAAAAAAAATGTATTGGTAGTAGACTTTAATGATTCATTAGCAGGGCTTCAATTCACCAAATCCCTATCTTCTTTAGGGTTTGATACTGTGGATTATTTGAGATGTATGAATGATCTTTCCTTGGGGCATACCTATTTGGCTGTTGATAAGGAGAGGGAGGAGGTTATTAACAACTTAGGCTCATACTTACATCTTGTCGAGGAACTAATTGATCCGCTGTCCAAGGCAACAATTATTGCAAGATTAAAGACATATATTTCCTTAAATAGAAGCTATTTGCTCGAGGTTAGCCAGCATTTTGGAATGTTTAGTGGCTATGATAGAGCGCACTCCTATATGTTAATTAACGATAAGGAGCATTATATTGATGTAGGCGCAGCACATGGAGATACGGTGGCAGAGTTCTATAACGCATCAAATGGCTTGTATCAATCAATACATGCATTTGAGCCTGATCCTGTTAATTTTATTGCTCTCAAAAACCTATGTCAGGTATTGCCAAATGCATCTTGTTATTTGGCCGGCCTATCAAATGTACCCGGTAAAATAGATTGTTTTTTAAACCCAGAAAACCGGTTTGGCACTAGGTTCGACTCTTTCGGCGAGCAATTGGAGTCTATTAAAATTGATACCATGAGAATGGATGATGTAGTTGAAAATGCTACTATAGTAAAAATTGACGTCGAGGGATATGAAACAAATGTAATTGAAGGCGCTAAATCAATAATCAGTAAACAACATCCCGCCCTTAATGTGGCGGGGTATCACTTTCCTAAAGATTTGTTTGAAATTATTAATTCAGTCAAAAATTTACACCAATATAAAAGTGTAGCTATTAGACATTTTGGCAGCACGTTATTTGATACAAATATCCTATTTTCTGACACACAGACTTTTAACTAGATAAAAGCTAAAAATCCGCCTTTAATGAGTAAGTAATATGGATGAATATGCTGAATCTAAGAATAATAATTTATTTCAACAATATTGGGCTTTCTTTTGTTTGACGACAAGGTTCATTAAGAAAAATGATTTTTTAGTAAAAGATATAGCTAATACTTCCGTGCTTTTGAGGTTTGATGGACACTCAATTAGAGCTTTTGAAAATAGATGTCTCCACAGAAATGCTCAAATTTATTCAGAAAAAAGTGGTAATGGCTATTTAATATGCCCTTTTCATGGCTGGGGTTATCGATCAGATGGAGCTCTTGCCACAATTCCTTATAACGATCAGATGTATGGTTTTGATGAGTCAAAGTGTTCTAACATACGCCTGAAAGAATTTAAGATAGAAATAGTTGGTAAGTTTATCTTCTTAAATTTATCAGATGCCCCTCTTAAAATTGAGGATCAATTTTCATTAGAGTTGTTAGAGGATTTGAAGTCGATTAGCAATAACATTGACTCTAGTTATTCAATGACCACCATACATGCTAAATGCAATTGGAAGCTTATCATGGAGATTGTCATGGATGAATTGCATATTCCTTTTGTTCATCCGAGCACAATAAGCACCAAAAAACCATTTGATCCGCCGACCTTCATCGAGGGTGAGGATTTAAAATTTTCACACATCAAAGATTTATCTTATAAGTCTGCGTCATTATTGCCGCATGTCGAAGAGACTTGGCATCATATGGTTGAGGAGTATCCCGCAAAGGGATCCTATCTTGATTACTATTTTTTCCCTAATTTGCATTTTATGGTTCCTACTGGAGGACATAGCTTTGCATATTGCGCTCTATTCCCCCAGGAATATGATTTAACCTCTATTGACTATTTTTATACGACTGCTAAGCGAAAAATTAATAATAGAATATTTTCTATAGTCCACTCAGAAGCGATAGGTTTTGGCCTAAGAACGTTTAAGGAAGATATTGTGATGATGGAAAATGTTCAAAAATCTGCATCTAGTGCAATCCTATCCGGTAATTATGGAAAATATGAAAAACGAATATCGGCTTGGCGCAACTACTTCAGGGACAATAATTTTGAATAGCCTGTAATGAAAAAATTATTTATTTTTAGTGATGAATCTGTTTTCTCCTCGACTGCAAGGAATGTAGCTTTATCCTTGGGTTATGAGGTAGATTCTTATAGCTTTGAAAATCAAAAATTAGACGCTACTATCTCAAATGAAATTTTGTTAAGGCTAAAAGGCCAAGATTTATTTATTGCTTCGGATGAAATGTATTTCAGCATGTTGAGAGTAAATTTAATGAGAGTATTTTCCTTAAGCGATGCATTTAATCTTGTCAATTTAATCGATATGAGCGCATCAATTTCCGAGAAAGTCTCTTTGGGTAAAAATATTTTTGTTGGAAAAAATGCAGTTTTATCTGAAAATGTAATTATTGAGGATGGTGTAATTATTTCTGAGAGTGCTGTAATTCTTCCTAATGTTTTTCTATCTAAAGGCGCCTTCATTGGCCCTAAATCAGTGATTGGGCCTAATGCTCGGCTTGGTTCAAGTAGTGTGATTGGTTCCGAAGTTGAAATAAAATCTATTATGGTTGGGTCAAAATGTAAGATTTTGAATAGAGGCTCTTACAATGAGAATATCCCAGCCCATACAAGCTATATTGAAAATCATGCTCAACCTGTAATTTACGTAGAAAATATATTAATATAATTGGGAATTTAAACTTTATTTTTAGATTTTTTTTGTAAAGCCATTGCTAAACTTTTTATTAGTCGAGGATGATTTATATGTCATCTTTAAGCTGAATGATTTAACACCTGTTTCAGTCGGTTTATTCATGTAAAATTTCCGTTTCACCAAAGTATTTTTTTTGAATAGTCTAGACATATGCCTTTGAATAATCTCCTTCGGCCCCCATCGTCGGACATAGCAAAAAGATTTGGTTAAGTGCGGCAAATTGCTAACTGACTTGCAGCCCCCTCAACTCTATTGTTTTTTATTGAGGCATCAATACTGCGACCGGTTTAGATATAAGCCGAAGATTTAGTTACTTGCTACGGCTTTCATTAAAATTATTTTTTCTGCTCTTAATATCTCTAATTAAATGATGTCATTTTCATTGCCTACGATGAGCTTGATCAGCTATCTGCTGACTCTTAATTATGTCCTCAAATATCTAAATATTATTTTATATAACACTATGACTAGCTTTAATAATAATTGATGGAAACATAAAATATGTTGATATGGAAGGCTATATTTGATTTATGAGGTATCTTCAAACGAAGATTTGTTGCTATGAGTAAAACCTCAATTATAGCCAAGCAACTTCAAGAAAAAGGTTTTGTTGTTTTAAGTAATTTTCTTGATGAAGACGATATTTCATCCGATATGTCAGTCTGGTTAGAGGGTGCCCCCAAATTTAAAGATGGTGTGGTTGGGAGTATCCCCACCAATTTTATGGGCAAGATTCAATCAAAGATTGCTAACTTAATACCAGGCCTAGCTCAGAATATTGGCATAGAGATTGATGCAGACATTTATATCTATAGTGCGATTCGGCTCAATCGGTCTCAAGGCGAACCTGCCCTCAGATTACCTTTTCATTACCATCTCGATCCCAAAATTGCGCCTGGCGGAGTACTCAATTGGCATCTAGATCACTTTAGTTATTACTTAGGTGGCGACCATACCAATTATTTAATTTGTTATTTGCCAGTTCAAAAACCTGATATTCATTCTTGTAACTTAGCGATCATTCCCTATGACATTCTCAAGAAGTTAGATTCCTGCACATTTATGCGAGTGCAGCATCGTGGGGCCTTGCGTTTCAGATGTGTTGAGTCAGATACTATGGCTTGGTTTCAGATGCGCTTTCCTAATGAGCTAGTTGAGGTAGGGCAGTGGTATGCAATTGATGATTTTTATCCTTCGCCCGGCTGGAAGCTTGATATTGACATAGAGCAGCATAAAGTTGTGCCGCAATTATCCGTTGGTGATTTGCTAATTATGAGGGCGGATGTTATTCATAGAACGGAGGATGCCAAAACTGATCGCATTTCTATTCGCTGTGACGCCATTCCTAGGAATGCAAGGTGGTTGTATTCATGGTTCAGCTTATTCAAAATGGGATTGATGCTTCCATTTGAATACCCCAAGGTTAGGTATAACAAAAAAATTTGGCTGAAAGCGGTGCTTGCGAATCGACTCAGGGCTTCTAAACTAGGCCACTATTTTTTATCGAGGCCTCAATAGAGGGTGTGGTTTAGAGATTTGGTAGTAGTCTAATTTGATTACCCCATGTGCTCTAACTTAAACCTGCATATTCATAATGTCGTGATATGCAGATACCAGCTTATTTCTGACTTGGACGGTAGCCTGAAAGGATAAACTGGCTTTTTGGGTAGCAATCATGACATCGGATAAGTGCACGCTGTCGTCCCCTAGGGAAAAATTCTTGCCTAATTCAACAGCTTTAGTATGGGTGTCGTTGACCTGATCTAAGGAGGATTTAAGGGCAGCGGCAAAGTCGATGGAGGGACCAGATTTGGTTCCACTACCGTCAGTAATGCCTTTGATGCTATCCAAGCTATTTAAAGGGCTTGCAAGGCTTGGGGCGGCAGCTGAGGCAGCCCTAAGTTGGGCCAACATTGCCTGAATACGCCCTGAATCAATAGCGCCGACACTCATGATGGAACTCCTTACCTTTACATTTGTAATGAAGCTAATGTATCAGTAATGCATGCCAGCAGTTTTGCTAATAAGAAGGAAAAAAAGGCCTTATTCCTTGAATTGAAATAACTCTGCCCTGATCATAATTACGTCTAACTACTACTTTTCTTTAGGGCTTTTGTGCAGATTATGCTAAAAAAAATGATTTTACCAGCATCGACGGCGGTACTCAATCCCTTTTTCTATTCCACTAATTTGCCAAGGAGCAAGTGATGGAAGCTATATTAGAACGACTCAATTTGCAGGGCAAAAGTAAGCAATTGTTCTTGTCTGCAGGAATTGCTATGGCCATAGCAGTTATGGTCGTATTTTGGATTTGGAGTCAAAGTCCTAAATATAAAGTTGTCTTTTCAAACTTTAATGATAAAGATGGTGGAGCAATTGTGGCTGTTTTAGAGCAACAAAATATTCCATTTAAGCTGGCAGATGGCGGTGGTTCTATTTTAGTTCCTTCAGACCTCGTCTATCAAACTCGCCTCAAACTGGCTGCCATGGGCTTGCCAAAAGCTGGCAATGTTGGCTTTGAGTTACTCGAGAATCAAAAATTTGGTGTTTCTCAATTCGTTGAGCAGGTCAACTTCCAGCGTGGCTTAGAAGGCGAGCTTGAGCGCAGTATTCAGTCGATCTCCGGAGTTGAAAGTGCTCGGGTACATCTAGCGATTCCAAAATCATCGGTATTTGTACGTGATGCCCAAAAACCAACAGCTTCTGTTTTGATTAAGCTCCTACAGGGTAGAACTCTAGGTCAACATCAAGTGAGCGCTATTGTGCATTTAATTGCTAGTAGCGTCCCTAATCTGGGCATCTCGAATGTTGACGTAGTCGACCAAAATGGTAATTTACTCTCTGATGCTAGCAAGGGCGGAGCTAAAACTTTGGATGCCAATCAACTCAAGTATGTTGAGGAGATTCAAAAAAATGTTACGAAACGAGTGCAGTCTATTATTTCTCCTATGTTAGGTGATAAAAATGTGCGCGCTGAAACTAACGTAGAAATTGATTTTTCAAATACTGAAGAGGCAAATGAAATCTATAAGCCTAATCAAAAGCCTGAGGTAGCAGTCGTTCGGAGCTTGCAAAGCAATGAATCTATCGTCCCTGCGGGTTCAACAACTGGTGGCGTACCGGGGGCTCTCAGTAATCAGCCGCCTGCCAATGGCACTGCTCCTCTTAATACTACTGGCAATAACCCGCCTGGTGGAGCAGCTGCCGGTGCTTCGGCCACTCCACCTGCACAAGTTGCAATGAATAGCCAAAGAAATACGACAACTAACTATGAAGTAGATAAAACTATTTCCTTTACCCAAAAATCGATGGGTGGTATCAAGCGTTTATCTGTTGCCGTGGTCGTGAACAATAAGCCGGATGTAGATGCTGAGGGTAAGGCGATTATGCGCCCTCTGAATGATGCCGAGAAACAGCAAATTATCGATTTGGCTAAACAGGCAATGGGTTTTAATGAGTCTAGGGGAGATAGCTTGACAGTGGTGAACACTCCATTTTCAGCACTAAAAGAAGATGATCTGCCTGAATTGCCTATCTGGAAAGATCCAGCTAATATTGAATTAGCTAAAAATATTGGCCAAATTTTATTTGGAGTGATTGTGCTCTTCCTGATCTATCGTAAGGCTGTGAAACCAATGTTAGCGAACCTATTGGCTCCTGATCCGGTACCAGAAAATACTGAAGAACTCGATGAAAATGGTAGACCTTTGCCAAAATTATCACCTTATCAAAGGGATCTGAAAAATGTTCAGGCGCTGGCCAAGGAAAATCCTAAGGTGATCGCAGATGTTGTGGGTACTTGGGTTGGAAATAGTTAATGGCTCAAGAAAATAGCATCCTTAAAGCTGCCATCCTGATGCTAGCTCTTGGTGAAGAGGGAGCTTCAATGGTAATGAAGCATGTTTCACCTCGAGACGTGCAAAAGCTTAGTACGGTAATGACTACCCTGCGAAAAGTAGATCAGTCTGCCGTTGCTGAAACATTGCGGGATTTCTTTAGCTTCGCTGGTGAAGGGGCGTCACTTAATATTGATACAGACTCCTTTACGCGCAATGTGTTGACACAGGCTCTAGGTCAAGAAACTGCTGCAGGATTATTTGAGCGCATCCTAGAAAATCAAGACTCTGAAGGTATTGAAAACTTAAAGTGGATGGACGCTTCAGCAGTTGCGGATTTAATTCGTTATGAGCATCCTCAAATTATTGCGACTATCTTAGTCCATCTAGAGCCTGAACAATCTTCACAGATACTCTCTTTATTTAATGAAGATCTTCGTAAAGATACGATGTTACGAATCGCTACGCTTGAGGAAATTAAGCCACAGGCACTAAAAGAGCTCAATGTGGTTCTTGCGAGATTATTGAGCGGGGCACAAACCTCTGCGAAAAAGCAGATTGGTGGTATCAGGGCTGCTGCAGAAATCATGAACTATATCGGTCAAGCTCCACAACAAGTATTGATGGATCGTATTAAAGAATATGACATTGATATCGCAGAGAAAATTAATGATGAAATGTTTACCTTTGATGACATCATTGGAATTGATGATCGTGGAATTCAGACGATCTTGCGCGATGTTCAATCTGATGCTTTGATTGTTGCTCTCAAGGGCGCTAACGCTGAACTGCGTGAAAAGATTCTCAAAAATATGTCTACCCGTGCCGCAGATATGATGCGCGAGGATTTAGAAAATAGAGGCCCTGTAAAACTCTCTGAGGTCGAAGCGCAGCAAAAAGAAATTCTGGTGGTTGTAAGAGGACTGATAGAGGATGGTTCTGTAATGTTGCCTGGTAAGGGTGGAGGCGAAGATTATGTCTAATCCTGAGCCTTCTCGTGCTTGGCCAAAAACACTTGGCGAATCCTTTTTTACTGATTTACACCCTCCCAAGAAGCCAGTTCAGCGTGAGCCTAGTAGTGCTCAATCCATTAGCTTTTCCCCGGAGAAGATCAAAGGCATTTTAGATAAGGCCTATTTAGATGGCTTTGATCGCGGTATGAAGAGCGGTCATGAAGCAGGCATGAAGTTGGCTAATGAAAAGTTAGCAGTAGAGCAGGTAGCCTTAACTCACTTAATGAATGGATTTAGTGCCAGCGCTAAGGATAAAAGTAAGACATTGTGTCATGATGTCCTGGCGCTTGCTTTAGACATTGCAAAGGCCATGCTAAAAGAGCAACTCAAGGTCAATCAAGCTACTGTATTGCCTATATTGCAGCATGCCACCAATAGTCTGATTGATGCCCAAGACCCAATATCTTTAAGCTTGCATCCAGATGATGCTCAAATTGTTCGGCAATATTTACAGTCTGAGTTACACGATTGGAGCATTCAAGAGGATATTCAAATCGAGCGCGGCGGCTGCGTAATTGAAACATCTGGCAATACTATAGATGCAACTAATGCCAATCGTTGGCGCCTGCTATGTGACGCGCTCGGTCAAAACAATACATGGTTGGAGGAGGGGGTATGAGTGCCACTTCACAAGCTGACCTAGTTGATATCAATTCACCTTTAATCAATTTAGATGGCTATCTTGATAACTACTTGCGCAATTGCTCAGGAGTATTGTCGACGCTAGATAATCTTGAAGTAGCTGGGCGTGTAAATAAAGTCACTGGCTTAGTGGTTGAAGCAGGTGGAATTTATTTACCGATTGGCAGTATTTGTCTAATACCCATGGCTGATGGTCAGCAGGTTGAAGCGGAAGTAGTCGGTTTTGATCATGGGCGTTTATTTTTAATGCCCCAAAGTGATATTGATGGTATTGCCCCCGAGGCAAAAGTGATTCTTAAATCAATGCCAGTTCGACATTCTGAGTTTCACCAGCCCTTTGAGCTTAAATCTTCCTCCTTGACTAAAAATACCGGTAGAGTTACCCAGCTTCCAGTTGGTGAACATCTTCTAGGTCGTGTCCTAGATGCTAGTGGACTGCCTTTAGATGATCTGGGTCCCCTTCAGGCCGAGCACTTTTCTCCTTTGCAGTCTGCACCCATTAATCCATTAAAGCGCGCTCCAATTGATACGATTTTGGATGTTGGTGTAAAGGCTATTAATGGATTATTGACCGTAGGACGTGGTCAGCGCATGGGCTTGTTTGCTGGTTCTGGTGTTGGTAAAAGCGTTCTTTTGGGAATGATGGCACGTTATACAGATGCAGATGTGATTGTTGTTGGACTAATCGGTGAGCGTGGTCGAGAAGTGAAAGAGTTTATTGAAAACATCCTTGGCCCAGTTGGTTTAGCCCGCTCAGTTATTGTCGCTGCTCCGGCTGATGCTTCGCCTTTGATGCGTTTACAAGGTGCTAACTATTCGGCAACCATTGCAGAACACTTTCGCAATCAAGGGAAGCATGTTTTGCTGATCATGGATTCTTTAACACGATTTGCGATGGCGCAACGAGAAATTGCCCTTGCCTTAGGTGAGCCTCCCGCTACAAAAGGTTATCCACCTTCTGTATTTGCAAAGTTACCTAAATTGGTTGAGCGCGCTGGCAATAGTGACCTTGGTGGTGGCTCCATCACTGCTTTTTATACTGTATTAACTGAGGGCGACGATCAGCAAGATCCAATAGCGGATGCCGCTAGAGCTATTTTGGATGGTCATATTGTGCTTGACCGTACGCTTGCAGAGGCAGGTCACTATCCCGCAATTGATATTGAGCAGTCTATTAGTCGTGTCATGAATAGCATCGTTAGTCCAGAGCATCAACAAGCTGCACGAAAGTTAAAGCAGTTGAGCTCTAGATATACTCGTAATCAAGATCTCATTAATGTGGGCGCCTATGTGACGGGTTCTGATACTGTATTAGATGAGGCAATTAATAAGCGACATTTGATTGAAGCATTCTTGCAACAAGACTTTGCCGAGCAAGTGAATGCCCAATCAAGTATTGGCCAATTAAGTCAGCTAATTTCTGGTAATAAAGCATAATGGCTAATTCTCTTAATGTCATGAATACGCTTTTAGGGATTGCTAAGCGCAACCTTGATAGAGCTGCCGAGTCCTTGGCAAAGGTAAATCAGGATATTGCAGATGCTCGAGAGCAGCAAAAACGATTACAGGCATTTCGGGAAGAATATATTGCACAACGTAAATCAATTGCTTCAGAAGGAATTACAGCAACAGATTTAAAAAATTACGAGTTGTTCTTAAAGAGTATCGACAAGGCAATTGTGAGTCAAGATGGTGCGATTCATCAATATATTGAAATTGCTAAGCAACATAGCAAACACTGGCAAGCTTGCCAGACCAAAAAAAGATCCTACGAAGTCATTATCGAAAGAAATTTGCAGCAGATTCAAAAAATGACTAATAGGCGTGAGCAAAAGTTAATGGATGAATTTAGTAGCAATCAACGCCGGTTCTTAATGGTAAATTCCTGATAGGAATAATCAAGATGAATATTGATGTGAAAGCCCAAGCCCAATCCTTGCTCAATATGAATTCTAGTCAGGAGCCAGTGACTTCTTCGAGTCAATCTTCTGGGGCCGCCAGCGCGCCCATATTTGGTCAAATGCTTTCTAATCAGGTCAAGGTCTTTCAGGTACAGGATGCTAAAAATACTGTAGATACTGCCCAACTTCTTTCACCTAAATTTGAGCATGCTAGTAAGACAGAAGCAAAGGCCAATAGTCATGCTGCAAATCATTCAGGTCAAACTCATCACTCGAGTGAGTGGGTTAGTCTCAGTGGATCAAACCTTGCTAGCAGAGCCCAAGTATCAGTTAACATCCAAAATCCACACGCTGGCTCGAATACTGAGCTTGCTTTTACTAAGCTGGCTGAAATGCAAGCTCAAGCAAAGAATATGCGCTTATTTTCTAATGACGCTTTATTGAATAGTTCAACATCAGATGCTAAAGCTGAGTTTTCAATTTCCCATACTCGCTTGCCAAATGCTATGAGGGTATTTGGAAAAATGGGACTTTTGGGTGATTCAGACAAGGAAGCAAACCATGCTAAGACGCCTGCTAATCATGATTCAGAGGCAATTACTTCAGTAGGAGTAGGTGGGGTAGAGCATCGGAGTCAAGGGCAAAGAGGTCAGGATGGCGGGAGTCACCCGGATGCTGACTCGGACTCTACTCAACTGCGCACGAATTCCTTCCAGGGGCAAATTCATGCCTCTTTTGGCTCACTTCAATGGAATGAGGAAATCAGCCAAAAGTTAGTATTTATGATTGGTGCTAATATGCACTGTGCAGTTTTAAACCTCAATCCTGAGAATCTTGGCCCCTTAAAAATTATTATTGCTGTGCAAGACCATTTAGTAAATTCAACCTTTATTTCTAATAATGAAGAGGTTCGTCAAGCATTGCAGGATGGAGTGGAAACTCTTCGTGCTTCCATGAAGAAGTCTGGGCTTAATCTGGGCCAGGCAGATATTCAATCTGGTAAGAGTTTTAAGCAAAGTCAAGAGGAGGTCTTGGCAACCTTGCTGCCAGAACATCAAGTTGAGCTTGCTCAGGCTATAAGTAATCAATGTCAGGAAGCTCGAATTTTTCTTGCTGACGGAACAGTAAATGTTTTTGTTTAAGTCCATTCCTATTTAGACATGTATCAACTCATCTACGTCAGCTCTTCTACAGAGACCTTTACCCGGGAAAAGTTCTTGGATTTAGCCTTTGTCATGAGTAGCCAGAATACCAAAATTGGTATTACTGGAATGTTGGTATTTAAGGATGGAAATTTTATGGAAGTCTTGGAGGGGGAGGAGGCTGCCGTGAAAGAGCTCTTTAGCAAAATCAATGTTGATCCTCGGCATACCTTGGTTAGTGTTATTCAGGAGGGCGATATTAGTGCCCGCGAGTACTCTAGTTGGGCTATGACTTTTTATAACTCTGCAACCGAACAATATGAACATGTTGGCTCTCCAATCCAGTGGCAGGACAATTCATGAGCCTATTTATGAGAATTGAGGGCAAAACCCCCTCTTATTTTTCTAATTGAAATCCTTTTTGGCTTATAAAATCAATCCATGAGTATTAGTAGCTTATCCCAATCTCTCTCCTCAGTACAACTCGCAAGCGACTCCAGTGGTCGTTTGAGCAAAGTTACGGACGAAAAAAAATCCTCCGTTGAGGCTTCTCAGTCAAGCTTTTTGGGTGATTTGAGTAGTTTTTTGGGTAAAGCTATTTCTGGTGGCTTAACTGTAGCCTCTGCAGCGAGCTCTTTGGCTATTCCTGGAGCATCCTTGGGGATATCAAAATTGGGCGAAGCTGCTGCAGGCTCACTTTTGCATGGCTTTATGAGCTCTACATTATCGAATACTGCTCCTGAGATGGGTTCAGCCTTGGCGGCAGTAAGTGGCGATTCTGGTCAGCGAATGATGGCCCATCAGGTTTACCAGCATAATCAACTCATTTCTTCCCCGGGCGCTAGCTTTCTTGCTAAAGCCTAATATCTCAAGCATTTTAGTAAAGACCTCCGTTGCTATCTAAACCCTTGTTTTAGGCTGCGGCAGTATTAATCTAAACCCTTGTTTAGGGGGTTTTTCCCCCTCTTTTCTGAGTTTCCGTAGTCATCATTAGGCTCCATAATTGTCCATAATTTCAATATGGAGCCCTAAATGGCGATTGCACCTTCAGAAGACAAGCCGGTCAAACCTAAATCCAACAAGATGCTCTTCATCATTTTGGGAGCACTTTTAGTGTTGGGATTGGCTGGCGGAGCAGCTTACTATTTTTTGGTAGTTAAGGCTGGCGATAAATCGAGTGAAGTCTCAAAGCCAAAGGTGCCTGAAGTTCAGATATTTGTGCCATTAGAAATCTTTACTGTCAATTTACGCCCTGAAGCTACTGAGCCTCAGCAGTATCTGCAGACAATGATTAATTTACAAGTATCTTCCGAAGAAGCTGCAGTTGCCTTAAAGGGTCGCATGCCAGAACTACGTAATCGTATCTTGTTCATCCTGACCAATAAAAAAGCTTCCGAAATTACCTCTATAGAAGGTAAAAATGCACTCATTACAGAAATTACCGAGCAAGTACAAAAACCCTTTAGCGGTAGTGAAACTGAACAAAAAATCACTGGCGTATATTTCACTTCTTTCATTATTCAGTAATTTCAGAGTAAATCATGGCAGATGACAATCTCACCGATACTGAGCTGGACGAACTGTTAAAGGACGTCGAAGTCACAGAAGAGCAGCAAGAGTCCATCAAAGATCAGCAGTATCGTGATGAACAGGTCCAATCTTTTAAATTAGGAGCTCAAGAGCGCATCGTTCGCGGACGCATGCCTGCGATTGAAACCATCCATGAAAGGTTTATTCGCTTATTTCGAATTACTACCTCGAGTCTTTTAGGGACCTTAACTGAAATTAAGGTAAGCCCAACCACTACTTGTAAATATAGTGAAATCCTAGCTAAACATAGCCAGCCTACTAATATCAATATGGTGAAGTTCAAGCCCCTTCGAGGCACAGGCTTGATTGTGATGGATCCTGATTTTGTTCTTTATGTAGTCGATAACCTATTTGGTGGTGGTAGCCGTTTTCCAGTAACAATTGAAGGTCGTGAATTTACTGGCACAGAACTAAGAATTGTTGAACGTATATTAAAGCTGTTCTTTGATTCTTACCAAGAGGCTTGGGCACCCATACATCCGATTGAATGTGATCATGTTGGCTCAGAAATGAATTTGACGTTTGTCAACATCGCGATGTCAAGTGAGTTAATGTCAATGACAACATTTACGATCGGTATCGGTGAAAAATCCTACGACCTTGATCTGTGCTTGCCATACATGATGCTCGAGCCCATCATGGATCTTCTGACCTCTCAAATGCAAGGCGCTATTCAAGAGCTTGATGATGCTTGGGCCCATTCACTAACAAGTCAAGTAGAGCTTGTGGATATAGAGCTAGTAGCGAGTTTAGGCAAAAAAAATCTACTCATGGAAGAGATTATTGCCCTAAAGGTAGGGGATACGATTCCCTTAATTTTTTCTTCAGAAATTCCAGTGACAGTCAATAATGTTCCTGTACTGTCATGTCGTTACGGAATATTTAACAACCAATATGCTCTGCGCGTAGAAAAGCTCTTAAGGCCGGATGCATCTGAATACACCAAAGGAGCCCATGATGGCAGATGAAATTGAATCTAGCAACCCAGAGCAAGAGGTGATACAAGTCGCTGGATCAGAAGTATTTCGCGAGCTCGATGATGGCTCTAAGTCCCCTGAGCGAGAAAAGGATTTAGATTTTATTCGCGATATTCCGGTCCAGTTGTCTGTAGAGCTAGGTCGCACCAAGATTTCAATTAAAAACCTTTTGCAATTAGCGCAAGGATCAATTGTTGAGCTTGATGCAGCTGCTGGAGACTTAATGGATATTTTAGTAAACGGCACCATGATTGCAAAGGGTGAGGTTGTGGTGGTGAATGAAAAATTTGGCGTTCGACTCACTGAAATTATTACCCCTGTAGAGCGTATTCGCAAACTCAACAAATAAGCCTAATATATTTTCTACTTTCCCATGCTCAATTTACGCCACTACCTTTTAGTCATTAGTCTTTTCTTTTCGGAGATGGCTATGGCTCAGATTACCCGTGTGCCAGAAGCTGAGGGCGGGCCTTTTAGGGTAATTCTTGGTTTGGTTTTGGTGTTGGCTCTAATTGCCCTTTTGGCGTGGGTAATGAAAAAAATGAATCATGCCAAAATTGGCAATCAATCAGTTGCTAAAATCGTTGGCGGCGTGAGCGTTGGTTCACGTGAGCGTGTAGTTGTTGTTGAAATTGGTGGACATTGGGTAGTCGTTGGAGTGGCATCTGGTCAGGTGACTAGTCTTGCGAATTTCAATATTGCAGATTTAGATTTTGGCGAGAATGCCCAAAATGAGCCTCAGTTTTACGAAGAAGCTCCTGGATCGTCAGTAAATCGTCCTACTAGAGAAAAGCGTTCTGCTGAACCTCGCTTTGAATTTAGATCTGAGTTTGATCAGGATCAGATACGTGAAGAGCAAGTATTTACCAGCGCTCTTAGCTCTGTTAAGAAAAGTGCGTTCAATAAAGAGAATATTAAGCGCATCTTGCGTAAGTTACTTTAAGGCACAGATCGCTATGATTACTTTAAAAATCTCTCAATCTATTTCACCTAATACTAGAACTCTGATTTTTAGTATTTTTCTTGGCTTGGGTTTGGCATGTCTTTGCATCCCGAGTTTTGCTGCTAATAATGCCTCATTAAATGTGCTTTCTAGTTCAGCAGGTCCTGGCGGTAGCCAAAACTATAGTTTGAGTTTGCAAACTTTAATTTTGCTCACATCACTATCTTTTTTGCCAACTGTTTTGTTAATGATGACAAGTTTTACTCGTATCATTATTGTGTTGTCACTTTTGCGTCAGGCAATAGGTGCGCAATCCTCTCCACCAAATCAAATTTTATTAGGTTTGGCTTTATTTCTTACATTCTTTGTGATGGGCCCTGTGTTTGATCGAGTTTACAAAGAGGCTTATCAGCCTCTTAATGAGAATAAGATTACGATGCAGCAAGCTTTGGATAAAGGTTCCATACCAATCAAAGAATTTATGCTGAAGCAAACTCGTGAAACAGATTTGGCCTTATTTTTAAATATGTCTGGGAGCAAGGTTACAACGCCTGAAGATATTCCACTCAGCGTTTTGGTGCCTAGCTTCATGACCAGTGAGCTTAAAACTGGGTTTCAGATTGGCTTTAGTATTTTCATCCCTTTTTTGATTATCGATATGGTTGTTGCTAGCGTGTTGATGGCGATGGGTATGATGATGGTCTCGCCGGCAATTATTTCTTTGCCATTCAAGCTCATGTTGTTTGTACTGGTTGACGGTTGGCAACTTTTATTGGGCTCTTTAGCGGCCAGTTTTGCTTCTTAAGGATCTATTATGTCTCCAGAATCAGTCATGAATATGGGCCGCCTGGCGATGGAAACTACCATCTTGGTTGCAGCACCTTTGTTATTGGTAGCCCTCATCGTAGGTTTAGTAGTTTCAATATTTCAGGCCGCTACTCAAATTAATGAAGCAACACTCTCTTTCATTCCAAAATTATTAAGTATTTTTGTGACGCTTATTATTGTGGGTCCTTGGATGCTATCTGTTTTAGTTACTTATATGCGAGGCATGTTTACTAATTTTTCTCTACTTATCGGTTAAAGCTCGATAGCAAATTCGAGTCATTACAGCCAGTTAAAAATTGAAGCCTTCTTAAAAGATGCTGATACTTAACAGCGATTTAATCCAAACTTGGGTAGTGAGTATCCTCATTCCTTTAGTGCGAATTTTAGGTTTTGTAGCTATCGCTCCTTTTTTTGGTAATAAAGCTATTACTATTCCCATCAAAGTATCGATGGGTATTTTATTGGCTGCGGTTATATCGCCAGCAGCTCCTGCAATGCCCTTGATTGACGTGCTCTCCTTAAATGGGGTCTTGATCTTGACCGAACAAATGCTAATTGGATTTGCAATTGGCTTTATGGTGCAGATTATTTTTAGTGCTATTGAATTGGCAGGGCAGGTCAGCGGTATGACTATGGGCTTTGGCTTTGCTACAAGCTATGACCCCCAATCTGCTGGAACAACAGTTGTGATTAGTGAATTAATGGGTATTTTGGCTTTGCTCGTGTTCCTGAGTATGAACGGCCATTTAATTATGATTTCTGCTCTTTTAGAAAGTTTTTATGCCTTCCCAGTTACGCTAGAACCTAGAATGATTGATGGCATGACTATTGCGTTATGGGGGGCAAAACTCTTCAGCATTGCTTTGCAATTGTCTTTACCTATCGTGGCTACTTTGTTAATCACTAATTTAGCTTTGGGAATTCTGACTAAAGCTTCGCCACAGCTCAATATATTTGGTATTGGTTTCCCAATTACGCTTGGCGTTGGATTCCTCGTTGTGATGCTGATGTTGCCTACTATGGCAGCCCCTTATCAATTTATCTTAGAGCAGGGTATGGCAGCAAGTAAATCTATGCTCAAGTTTAGATAAACCTTTTGCGAGCAGAGGCCTTAATTCATGAATGAAACAGTCGCTAGCGCGTTTGAGCATATTGAGCAAGGCAATCTAGAGCAAGCAAAATTGATTTACGAGGCCATCCTTCAAGACCAGCCCCAGCAATTTGATGCTTTATATATGTTAGGTGCAATATTAAGTAACGAGGAGCCTACTAGATCTATCCAATTACTTTCAAAGGCGATTGAAATTAATCCCCATGTTCCTGAATGTTTTGTGAGTGCTGCTAGTGCTCTGATTCAATTGGGGAATTACCAGAAAGCGATTGATTATTGCAAGCAAGCTCTATCTTTAAGGGCTAACTCTTGGGAGGCCAACGCTAATTTGAGCGCAGCTTTCTACCACTTAAAACGTTGGAATGAAGCATTGTTATACGCCAATATATCCATCAGCCTTCAACCACAGATGGCAACATTATTTGCAAACCGTGCCAATATATTGCAGGAACTCTTTCTTAATGACCAGGCCTTGGAAGATTTTGGGGTGGCGATTGAGTTAGCTGCCAGTAATGCCCAGTTTTATCTAGATCGAAGCAAAACCTATCATGCGCTTCATTTGACTCATTTGGCGATTGAAGATCTGCAAAAAGCAATCATGATTAATCCACAATTTGTGGAAGCGCAAATTGATCTTGCTAGGCTCCATTTGCTCAGCGGTAGCTACCAATTGGGCTGGTATCAATATGATTGGCGCTGGCAAGATAAAGACTTTAATTCACGGCCCCTTGTTAGTAAAAAGCCTTTTTGGACTTCCGGCGGCAACTTTTCGCGAGTGTTGATTTGGGCGGAGCAGGGGATAGGCGAGCAAATTCTTTTTGGTGGACTACTTCCTGAAATGAAAAAAACAGTATCCGACCTGACTGTGCAAGTAGATCCGAGTTTGATTTCTCTATTTAAGCGCTCTATGCCAGAAATAAATTTTTTTTCAACTGAGCAGTTTGTTGATGAGGATCGATACGATGCTCATCTTCCGATCGGTAACTTGGCAGGTCTCTTTAGAAATCATCTCGATGATTTTTGTAATGTAAAGACTCAGTTTCTTGAAGCTAATAAACAGCAAATAGATAACATCAAAGACTCTTTATGTAGCAAAGATCAGCTTTTGATCGGCATCTCTTGCAAGCAAGAAAATAGTCAGTCAGATGCTAAGACGGCTATAAATCTAAATCAGATTATCAGCGCCCTCAATATGCCGGGTGTTAAATTTGTTAATCTTGAGGACGGTGATGATGAAGTACAAATTCAGGAACTTCAAAAACAATCTCTGATTGAGGTAATAACGCGCTCTCAACTTGAAAATCAAAAGAACCTTGATGATTTAGCGGCCCTGATTAGCGCCTGTGATCTAGTCATTTCTTTGGATAATCCCATCGTTCATTTAGCTGGTGCTCTCAATAAGCCTTGCTGGGTCTTATTAACCAAGACCCCAAACTGGCGTTGGCTTTTAAATGTAAATTTAACCCCATGGTATCCCAGTCTGAGACTTTGTAGACAAACTATTGATGGACAATGGGATGATGTTTTTCAAAAAATTCGGGCAGACTTAATGCCTTTATTCAATTCTCCTGCGCATTATCACTAAAGAGCTTTGCTAAAGAGTTGGGCGTTGATATTTCCTTGCTTGTTCCATCATTCTAATAAGGCGCCTTCAAATCTAGCGAAAAAGGCATTCCATAAAGCAGTCAAATTCAGCTAGTCAAAGGGGTGGATAAAAGAGTGGATAAAATGAGGTAACTATATCCAGTTGAGCCCAAAATGATGGCTTAGCTAGCTCTTATGTGCCTAGTCTGTAAAAAATTTCTGAGAATTATTAAAGGTTTACTTAAGTTTGCCGTAAATTAGGATGTAGAGGTTTAGTTTTACACTAAATTTATGGTTAAATGACCTTAGGTCATTTCCATAGGTGAATCTCTCATGTCTACCTTAATTCCAAGACTTTCGCCCATTCTCTCGAATGCTATCAATTCTGCTCAAGAAAAAATTGTAAAAACTCAAACTGAGTTAGCTACAGGCATTAATCCGAATTTGAGTGCGGCAAATGCTAGCGTCATTTTGTCCCTCTCTTCTGATATGTCAACCTGGGATACTAGAACAACTGGCCTTAAAACTGCCAATGATTTAGTAGGTGTTACCCAAACGGGTCTCGCTTCGATATCAAGTATTTTGTATCAAATGCTAAATTTGGTGAACTCTGCAGTTGCAGACTCTACAAATGCCTCTACTTATGGAAGCACCTATCAGTCTCTTGGACTGCAAATTAAATCTATCGCTAGTAGTTCGCTGATAAATGGGCAAACCTTGCTTGGCCTGAGTCCAGGAATCACTATTTATCCAGCGCTCAGTGCAAGCATTAGCTCAAGCATAGCTGGCTATGACTTTACTACCTTAGGCACTTCGCTGGCGGCCGAGCATGACTTGTCTGCTAGTGCATCTGTATCGACAGGTACAAAGATAACAAATCTCAATACTTACATTGACCAGGTCAGCGCCATGCAATCGTCAATGAGCGCTTATAGTGGGGCAATTAAAGCCAATATCACTGCGGCGATGGGGTTTTCTAGTGGCCTCTCTGCTTATATTGATGATCTACAAAACGTTGATGCCACTGCATTACAAGCCCAACTTCAAGTCCATAACAATCAACTGAGTATTGATTACTACCTAGTAGGGCAATTGAACGCTGCTGCAGCTGAAGAACTAAGAATTTTTAGATAGTAGTACTTCGATTCGGAAATATGGGCCTTACAGATGCTGCTTGCAGTCTATGGGCAGCAAAGTTCTAAGCAGTATTTTGCTGTTTTGCCGTGTTATCAGAGTCCGCTACTGCAGGTGCTTTGTTGTAGGGCTCTAGAATGATCTCTATAGAGGTAATGACGAGAGGTAGGTAATCCATTTTTTGGGTTTGGATGGTGCTATTGAGAATTTGAATATTAGTACTGTAGATATTTTTGAGCATCGTGCGATGCTGAGAGTTCAACTTCTCATTCAGATTTTCTTGAACCCACTGTAAACCCTCTGAAACTTCAAGGAGTTTTTTATGAGTTTCAACTGGATTAAATTCCCCAGACATAATGCGCTTAAGAATCATGATGACGGATTCAAACCAGCGTTTTTCAAAGCTAGCGCCAGTGAGGTTGTTGTCAACCGACACATAAGCATTAATAGCGTTTTGTTTTTGAAAAATTTTGGACTCTACTTTCTGTTCTCTGCTATGGTTCAACACCTTAATTTACGCTAATTTATCATATCAGCGTAAATTAAGATCTTGTTTATTTCCCTAGCAGTCTAGTTATTATTTTTTACTTTATCGGAAAATCGACAGAATGGCTGCTGATGCCTGATTCATTTGACTAACTAAATAATAGTCAACGCTTTGCTGCGTATTGAGATTTTGCAAGAAGGCTTGCAGCTCTGTAGCATCTACGTTAGCAATGCTATCAATCGTTTTTTGAACACCAGTACCCAAAGCAGTTGCAGTCTCTAGCTGCGCTTTAAGTCCGGTGGTTGCAGCACTTAAAGAAGATTGTGCGGCAGATACACTTGCCACCTGATTGGATAGTGAGGTAGTAGCGATTTGACAGTTTGCAATTGCAGTGTAGCGAGTATCAACCAAGAGCGAAGGGGGCGATTGTGGGCCATACGATGCAGAGGTTAAGGTTAGTGTACCTGATGAGGCTGTAGCAGTAGCATAAACAGCTTGCAATGCAGCAGCTTTATCTGCTAATAAGGTTCCGTCTGTCGTTGTAAAGCGTGCGGCCGGGGTTCCGTTACCATTGGTAATAAAAGCTGCAAATGCAGTAGCGACTGTAGCAGCATCTGCTGTTGATCCAGATGGGCAGGTATAGACTAAACCTGAAATAGTAATGCTATCCCCTGCGATTAATTCTGAGGCAGGGGAAGTATTGCTCAAGGCAATGGTATCAACTTGATAAGCTGTTGATGTTCCAGTAGTGGTCGTTGTATTTGTCCCTGTCATGCCACCATTAATTCTGAGATTATTAATGATAGTCGCCATGGCAGTGACGTTTGCTGCTTGAACAGTAGTTTGCGATGCAGTAGTACCATCAATACCTGTAGTGACAGTGAGGCCATTGCTAGTATTAATGAGATTATTGCCGTTAACTCCAGCTGATGCAGCAATATCGCCGATTTGTTTAGCTAGACTTTCAAATGTTGTATTTAAGCTATCGCGATCAGTAGAGGCAAAGCCAACACTAGATGACTGGACTGCGAGTCCTTTCATTTGGACCATAATATCTGCAATCGATTGGAGGGCAACCTGTCCAACATCAATGACGCTTTGCGCATCAACAATGTTTTTCTCGACCGATTTATAGCCTAGGACTTGCGCAGTGAGCCTTGTCACAACCCCATTTTCAGCAGGATTTAAGGTTCTCTTACCCGCTGCTAATTGGACTTGTGTCTCAACAATTTTCTGTTGAACGTCGTTGACGCCAGCTGCTAGCGTGGTAGCTAATCCAGTTATCGTATTGTTCATTTTGCTTCCTCTTAATCCTTTAATGTCCTGGCATTAGCTTGCGAAAGGGTGCAATACCAGGCCTAAACAGATAAAAAATACTTCTATGAAGAGGATAATAGTTAAACTTTAACAATTCAATTGCATAAAAAAGCCGGGAATTACCCGGCTTTTTTATGCTTAGAAAGCTAAAACGCGTTTTAAATCAACGGAATATCGACAAAATCGCTGCAGAAGCTGTATTTAGCTGGCTAACCAAGTAGTAATCAATACTTTGTTGGTTATTAAGTGATTGTAGCTTAGTTTGCAGCGCAGTGGAGTCAATAGACGTCATGGAGGCAACAGCACCATTTAAGCCTGATTCTAATCCAGTAGCATTTGCCAACTGCGCACTTACGCCAACAGTGTAGGCGCTGAGGTTGGCCTGAGCAGTAGATATGGCTTGAATAAGGGTATCTAGGTTAGTAATCATCGTACCAGCATTGCTTGAAGTGCCAATACCAGTGGCCAAAGATGCTGTAGTGATGCTGGCGGTGATGCCTTGAGCAGTAAGGGTCATAGGGCTTAAACCATCTTGATTTACTGTTACAGACAATGCGCTAGAGCCAGAAACTAAGTTATTAGCACTACCGTTTAAACTAGCGTTGGTAATGAGGGCGCTAACCTGAGTTGAGAGTTGTTGGAAGCTTGTGTTTAGCGAAACTCTATCAGTACCATCAACTAATCCAGCACTTTGGGATTGTGTTGCTAAAGCCTTCATTTGGATCAGAATGTCAGAAACCGATCCTAGAGCAGTCTGGCCAACATTGATGATGTTTTGGGCAACAGTAAGGTTTGCTTTGATTTTTGTATAGCCAGCCGCTTGAGAGGACAAGCGAGTCACAACACCTTGTTCGCCAGGGTTTAAATCTGCTGTACCCCTTGATAAGGTATTCTGAGTAGCAATGATGTCATTTTGAACATCTTTAACTGAATTTGCGAGAGTAATTTGTAGTGGACTGAAAGTAAATGGCATGATTCTTTTCCTTTAGTTAAATTTACACAGTCATCATGACTGTGATAAACGGCTTGCTTATGCACCATGCATAAGAACAAACCAACTTACGAAAAAGCATCAGTGCGCAGTACTTAGACTACATCAACAGAGCTTGGCGCTAACTATTACATTAGCTCATTTGAAAACTTCCGCAGAAGCTTTCGTTCTATATATTCTTTAACGGTGGAATTTTAAAATACTTGAGTAAGCGAGTATTTTTATTTTTAATAAAAGCAAGTGATACTCACTATGAGTGAGTTGATTAACTTAGCCCAGATGTAAGGTTAGTTATTTTTAAAGCTTTGTAAGCATCAGGATCTAATTGGCTAATGAGTTGATAGTCAATGTTTTGCTTACTTTTTAATTGGGCCAGCTGATCCTTGACTTTGATAGGGTCTATATTCTGTATGGCTTTGATGGAGTCAGTAGCCTGCCCACTTAAGTCTGTGAGCGCATTTGCTTTTTTAGAAAGTTCACTAGAGGCATACTTTAAACTGGACTCACCATTGGTAATTTGCATCATGGCACTGCGCAGAGAATTATTTGCCTCTTGAGCATTTTGTGGGGTATCTAATTTGATGCCGCTTAGCAGGCCAGTAGTCATCATGCCATAGATATTAACGCTATTGATGAAGTAGCGAGACGCAGCTGTTTTGTCATTACCTACCATGACATTCATACCAGCTGTGCCGCTTAACAGATTGGTTCCATTGAGTTTGGCGCTAGTTGCCAACTTGCCAATTTCTGTAACCAGTTTCTGAAAGCGAAAGTTAAAATTATTACTGTCACTCGCATTAAGACTTGGGCTAGTTGCCATTGATGCCATTTGTTCCATCTGTCTCATCAATTTGACAATAGAGGTAATGGCTGTTTGTGCAACACCGATCGTATTTTGTGCGGCCGTGATACTAGCCTGAGGCTTTGTATAAGATGTAGCAGTTTTTGAAAGGGTGGCTACAGTATCTTGCTGATCAGTCGTTAGAACTTTTTTGCCAGAGACAAGCTGAGATTCAAGTGTCTTGATCTTAACTTGAGAATCTTTGACAGCGCTTGCAATGGAGTTGACAAAGTTAGTTTTAGCAATGCTCATGATAGATATTGAGTATTAGCATTACCAGTGCATTTTTTATTTCAGCGTAAGAAAATTGAGTACGCTTTTTTTATCTATTTAGATTTGAGTAAGGAGACCGCATCCTTAACCATCGCATCAGCAACTTTTTCAGAGTCAACTGAAAACCGACCACTCTCAATTTCACTGCGGATAATGTCTACTTTTTTAGCATCAAATACTGGACTGTTTGCGACGATTGCTTGTAAGGATTGAAGTTGACTGGAGAGTTTTGTAACGTCAGCGGCAGGAGGTGGCACTGCGCCAGAACTAGGCCTCACAGTTGAAGTTGAGGTACTCTCTCCTGTAGTAGGTTTCTCTACTACGGTATTAAGTGCGGTCTTCAAGGGGTCGTTAATTTTCATGGGTTCACTTTAGAGTAGTTTTTGGTGCATAGTATTTGGCAAATAAAACATTACCCGAACATCTTCTTTTACGGCTTTTTATTGCTTTACTTTAATCATTTTTTACTTCTATCAAAACTAGTGGGCGTTAATTCTTGCCGCCGACCTCAACCTGGCCATCTCTTTTAGCTATTCCAGTCACCACGCTACCGTTATTAACTCTGACCTTGATAATTTCGCCTTCCGCAGCAGCATTGAGGGCTTGACCCTCAGTGGTAATTGAAAATCCGGTGCCTTTGCTACTAACCCTAACGCTCTGGCCCTGCTGAATCACAGTAGGCATTTTGAGCATCTCTTTTTTGATGACAGTACCTGCGGCTAAAGACATTTTGGCGCTAGTACCAATAATAGGGTTAATTTCAGTAAATATGCCAGTTGGCAGAGTGGTTATATCGCCTTTTTGCAGTTGTAAGTCATTAGGGTTGATGGTTTGGCCTTGGCCAAGCGGATTGGCAGCCGTTACGTAATTAGCGATGATGCTGACATTCGCTTGGAGGTAAACCGTCCAGGGTTTTGGCTGGCCACAGCGCACGCCCACGGTAGTTCTGCCCCAGGCAGCGCTGCTTGGGGGGAAAAAAGCCTCAGGATTGGGACAAAAATCTAAGCGTGTCCCCTGTTCCATGGGGGTAATGATTATTTCTACCTTGCCAGGCGAGCCAGCACTTTGAGCAGTTAAAAACTCCTTAACCTTTTGGTTTATAAGGCGAAGATCTTGGATTTGAGGTTGACCTTGCGCCCACCCCAATTGTGGTGTCACCAATAGGGTGCTAGCAACTAAAACCGCATAAAAAAGCTTGAAACCCCAATGAGAGGGCAAAAAACAAGGATTTACATGCCATATTGGCTTTGAAAATAATGCTTTAAGAAAACTGTTCATGCTCAATCCTAGGGTGGATAAGTGTCTAAGGCATGATTTTAGGTTTGCTGCGCTTAGTCAATAGCTTAATTAGCCAAGCAATTCCCCCTTTTATTGGAAGATCAAGATAGACAGGGGCAAATTACATTAGAGAAAATGCAATTTATAGGAATACAGAACCTATTACGGCAGCAAAAAAGATTTCTTTAGGGGAATTGGAGAAAAAAATGAATAAATTAGATGCATTGTTTGATTTTAACGCAACTGCCTTGCGGGTAAGGGCTCAGCGCCAAGAGATTTTAGCTGCCAATATCGCTAATGCGGATACCCCAAATTTCAAAGCCCGGGATATTGACTTTGCCTCTTCTTTGAAAAAGGCTCTAGAAGCTAATGTGAGCAATACCGCGAATACTGCTGCGGGTGGCTTAAATGGCGCTCTGCCTTTGGCGACTAGCCATCAAAACCATATTCCAGGAAATGGGACAAAGGGCGGCATTAGTGAAGCAGATTTGCTTTATCGCCCCTTGATACAGAGCAGTGTTGACGGCAACTCGGTCGATGGAGAGGTTGAGCGAACCGCATTCGTTGATAACGCTATTCATTACGAAGCCAACATCACAATGCTCAACGCTAGCATTAAAGACATGAATGAAGCACTTAAACCTAGCGTTTAATTATTTTCATAATTCAATTTAGTAAATAGAACGGTACCTCAATATGTCTTCCTTGCTTAACGTTTTTAATATCTCTAGTTCAGCTATGAGCTCCCAATCACAGCGTTTAAATACGGTTGCGAGTAACTTGGCAAACGTGGATAGCGCAACGAGTGCTAATGGTCAACCTTATAAGGCTAAACAAGTCATTTTTGAAGCGGCCCAGGTTGGGACATCAGGTCATCAAGGTGTGAAGGTGAAGCAAGTGATTGAAGATCAGGCTCCTCCACGTATGGTGCATGAACCTGCCAATCCCTTGGCAGATAAGGATGGCTATGTTGCCATGCCTAACGTAAACGCAACTCAGGAAATGGTGAATATGATTTCTACTTCACGGTCCTATCAAAATAACGTTGAAACGATGAATGCTGCTAAAGCAATGCTGCAAAGAACTTTAACTATTGGCCAAAACTAATTAGGACTTGATGATGACTACGATTCAAAATAATTCCACAGCTGTAAATTCTGGAGCGACAGGAACTGCTGGCGCTATCAATAGCGCTACTGCAGCATTAAATGCCTCCGCAGGTTCAGCGAAGCAGATTCAGGATCAATTTATGAAGATGTTGGTTGCACAGATGAAGTATCAGGATCCTACTGATCCCATGAAAAGTTCTGAGATGACTAGTCAGATGGCGCAAATTTCAACAGTCGATGGCATTAATAAACTCAACACTTCCATGAGCTCATTGCTCACACAAATGCAATCCAGTCAGGCTTATGAGGCTACCAATCTAGTTGGTAGAAGCGTCTTGATTCCTGGTAACACAATGAACTTGATCAATGGTCAAGCAGCATTTGGAGCGCAGTTAGATGCATCCGCTACTTCCTTGAAAGTGAATATTTTGAATGGCGCTGGCCAGACAGTGGATGTATTGACCTTGGGCCCACAAAAAGCAGGCACAGTACCCTTGGTTTGGGATGGAAAAGATATTAATGGCAATCAGTTACCAGACGGGCCTTATAAATTCCAATTGGCCGCTAATGTCGCAGGAAAAAATATCAATCCACCTGGCTTAACTGTGGCTGGGGTTACCGGCATTCTTAATCCAACAGGTACTTCGCCTACACAAATTATGTTGGATAACAACACCACAACGAGTCTTGCTGATATCGCACAAATTCGCTAACTAGATTATTAATAATTAAGGAATTTATATGTCATTTACAGAAGGACTAAGTGGTTTACATGCTGCCTCTGAGAATTTAAGCGTACTCGGCAAAAATATTGCTAATGCTGCAACTGTAGGTTACAAGTCCTCTAGCATTGACTTTACAAACGTACTGGCAAGCCATTTGAATTCTGCTAACTCAGCATCAGGTCTGCAAACTGGCGGAGCAGTATTGGCTTCTAATATTACTCAGTCATTTTCACAGGGTGCGATTATGTCTAATAGCACCCCACTAAATGCCGCCATCAATGGACAGGGTATGTTTGTGATGTACGATCCAACCCTAGACCAAACTTCTTATACCCGTAATGGTCAATTTATAGAAAATACCGACGGCCTTTTGGTAAATGCCTCAGGTTTTCAGGTGCTAGACGTCAATAGCACTCCCATCAATTTATCGACCTACCAAATACATCCTCAATCAGTGCAAACAAGACAGGTCGATGTAGCCGCATTTACCACGCCACTGTCTCCTTATGGCACGATTACCTTTGGGGGATTGGTGTATACAAACACTGATGGTAAAGCTGTCGGAACTGCGATGGCTCCAACTGTTATTCCTTCAACTATCGGAACTCCCTCAGCCCGCGAGACAGATGATGTCACTTTTGCTCATGGAATGTCAGCTGGAGATGCAATCACTGTTGCCGGCTTAACCTTTAAGGCAAATAAAGATTTGACCAGCACACAAATTGCTAGTGCTTTTGCTAATTTATCTGCTGGAGCAACTACTGGTCCTAGAACTGCTGATGGAACTTATACCGGTCAATTATCAAGTAATTTTAGTAGTAGTGGAGTTTACTCAGCTGCACAAATTAATGGAGGCTCGGGCGATATTGTATTTTTTACGGCAACTAGTTTTGGCGCCCAACCTACCATTACTGCAGGCGCTCTCCAAGGTGGCGTTGCAGCCATTTTTTCAGGCCTTTTAGCTGGAGATACTGCCGAAACAATCGCAGCTCGCTCTGCAGTCTCAGTTGCAAATGGCGGGCCTGCTAATTACGCACTTAGTAGTGGAATGTTCACTGGCAAATTAGGAAATTTCGATACGATTTCTGTTGCTGGTTCTACAGCTACAAGTTCAAGTTTATTAACTACTGGTACGCTTGGTACAAGTGGCCCTACCACGCAAATTGAAACACTTATCTTTTCAGCATTAAGCGCTGGCGATACTTATGCGGCGGGGGGTCTAACCTTTACTGCAACGGGCAATGTGACTGCTTCGCAACTTGCTACCGCTTTTTACAACAAAATTAATAGTGCAAGTTCTACCTCTAGCTATGGTACTTGGAGTGGGACTAAAACAGCAGGTACTGGTGGATCTGGTCTTGGTACCGCAGTGATGAATGGTACGGATGCTGTGAACTGGAGTTATGCCGGAGATGGGGTTGTCTCTACAAGGTTGATATCTGGTGTAAAAACAGTTTCTGGTGCATCTAGCTCGAGTACTACAGATTCAACTATATCAATCGCTGGTACAAATGGTGTAACCACTGCTGCTGCACAAATTGAAACATTAACTTTCTCAGCGTTAAGTGCAGGTGACACTTATTCTGCTGGAGGCCTCACTTTTGCCGCAACGAGCAATGTGACCGCTGCGCAACTTGCTGCAGATTTTTATAACAAAATAAATACTGCAAGTTCTACATCTATCTATGGAACTTGGAGCGGGACTAAAACAGCTGGCACTGGTGGATCTGGTCTCGGTACTGCAGTGATGAATGGTACGACTTCCGTTGACTGGAGTTATGCTGGACCAGGAGTTGTAAGTACACGATTGATCTCTGGATTGAAAACTACTTCTGGCGCCCCTAGCACTTATCTGGGTGCCAAACTTACAACAGAGCAGTTAGCAAATATCTCGGCAGTATTGGTTAATCATAAAAGTTTTGGGCCTGAAAATGCAATTGACGTATTCAGTTCGGGTTTTACGAGTGGCTCTAATAGTTTTGTACAAACAACTACTCTTGGAACTGATTTTGCTTACCTCAATACAAAAGCAATTGATGCAACGGGCACCATTATTGGCACCTATTCGGATGGTAGTACCTATGAATTGGGTCAAATTGGTGTGGCACTCATTCCGAGTAATGTAGGGTTAAAGGCCTTAGGAAACGACTCATGGGTTGAGACAGCAAAGTCTGGCGTCCCAGTAATTGCTGCTGCAAATACTTTAGGTAGGGGTACGATTGTGGGGTCTTCGGTAGAGGCCTCAAACGTTAACCAAACCACTGATATGGTCGGTTTATTAGCAGCCCAGCAAGCTTATCAGGCTAGCGCTCAAGTAGTTAAGATCGAAAGCCAAAATTATCAGACCCTCATCGGAATGAATGGTTAATGAACTTAGTTACACAAGTAAAGTTTATTTAATAGATTAAGACCAGCGAGAAAAAAGGACTAAATATGGATCGTGTAATTTACACCGCAATGACTGGTGCTAAACATATTTTGGATCAGCAATCTACCAACTCTAATAATTTAGCTAACGTTTCTACAACTGGTTTTAAAGCGCAGATCGACTCCTTTCTATCGGTACCGGTCTTGGGGGGTGAGATTGATACTCGCGCATTTGTTATTAATGCCAGCAATGGTACTGATTTCACGCCAGGCACAATCCAGCAAACGGGTCGCACGCTAGATGTCGCCATTGAAGGTAAAGGCTGGTTTAGTGTCCAACGTCCCGATGGCTCGGAAGGTCTAACTCGTAACGGATCTTTTAAAGTTAGCGAAAATGGCATCTTGCAAACTGCAGGCGGCCGAAATGTGTTGGGTGGTGGTGGCCCCATTACGATTCCACCGAACGTCAATATTTCGATTGGTGCGGATGGAACAATTTCTAGTATTGATCCTGCGATTAGCGGTGGCCCCTCAACACCGATAGACGTCTTGAAGTTATCTAATCCCGATGAGAAAAAATTAGTACGTGGTAGCGATGGCCTCTTTAATAATCAAGATCTATCTCCAATTGCTGCAGATCCCACTGTAAGAGTGGTGAATGGTGCTTTAGAGAGTAGCAACGTGAATGTTGTGCAAGGTATGGTCAATATGATTTCTCTGGCACGCCAATTTGATATCCAGATGCAGCTGATGAAGAATGCTGAGGATAGCGACCAAAAAGCAGCTCAACTCTTCAGTTTGAATTAACACCTAATGTGTCAAGATATACCTAAATTAAAGGAAATAAGATGATACGCTCACTTTGGATTTCAAAAACTGGCCTCGAAGCCCAGCAAACTCAGATGGATGTGATATCCAACAATTTGGCTAACGTCAGTACAAATGGTTTTAAAAAGTCACGAGCGGTATTTGAAGATTTGCTTTACCAAACGATCCGTCAACCAGGCGCTCAGTCCTCTCAGCAAACTCAGCTACCTTCTGGTATGCAAATTGGTACTGGTGTAAAGCCTGTTGCTACTGAACGTATCTTTACTCAGGGTAACTTACAGCAAACCAGTAACAATACTGACATTGCCATTAATGGTAGCGGTTTCTTTCAGGTCTTAATGCCCGATGGCACTACAAACTATACCCGTGATGGTAGCTTTCAGGTTAGTAGCACTGGACAGTTAGTGACTGCTAGTGGTTATGTGATTCAGCCAGCGATTACGATTCCAGCAACTGCACAGACAGTAACAGTGGCAGCAGACGGCGTGGTGTCAGTGACTTTACCAAATACAGTTGCCGTTACTCAGGTAGGTCAGTTGCAACTAGCAACCTTTATTAATCCAGCCGGCTTAAGTGCTAAGGGTGAGAATCTATATACTGAAACTGCCGCCTCTGGTGCGCCTAATACTGTGAATCCTGGCTCAAATGGAGCAGGTGTCTTAGCACAAGGTTTTGTAGAAACTTCTAATGTGAATGTGGTCGAAGAGATGGTCAATATGATTCAGACCCAGCGCGCTTATGAGATCAATAGTAAAGCGATTTCGACCTCCGATCAGATGCTGCAAAGATTAGCTCAATTGGGATAGTCTTTATGCAAACTTCACTTTGTATTTCTAAAAAGAATGTTATTGCAGTAATGAGCTTTGCTATTGTAGGCATTAGCCTTAGTGCGTGCAGTGTTACCCCTAGCACAATCACACAAAACCCTGGTCCAGGTAGTACTCGTGCGGTCATGCCTCAGCCTTCCAATGGCTCTATTTTTGCTAGCACTAGCTACAAACCGATGTTTGAAGGCAATCGCGCACGTAGTGTTGGCGATACGATCACGATCAATATTACTGAGACTACTACTGCAACAAAAGATGCAGGATCCTCAGGCTCTAAAAAGGGTCTTGCGAATGCTACAGCAACCGATCAGTTTGGTAATACTATTAGCCCAACCTTTAGCTGGGCCAATAATATATCCAATGAGAATAAAGCTACGTCCAACTCTGGAAATACTTTCAATGGATTTATTACAGCAACAGTCTTAGAAGTGTTTCCGAATGGAAATTTATTGGTGGCGGGTGAGAAGCAAATTGGTTATGACCAGGGCTCTGAATTTGTGCGCTTTTCAGGAGTGGTTAATCCAAATATGATTACAACGAATAATACAGTCGCCTCTAATACCGTTGCAGATGCTCGTTTTGAGTATCGCACTACCAATGCAATTGATAGCTCTTACATTGCTAGTATGGTTACCCGTTTCTTCTTAAGTATTGCCCCATTCTAAAAAGAACTATGCCATTTTTTCTTAAATCCCAACGTTTCTGCTTATTTCGGGCTGAAAAAAAACCTCAATGGCTAAAAAGCCTGATGGTGCTAATGCTATTGTGTGTAGGTATATTTAGTAGCCTGAGCATGACTTCTGTTGCGCATGCTGAGCGGATTAAAGATTTGGCAAATATTCAGGGAGTCCGAAGCAACCAATTAATTGGATATGGTTTGGTTGTAGGCTTAGATGGCACTGGAGACCAAACGACTCAGACGCCATTTACTCTACAAAGTACGTTGAGTATGTTGCAATCTTTAGGGGTAACACTCCCACCTGGTACGTTTTCTCAGATTCAATTAAAGAATGTTGCGGCAGTAATTGTGACGGCAAATTTGCCGCCATTTGCCCAAATCGGCCAAAATTTAGATGTTACTGTTTCTGCTATGGGTAATGCTAAAACTTTACGAGGTGGGACATTACTACTTTCCCCTTTGAAAGGAGCGGATGGTCAAATCTATGCAATGGCTCAAGGTAACGTTGTTATTGGTGGCGCAAGTGCCTCTGCTAATGGTAGTTCGGCAACAATTAATCAACTCAATGCCGGTCGAATTTCAGCGGGAGCTACTGTTGAACGATTGATTCCGAATAATTTAGCAGGTATGGATATCTTTAATCTAGAACTTAAGAGCTCCGATTTTTCTACAGCTAGCATCGTTGTTGATGCAATTAATAAACGCTTTGGCAAACCAATCGCGACTGCCCAAGATTCGCGTGTGATTCAGATTGCACCGGATAATATTAGTAGTGCTAACCGCGTCCAATTTATGGCTGCATTAGAAACCATCAACGTTACGCCGGCTAAAGGCGAGGCGAAAGTGATTCTGAATGCAAGAACAGGCTCGATTGTCCTCAATCAAAGTGTTGAGTTAGAAAATTGTGCAGTAGCGCATGGTAATTTAACCGTGGTTATCAGTACGACCCCTGTTATCAGTCAGCCAAGTGCTTTCTCCAATACCGGAAACACAGTTGAGGCGAAGGTATCACAGGTTAGCTTAAATCAAGATCCTGGTAACGTTATTCAATTGGCTGGCGGCGCTTCTTTGTCTGAGGTAGTGCGTGGATTGAACGCCGTTGGTGCAACCCCTCAAGATTTGGTGGCTATCTTGCAAGCAATCAAAGCATCTGGTGCATTGCGTGCTGAACTTGAGATTATTTAAGCATTAGTCGTGGCACTGTCAAACAACACTATTGCAGGCGCTGATCTCAGTAATCAGCTGGCCATGGATGCTAATGGCCTCACATCACTTAAGAAGTCTGCAAAAGAGAATTCACCAGAAGCAATTAAAGGCGTTGCTAAGCAGTTTGAGGCAATCTTCATTAATATGATGCTTAAAAGTATGCGTGATGCTAGCCCACAGGATGGTGTCTTTAATACCGAGCAAAATAAACTTTATACCTCCATGTTTGATCAACAATTAAGTCAAAAACTTGCAAACGGCAAGGGTATTGGTTTGGCTGACGTTCTTGTAAGGCAGCTTAGCAAAGTAGTTGGTGCACCCGAGGGGCAAGCAGGTGACGCCCCGATTAGCTCTAAAGCACTTGGGCTTAATCGTTCAGGCGTTAGTCTATCTGCTTACACTTCACTAGCAGACCTAGGTGAGGTTCGCTCAAAAAGCGCCATTAATAAAGTTGACGGTACAAAATCCTGGACAGATAGAATTTCAAAATTATTTAGTGAAATTGAAATGCCTGGAGAGGCTGTATCCTCATCCATATCAAATGTTGTTAAAGATACTGTTAATGGTTTCACAGATAAGCTTGCATCATATGCCCGACAGGCAAGTAGCACTAGTGGCTTACCAGCTCAATTTATGCTGGGTCAAGCTGCATTAGAAACGGGCTGGGGTAAAAAAGAAATTAAAGGTGTTGATGGTACCCCTAGTAATAATTTATTTGGTATTAAAGCAACAGGCAACTGGAATGGTAGGGTGGTATCAACTATGACTACTGAATACATTAATGGTGAGAAGCAGCTAAAAGTAGAAAAATTTAGAGCTTATGATTCTTATGCAGATTCATTTAAAGACTTTGCCAATTTAATTACTAGCAATCCACGCTTCCAGCATGTTTTGAATAATCTTAGCAATGTGAATAGTTATGCTGATGCCATGGCTAGGACAGGTTATGCAACTGATCCCGATTATGCTAAAAAATTGGCTAGTGTGATTAAGAAAATCGGCCAACCATAATCAGGCTGGGCTACTGGAATATTCCAGTAGGATTAATTTTTACTTCAGCCATTCTTTCAGTTGTAGCAATTGTTCATCAATAAACGCCTCCATAAAGAAACAGTCTGAAGCGCTCAGTTTTGGATTGATATGTTTTTGTACAAGATGGGTGATGAGTTTGATTGCTCTATTTCGTAACTCTTGTGGTAAAGAAACGACTATTTGGGCGTTGTAACTGGCTAAAATACTGTTAGAGTCAAGCCCTTTTAATTCTGGAATAAATTGCTTCTGGGACTCAATCATCTTGGTTAATGCGACCTTGTACTCCTTGCCTGATCGCAGTGATTCGTTAAATGAAGAGCACAGTAAGCGAACTGCCTTTTTATCGGCTTCTCTTATTTTAGATTTAGCTCTATACATTGAGTTGTATATTATCATTTGTGATAATATTTGGCAGTTAAATCATGAGTTTAGCGAAACTAAACCTCATCTTCCGCACTAATAGTAAAGAAATAGGCAAAACCTGAAATGGCATATTTGACAGAATCTCAGATAATTGAAAAGTTATGCAAGACTTTTAATACTCGCTTTTCAGGAAGCCGTAATGTAGTGCAATCTCTTGTCGACACTATAGCAATGAGTGATATGTTGCATCCTGGTTTGCGCGGTTTAGGCGGCAAGGATGTTTTGTCCTTATTTAAGGATCGGATGAATGTTTGGGATCCTGGCTCATTACGAGAGCTGACTATAGATGTACTGGTTTATCTTATTAAAGAGAAAGTCACTACAGATTCATCCAAGAAAGCAGTGATTCAAGAGATTAACGAGCACTTGCTACCAATTAATTTTTGGTAATCAAGGTTATTTTTTAGGGTTCACCGCGCTCATCTTTTCTCGCATGCCTTTGAGCTCAAACTCAATACTGTCTAGACGAGTATTATGACTGTGTACTTTTTCCCGAGTTGGCGCGAAAGAATCTAGCGCTGCCTCTGTCTCAGCTTTTGTTTGATCAATCAGACCATAGATGCTTTTTATCTGGGTCGCTTGTTTATCAATTGATTCAATTAATTTCATGATGAAGATGACCATGCCGAGCACTATCAGCGCGAAAACACCAAATAAAAAAGGCGCTATAAAGTCGATAAGGTTCATAGGATTATCTTGCTCTAAATGGTGTGAGTTGAGAATTTGAGGACATTGTAAGGGGTTATTTGAATTAACCGATTAATAACTTCATGGGGTTTCTATATTTTAATCTGTTTTGGCAGGCAATAAGTCCGATCCAGGCTGCTGACTGGGATCTCTTAAAAGTAAAATGGAAACGCGGCGGTTTTTAGCTCTGCCCAAAGCTGAATCATTACTGCTAATAGGTCTTGAGGCGCCAAAGCCAGTGGCACTTAAACGATTCTCATTGATACCTTTTTGATTCAAGACATTCAGTACTGTGGTCGCCCGAATCGCTGATAGCTCCCAATTTGAGTTAAATACCTTGGTGTTAATGGGCTGGTTATCTGTGTGACCTTCTATATCAATCGTTTGATCGCTTTTAGCCAAAATAGGGGCAATTTCTGCAAGAGTTTGGAGCGCTGCTGCGCTAGTAACCGCAGCTGATCCAGGGCTGAAGAGGTAGCTATCAATAATATCGATCCTGATGCCTTTAGGCGATTGAACAACGCTAATTTTTCCATCCTGTATTAGCGGATTTAACGCTTTTGTGAGGTCTTTTTCAAGGCGATTCATTTTCTCGCGCTTAATTATTGCCATTTCTCGCTTGAGCTTGACTAGTCCTAAGGGGTCAATGAGGATTGGGCTTTGTTCAGTTGTTTGTGTTCCAGTAATCTCAGCATCCCCCTTGACTCTCATTTCTAATTTACTATCACCTTCCGTCAGTTGGACTGGGGCAAATGCTGACATTAAGGAATTAGATAGTGCGTCATATTTCTTTTGATTAATGGTCGAGCTGGCATACATCACTACAAAAAATGCAAATAGGAGGGTGATGAAATCTGCGTAGGAGACAAGCCAGCGATCATGATGTTCACGATCGTCTAGGTGAGGACGTCTTTTCAGTGGAGGATTTTTAAAGGAGGTATCCAGAGAGTCGATCCTCTATCACTTTGGTGTGTTCGCCGTAAGCAATTGATGCCAGTGACTCTACAAGCATTTCATATTTAGAAACTTCTAATTGCAGTAGAGTCTTTAACTTATTGGCAATGGGTATAAATAAGAGGTTTGCCAAGCCAACACCATAAATAGTGGAAACAAAGGCTACTGCAATACCACTCCCCAATAGAGTAGGGTCAGATAGATTTTCCATTACATGAATCAAGCCCATCACTGCGGCTAAGATCCCAATCGTAGGCGCATAGCCACCAGCAGAATCCCAAATTTTAATGGCATTACGTTCATGTAACTCATATTGATAGATATCATTTGCTCCAACCTCTTTAATGGTTTGCGGTGGCGCACCATCAATCACTAGGCGTAAAATCTTCTTAACAAAGGGATCGGGCGCTTCATTCATAAAGCTTTCTAGCTTTAAGACACCTTCTTTTCTGACTACCAAACTCCATTGCGAGATATCGAGTGCCAAAGCAGTTCGTTGATCTTCTGGCTCAGCAAATACATATTTGAGTTTTCTAAACCCATTGCGAAAGTTAATGGGGCGACTTTGTAGCAAAACTGCACCAAAAGTACCAAAGGTAACAATGATGAATGCCGAAGGTTGGAGTAGGGAGGAAATCCTACCGCCATCAATTGATTCACCAATTAAAATGCCAATGAGTGCAAGTGCAATACCGCCTAGGCTGGCCCAGTCCATAATTTCTCTTTTAAGGTTGTGCGAATCCTAGCAACGGCTTGGCTATGCATTTGAGATACGCGAGATTCAGTAACACTCATTACTGCGCCAATTTCTTTGAGGTTGAGTTCCTGTTCGTAATACAAACCCATTAGAATTTTCTCTCTCTCGGGTAGCGCTTCAATAGACTGTTTTAGAGCCTCTTTAAAATCTTTTGAAAGCAGGCCATTGATGACATCGCCACTATTACTCTGAATAAAACGGTCAAGGAAGTGATCCTCTTCCTCATTTTTATGAACATCTTCAAAATAAATCAGCTGATGCCCACTACAATCGGTCAAAAGTTGAAAGTAATCAGCGATGTCAAGCTTAAGTTTTTTGGCGACTTCATTCTCACTTGGAGCTCTACCCAAGCTTTGTTGTAAGCTGTTAATCGCTTTTTCAACGTCCCGCATTTGTTTACGAATGTTGCGTGGTAGCCAATCAGCATTGCGGAGCTCATCCATAATAGCTCCATGAATGCGCGAGCTAGCATAGGTTTTAAATTGAGCGCCCTGACCATCTTGGTACTTGCCAGCAGCATCTAGTAAGCCCATCATGCCAGCTTGGATTAAATCATCAACCTCAACGTTGGCAGGCAATTTAGCCTTAATTTGATGAGCCATTTTTTTGACCAAATCGGCGTATTGATGGACGAGACTTTCTTTTTGGTCTGTTTTTCCGTCAGCCTTATACATAGTTTTTTTAGTTTGTTGCTGCGCCAAATGGGGTGGTAAAAATAGTCTTTTTCATTTGGGCAGGCACCATGCTCTTCAACATAGGGCTTACCCAGTTATTGTCAAGTGTACTAAAACCGATGAGTTCTAGTTGAATATGTGTAAACCTCTTGCTAGCTTGTTTCAGATTGCGGTAAATAGTTTGTGCGGCAGCCTCATTTTGGGCGCTAACAATCATGCCAAATACCCGGTTTTCAGTGCTATTGCTGAATAACTTAATAATCCCAAAGGTTTGCTTAATGGATTCTGGGGTGTGCGTTAATTTCATAATGAAATGATGGTAATTGAGCAAGGCTAGCGGTAGTTCTTGGTGACCTCCAATGCTGGTGTCAATGAAATGAATTTGCTGTTTATGCATATCCTGAATAAGGCTATGCAGTAACTGACCTTTGCCCTGCTTAAGGTTAAAACTTAGGTTACATATTGCGTTGGGCTTGACAGGCATCAAGATTCGTCTCAATCCCTCCGCTTGATCGCAAGGATTAGGCATATTGAGTGATTCCCTGATCTATCATTGCCGCTGACTTGCTAAAGAAGGCTGGTAAATCTTCTGCAGAGATTGTTGACGTAGCGTCCTTCATTTTTCCTTGATTAAAGGCCTCTTCAATCAGTGTCACTTTATCGACCATGGCTATGTCTTCAGGCACCCTCTGACCGTTGGTGAGGTAAAAGACTTTGAGCTTATTCTGAAGCGCGACATTGATAACGCCCCCCAAACCAATTGCCTCATCAACCTTAGTGATGATGCAGCCATCTAGACCTCGACCAGCAAAAGCTATGCTGACATTATTGAGGGTGTCTAGAGTGCCACTAGCATTAAGACAGAGGATTTTTTTAATATCATGATTGGCCTCATGGAGCATATCAAGTTGTGCGCCCACCATCTGATCCTTTTGACTTAATCCTGCCATATCAATAAGAACCAGCTTCTTGTCCTTAAGTTGCTCAAGTATTTGCTGTAATTCTTGAGCATCTTTGGCAGCAAATACCTCAACCCCTAAAATCTTACCGTAAATACGTAGTTGCTCATGACCGCCAATTCGATATGTATCGGTGCTAACTAAAGCAATGCCTTGATTGCCATGCTTGAGAACATAACGAGAAGCAATTTTTGCAATCGTAGTTGTTTTTCCTACGCCTGTAGGTCCCAGCAAGGCATAAATGCCTGAGCGACTCATGATCTCTGATTCATTTTCAAGTACTTGTAGATTTTTTGCGAGTAAATTAATTGCCCACGGAGTAGCCTCTTTAGCAGAAAAGTCTGATGGTAATTTTGTAATAACTCGTTTTGCTAGGTCGAGATTGAAGCCAGCCGATAAAAATTGACTCATGAGATCTCTTTTATTGGGACTATATTCCAAGCTCGCACGGGAGAGGCTGTCAATTTGTACTTGAAATAGAGTACGCATTTCACGAATTTCCTTTAGAACACCCTGAATTTGAATATTCTGAATAGCATCAACCTTAGTTGTATTCACTTCTTGGGGCTCGAGCAAAGGGACCATAGTTTTTTGAGTAGGCTTGCTATTGAGCAAAGCAAGCATTTCTTGCGCTTTTTTTGCTTGTACTTGCTTTGTAAAGTGCGCATCGTCTGGCTTTTGAGTTTTTTGACTATGTAAGTCTGGATTAACTATTGTTTCACCACGCGCTAGAATTTCGGTCCAGCCGTTAATAGATCGATTTGAAATAATGGTTGCATCTTCACCAAGCTCTTCTTTGACTTGCATCAAAGCCTGACGAGTCGTTTTGGCTAGAAATTTTTTCATGGTCATACTGAACCTCCAATTAAGTTGGCAACACGGATAGTTTTGGAATCGGGTAATTCTTCATGGGATAAAACACGTAAATTAGGTGTCACCCTTTTCAGAAATTTTGCTAAGGTAGCGCGTAATGGTGAGGCAACTAAAAGCACGGGAGAATGCCCCATCTTTTCTTGTGCGCGAGCTGCTTCGCCTGCTTGTGTAGCTAGGGTTTGAGCAATTCCGGGCTCAATTGAGCTGCCATCACCACTGCCATTGACTGCCTGCATTAAAAGACGTTCTAGATTATTTTCAAGGGAGATCACGGACATTTCATTGCTATTTGGGAAGAGTTGATGGGTAATGGCTCGACCTAACTTAATTCTTACCTTAGCAGTTAACTCAGTGGGGTCCTGGGTATGGGGCGCATATTCAATGAGAGTTTCCATGATGGTGCGCATATCGCGAATTGTGACTCCTTCGCTCAATAGGTTCTGTAATACTTTTTGCACTATTGAGCTAGTGAGTAATTTTGGAATCAAATCTTCAACCAGTTTAGGAGATTCTTTACTGAGTAAATTAAGCAACTGTTGGACTTCTTGATGGCCAAGTAGTTCTGATGCGTGCATACCAATGACATGATTGAGATGGGTCGCAATAACGGTACTTGCATCCACCACGGTATAGCCCATGCCCTGTGCTTCGTCCCGTAGACTGTTATCAATCCAGGTTGCCGGTAAATCAAATGCGGGGTCTGATGTGACAGGGCCGGGTAGCTGGCCGGTTACATTTCCAGGATTAATTGCTAAGAATTGACCATAATGGGATTCGCCTTTCGCGATCTCTACACCTTTTAATTTAATACTGTAGGCAGAGGGTTTTAGCTCTAAGTTATCGCAAATATGGACTGGAGGTGTTAGGAAGCCGACATCTTGAGCGAACTTTTTACGTAAGGCTTTAATGCGTTTAATCAGATCTCCACCATGCTGTGCATCGACTAAAGGAACTAGCCGAAAACCTACCTCAAGACCAAGTGCATCTACTGGCATGACGTCATCCCATGTGGCGTCGATGGATTCTGTTGCAGCAGTTTCATTGGCTTTTGCAGCAGTTTCGGTTACTTGTTTTAGGCGATTTTTCACTGTGTATGCGATGCCTGCTAGAGTGGCTGCTAAGAGTAAAAAAGCAAGATTGGGCATGCCTGGAATTAATCCCATGCCACCAATAATGAGTGCAGTGATGTTCAGAACTTTAGGGTTGGTAAAGAGCTGCTTGGTTAACTGTGTACTAATGTCCTGGTCATTAGCTACGCGAGAAACCACAATACCGGCTGCAATGGAAATAATCAGCGATGGAATTTGCGCGACCAAGCCATCACCGATAGCAAGTAAAGTGTAATTCTTCACTGCATCACTAAAATTCAGATCATGCTGAATCATGCCTACAATGAGGCCGCCGAGAATATTAATGATAATTACGAGAATGCCGGCAATTGCATCACCTCGTACATATTTAGATGCACCATCCATGGCGCCATAAAATTCAGCTTCCTGGCTGATTTCCGTGCGGCGACTACGGGCTTCATCTTGCCCAATCATGCCTGCATTCAGATCGGCATCAATTGCCATTTGCTTGCCAGGCATCGCATCTAGGGTAAAACGTGCGCCAACTTCTGCAATTCTTCCAGCACCTTTAGTGACTACCGTGAAGTTAATAATGGTCAAAATAATGAAGACCACAATACCTACTGCATAGTTACCGCCAATTAAGAAGTGTCCGAAAGCTTCAATTACTTTGCCAGCTGCTGCTGGACCGGTATGACCTTCGGTTAACACTAAGCGGGTAGATGCCACGTTTAAGCTTAGGCGCAACATGGTTGTTACCAAGAGCACTGTTGGAAATGCTAAAAAATCTAAGGGCTTGGAGGTCTGTAGTCCAATCATCAGCACCAAAATAGATAGTGCAATATTAAAGGTGAATAAGAGATCTAAGCCAATTGCTGGAATTGGCAAAACCATCATTCCAAGCATGAGCACAATGATGAGTGGACCCGCAATAGTCTTACTATTGAAATTTTTAAGGGAGTTCAAAAATTGAGTGAAGTTCATGATGCAAGCTCGATTTGCTTAGTGCTAGATAATGGGTCTAATTCATCAGGCACAACAATATTGTGCGGTTGAGTTGGGTAAGCACCGCTTCGACCATTGAAGCTCTTAACCTGGAATACAAAGGCGAGAATCTCCGCAACTGCTAGGTAAAGAGCTTCGGGAATTTCTGAATCTAGTTCAGTATGAGCATAGATTGCACGTGCTAGTTTTGGCGACTCTAAGATCAAAATGTCATGCTCTTTCGCCAGCTCTCGAATACGTAAAGCAACGGCATCCGATCCTTTTGCTAGAAGCACAGGGGCCTTCATATCTCCTTCTTTATATTGAATGGCAACCGAATAGTGAGTTGGGTTGGTAATCACCACATCCGCTTTTTGTACCTGTGACATCATTCTGCGTCGTGACATTGCACGCTGTTGCTGGCGAATTTTGGCTTTGATTTCGGGACTGCCGTTATCTTCTTTGCCTTCTTGCTTTAGCTCCTCACGACTCATCTTATGCTTCTCAGCATATTGATAGAGTTGATAAGGTACATCAACCAAGGCAATGGCAACTAATGCGCCCACTATAAAAATAAAAGATTTCACTAGGAATAAACCTGTCTCTGCTACACCTACCTCTAGGGGAACTAATGACAGGGTGACTAGCTGTGCAAAATCAGCTGCAATCATAAAATAGGCTACAAATCCAATTAAAGTAGCTTTTGCCATCGCCTTGGCCAGCTCTACTAATGAATTTGTGGAGAACAAATTACCAAACCCTTTGATGGGATCGAGCCTCGTAATTTTGGGTATTAAAAGTTCTGTACTGAAGTTCCAGCCACCAACCAGAACTGGTGCGGCTAGGGCAACTATTATTAGGGCTAAGCCTAAAGGAGAAAAGGCGATTAGCAAATCAATGACTTGACCAGAAAGACTTGCCAGAGTGCTATCCGTATTAAAGGCTAATTTGCTATCAAAAGTGAGGCCTGCACTAAGCATGCTTGCAAGGGCGCTGTTAAGATGCGACCCCAAGATCCAAATCGATAATCCAGCAGTAAATAACAGGGCGCAGGTCTGCAATTCTCTGGAGCGAGGAACGTCACCCTCTCGATACGCTTGATCTAATCGTTTCGACGAGGCCTGTTCGGTTTTTTCTAAATCGCTTTCTTCTGCCACCGCTACACCTTAAAAGGGATTAATTGCTGATAAATGATTTTCAGCGAGCGGGGGGTAAATGAATTGCTGGAAAAGGGGGGTGAACCCCCCTTAATTCAAGCTTCTAAAACTGGGATTATTAGCAATAGATAGCTAAAAACACCGGTTTTAGTCAGATTTTTGGGTAAAAAACTTACCCAAATTTGGGCTTAAAACAGCTTCCAGTCAGGATCTTTTTCAGCAGGGTTTGCTGAGGGATTTTCAGCTTCTGGACTCTTTGTTGTGTCAGCTGAAACGGCATTCAAAGGGACATTTTGAGACTCTGAAACCGTTAATTGACCGAAAGTCTGGGCTAGGGTGTTGGCATGTTGCAATAAAGCTTCACCACTATGGACCGTATCTTTCATAGTTTCAACATTTTTCTGGGCAATTTTTTCGACCTGAGATACGGCGCCGTTCACTTCATAGAGGTTCAAGCTCTGATCTAAAGAGGCGGTCGTGATGTTGGCGCTCATATCGGCGACATATTGTGTGGAGCTAGCAATACGCTCGACCACCTTATTAATACTATCCATTTTTTCAGCAGGAATTCCTGACTGAGCTACTTCAGCAGTGAGGGTATTCGCCATCTCAGACGTGGAAACTGCCATGAGACGGGCTTGTTTGGCATTTTCAGCATTTTGTTTAGTGCTATCGCCCAAGCTTTGCATCTTGAGATTAGAGCTTTGCAAGACCTGAGCTTGCTCTTCAGATCCCTTGATGAGGCTTGCATGGTAAAGCGTTAACTCTTTAGCCAACTTTTGAATCTCAACCCCTTGACCTTTAGCAAAGCTACTGAGCTCTTCCATCTTATCTAGGAGTTGATTCATGGTTTTATTGAGTAAATTAACTTCTTCCAGTTCGCTATCAACCGCAAGACGTTTACTCAAATCATGATTTTGTAGCGCTACGGGAATAGCTTGAGCTTGTGTTAAGGCTTTTTGGAGAGCTTGTTGCACACTACGTTGCGCAGACTCAGAGACTTGACCCTTTTGCATTGCCAGGTCAATAGTCGTATTGAGTTCTTGCGCGAATTCATAAAAAGCACCACGATGCTGATCAGCATCTCGGCGGCCTAATAACTTTCCATCTTGCATGGCGGCATTCAAAATGCTGGTATCGAGCATGAACTGCTTCCATTCACCCTGAATCGCTTTAATAGCTGCCATCGCACTGCTATGGTCACCTGCGCTCAATGTAATGCGGTAATCCAATTGACCACTAGCGATATAGCCTGCAGCCTTAGTTAATTCTTCAGGGCTAGCACCTAAGCTGTGTTTCAGAGTTCTTGAGATTAGGAGTGCCAAGCCAAGCATGATCAGCATGCCAACAGTAATGATCATGAGCTTATCAGTAGGCATGCCATTAACAGAGGATGGCGCATTTGACTTAACTGAAGAGACTTCACCACTTGGCGTGTTTGATGTTTCAACTACTGGAACTGAAGGTGCTGCAGGTGCAACTTCTGTCACACTTTTCTTTTGTAAGGCAATGAGTTTTGTACTCGCTTGGGCTTTGATGAGCGCATCTACATCAGCTATTACTTGTGTTTGCATGCCTTGGGTGCGGGCGAGCAGGGCGCTGGCTTGCGATAAGTAGTTCACTTGCAAAAGGTCCACAGTCGGCTTGATCGATTGGTTAACCAGTTTGTCAAAATCGCTTGTAAATTGTGTTGCTAATGTTTTTTCTTCAGCGCTTAAAGGACTCGCTAAATAAGATTGCCAAATAGCATTCATATCGGCGAGATCTTGAGTAACACGGTCCGCTAAATTGCGCACTTCTTCTGAGACAGGATCAGGTGCTTTTTTTTCTGCATAAGCAGTATTTAAAAAGATGCGATTTTGTGCAATTAACTCTTTGAGCTTATTTAAATCGACAGGTGCCGGAGCCTCATCTTTTGGTGAGTCAGGAGTTGTGTTTTTAGCGGAAGTAGAGCTTGCAGACTTACCAGAGATTTTGAACTCCGGTGCCCAGCTTTGGGTATTGAGTAAAAGCAGACCCGCCATCAAGAGCGCGTTCAATAACATGCCAATTAAGCCAACTTTGACTGGCAAGTAAGGGAGCTTAGGGAGACCGGTCTTTAGTGTCATCATGATCTACATTATTACAAATAGGCGAAAGGGTAAATGCTTTTAATAGTGTATGGAGTAGAGGCGATAGGTATCACTGATTAGGGCTCAGCATTACGGCTTAGCGGCGGGCTTAACATCAGGCTTAGTGTCTGTTGCCTTAACTGCGGCTGCCTTTGCATCAGGAGCCCCTGCTTGAATGCCTTTTTGAACTGATTCGGCATTACCTGCCTCAATAGACATATTTTTCTCAATGCGTTCTTGAGCTTTTTTGTTCATCACAATAATCGAGATGCGGCGATTGATTGGGTTTAATGGGTCTGCCTTATCGTATAAAACGGCAGAAGATAGACCGATAACCTGCAATAGTTTGGTTTCATCCATGCCGCCATTCACTAACTCTCGTCTCGCAGCATTGGCTCGGTCTGCAGATAATTCCCAGTTGCTATAAGACTTTTCTTTATTAGGGAAAGGGTGTGCATCGGTATGGCCAGATAGGGTGAGTTTATTTTCAACACCATTCAATGACTTGCCAATGGCCTTCATAATATCGCGTGCATAAGACTGGAGCTCATCATCGGATAATGCAAACATCGGTCTCTTGAGGTTATCTACAATCTGAATTCGCAAACCATCGTCAGTAATGTCAATTAATACTTGTTGTTTATAGCTTTTAAGTTGAGGATTATCTTGAATGACAGATTCAACTTTGGTCTTCAGTTGCTTAAGACCTTCTTCATCCAGCATTTTTTGCGGAGATTTATCGCTGTTGTCATCCGCTTTAGAAACTTCACCATCTTTACGTGTGAGATCTTTACCGCCGCCAACAAAAATGCCGCTTGCTCCTGTAGTGCTAGGGCCGGTGGAGACAATTTTTTCAATTGGCATCTTAAAGTATTCAGAGATACCTTTTAAATCTTCTTTAGAGACTGAAGCTAGTAGCCACATCAATAGGAAGAAGGCCATCATGGCCGTTACGAAGTCTGCGTACGCAATCTTCCATGCACCTCCGTGATGTCCGCCAGCAACTTTTTTAACGCGTTTAACAACAATGAGCGGCTTTTCTTCTTTAGTAGCCATGGATTAACGCGTTTTGGCGCCCTTAATATATTCTTCGAGTTCAAGAAACTCAGGACGCTCAGTTGAATTTAATACCTTACGTCCAAACTCCACGGCAATCGTCGGCGCGTAACCATTTAAGCTCGCTAGCAAAATGATCTTAGCGGTTTGGAGCATCTTGGTAGATTCATTGAGTTTCTGTTCCAGGATAGTGGCCAGTGGTCCAACAAAGCCATAGCAGAGCAAAATGCCTAAGAAGGTTCCCACGAGAGCGTGTGCAATCATGACGCCTAGTTCATTGTTAGATACTTGACCAACAGATGACATGGTGTGAACCACACCCATCACCGCAGCAACAATACCAAACGCTGGCATACCGTCGGCCATCTTTGCGATCGCATGGCACACTGCATGACCTTCATTGTGGTGAGTCTCAATATCCACATCCATCAGGTTTTCAATTTGGAAGGGCTCCATATTGCCGGAGAGCATCATCCGTAAGTAATCGCATAAAAAGTCCATCAAATGATGGTCTTTCATAATTTTTGGGTACTTGGTGAAGATGGCGCTGTTTTCTGGATTTTCTACATCTTTTTCGATGGCCATCATGCCGTCTTTACGAATCTTGGTCAAAAACTCAAACATCATGGCTAGCAAATCTAAATAGAGCGCTTTACTGTAACCAGACGGAGCAAGCACAGTCGGTAGGGCTGCAACCGTTGCTTTAATGGTTTTCATGTCATTACCGACTAAAAAGGCACCAAATGCAGCACCTCCAATCATCAATAACTCGATCGGTTGAAGCAGGGCCGCAAGGTGACCGCCGGCCATCATGAATCCGCCGAAGACTGAGAAAATAACGACTACGTAACCAATGATGACAAACACAAGAAGCCCCTTTTTGCCTGAATAACAGAAGAATACCTGTAATTACGACATTTAATTGCCTGAATAAAGCAAGATTATGGTGCCTGTCTTCCCGTTAAGCGGGGCGATATTGGCCGATTTTGTAGACATAGCACTCCAGTTGATCTGAGCTAAAGATCAATTTTTGGGATTCATGAATGTTGGGCACGGGGAATTCATGACTTAGTAAGAGGCTTTCACCACCCATCTCTAGAAGGGCTTTTTGCCATAGATCGGGCATAGCGGCTGGTGAAAGGTAGGCAAAAATCAGGTCATAGTTGGCAAAATCAACCTTTTGATAGTTACCAAGACGAAAACGAGTGGGTGATCTGAGGAATTTGGACTGAATAACACTCATCATCCAGGGTAAAGGGGCTATTTCAATGCCTTCAACGCAAGATTCTGGTCGTAACTGGGCCATACGAATTGCAAAATTACCTAGGCCACTGCCAATTTCCAAAATTCTGAGCTTTTTACCAGGCAAAAGCTCAGAAACTGCATTCCAAACCTCGGGCTTGGAGGGGTAAAAGGGCACTTGAGTGATAAAAACCGACCAAAAAAGGGCTGCGGTGAGTAGAAAGCCAATTAAAAAATAGCCAGTCGGAATATCCAGTGCCAGCGCAACCCAAATAGCCAAGGGAAAAAGCAGGTGAATATAGCGCCACCAATGGGCCATTCGAAAGGTAATGCTTAAAAAATAGGCAATGATTCCTTGTGCTATTAAAAGAACTGCCAGATTGGGAAAGGCACTAGGTAAAAAGCCTGGGAAATGAAAGTCTAGTTGTATCGCAAGCCAACATAAGGCAGCCGCCAGAACAAAAGCGCAGCCTTGGACTATCAGGGCAATCAGCGCATGCGGAACCTTGCCAAATAAAAAATGCTTTGCCATTAAATCGGTGACTTCTGAAAATTCATTTCACTAAATCCTCATCAATCGCAATTTTGAGCCGTAAAGGGAATATAGGAATCCATACAAGCGCGCCATATTAAGCAGTGCGGTATCAAAACGTTTGTTGGTATTGAAGTGTTCAAATGAAGCAGTGTCGAAGTTTTTGGGCTAAGGATATGTTGCGTTTAAATTATCTTTCATTATTGATTGCGAGTCTTCTGATTTGTTCAGGATGCACTTCTGCGAGCTCGCCCTATGCAGTCAATTGTGATAATTGCAACTCACAGCCTTACTATTCAGTCATGATTATTCAGCCAGGAATGTCCAGTGATTTTCCGGTGAGTTATCGCGTTCGACTGCCTGATAGCGATACCAAGGTCAATAAGATGATGCCAACTGAGACCGTAAGTTCTAGATCGGTTGCGCAATGAAACTACTATTAAGCACACTCTTCGCCATGGGGCGTGGCACCTTTGCCTGCACTTTATTGACTGCATTCACTTGCCTCACTTCTGCTCATGCACAGACCCAGCCAGGTCAAGAAAAGACAGTTTCACCTTATCCGTTTCGCTATGAGCCCATTTCTCTAGTGCCAAGTACTTCATCAACCGGGGCACTCAATACGGCTTCGATGTTTATTGCTGAGCAGCTTGAGCGCAATCTTTCCCCGGAGATGAGAAGTCGCGCTTTAGTAGTAACTGATTTTGTTGCTCTGAATACCTTGAATGAGACTTCTCAGTTGGGCCGTCTCTTAGCGCAAAACTTAATGCATGAAATGCAATTAAGAAATTGGTCCGTCACAGATATCACCTTCAGAAAAAATATTCTGATTGAAGCTAGTGGTGAGTTTTCTTTGAGTAGGGATGTCAAACAACTCAAGCCACCAGTGCAAACTGGCAGCATCATCACTGGTACTTATGTGAATACTGCTGAAGGTTTGATTTTGAACGTCAGAATGATTCAGGTGATCAGTGGCACGGTGGTCTCTACGGCGCAAGTGAAGTTGCCTGCTGACCGTCTGATCTCGCATTTGTTGGATGGTCCTCCAAGACCGCCAACCATGACAGTCTTAAATCTCACTAATTAATCGTACTAGCATCCACTAGTAGAATACGACTTTTATTGATATTCTGAATCGATATGTCTATTCGTCCTGCCTCTCGCTTTACTTTCTTACCTCTAGCCGTTGTTTTGCTGAGCGTGCTTTTAGGTCTGACAGCTTGTGGCACTACCAGTCGCAGTGATGCGCAATGCCTCACGTTTGAAGATAAGCTGCAAGCAACCGATTTGACTGCGCTGGTATCCGGCATGGCAACCGAACTGAATACGGCATTACCTAAGTTTGATCCTAATGGCCCAGATGAATATGGCGTATTGCTCGTTGCCGATTTTGTGAATGTCAATACACTCAAAGCAGAACCAAATGTCTTAGTGATGAGCGAGATGATGCGTACTTATTTAGCGCGCATACCAGGCAAGAGAGTTGTGCAAGTTGAGTTTGGTAAAGATATTCGTATCAGCGATACCGGTATTGTGTCTTTGACTCGTAAGATTGGTCAGACTGGCAATACTAAGGTTGGCGCTAGCCAGGTGATTGTTGGCACTTATCTCAACATGCCTAATAAGCTGGTGATTAATGTCAAAGCCATTGACCCAAGCAATCAAATTATTAGTGCAGCGATTGTGCGCGAGTTGAACTACACGTGCAGCGGTGGCAAATTAAGACTAGATAAATAGCAGGCTATTTCATCCAAAGAGCGAGTTGCTTGACTAGCTCTTGAGGGGCCACTGTTTTAGCAATACAGCCATTCATTCCGTGATCAAGGCATTGCTGAGAGGTATCAGCGCATACTCTGGCACTCAGCCCAATAATTGGTAAATGCTGAAGATGTTCTTGTTGTCGAATGAGTTTGCATGCTTGCAAGCCATCCAATACAGGCATGTGAATATCCATCAACACCGCGTCGTATTGCTTAGTCTTGAGTAGCTCTAAAGCATCTTGACCATTGCTGGCCACGTCAATGCTCGCCCCAAAGATTTCTAAAAATTCTTTGAGAGCCTCTTGTGCTGTCACATTATCTTCAGTGAGAAGAATGATGCGATCTTGCAGTAGCTTATCTTGGAGATCTTGCTTGACAGTACTGCGCTCTGAGCGCGCTTCCGATTGATCAAGATATTGTTTTACTTTGATCCGCGTGGTCGTGAGTGTCTCTAAAAAATGGTGGTAGTTCTCTGTTTGGAGTTGACCTAGTTTTAAATCTGCCTCTAGAAATTCAGCGGCAGCAAAAACTGCTTCAGCACCAATCGTGGCTGCAGATCCTTTAAACCCATGAATGCGACTTTGTGCAGCTTGGTAATCGTTCATGGCAATTTCATTTTGAAGGCCCACACTGCAATCGCGACAATCTAATGCAAAGAGATTCAGTAGTTTATGAGTCAAAGAAATATCAGCCATGAAGAGGGCTAGTTTTTTGAGGTTAAATCCCGATAGTTCTCCCAGGGGACCGTCGGCAAGATCTTGCTCGGGCGCCATGCTTGAATAGGGAGTATGTAAATCAGTATCGGAAACCTTCAATTGCGAAATCCAACTCACCAATGTTTGATATAGCTTGTCTGGGTCGATGGGTTTGCTAATAAAGTCATTCATCCCATGGTCAAGGCATTGCTGAACTTCATCTGCAAATACCCCTGCACTGAGTCCAATGATAGGTAAAGACTTCAGATGTTCTTGTTCTCGAATTTGTTTGCATGCTTGCAAGCCATCGAGCACGGGCATCTGAATATCCATTAAGACTGCGTCATATTGCTTGATCTTTAATAGCGCTAAAGCATCTTGGCCATTACTAGCGATATCAATACGAGCGCCCGCGCGAATTAAAAATTGCTTTATGACGGTTTGATTGATGAGGTTGTCCTCAACAATCAGGACTTGAGACCTTGCTAACACCAAATGGGGGTGATTTTTTAAATCCTCAGCAGATGTGGTGTTGTTTATAGTCACAACTTCACGCTTTATTTGCTGTGAATTGAGTGAGGTAAATCTGCTGATCTTGACTTACAGGCTGCAGAGCAGGGCAGTAGAGCAATGTACCCAAGTCTTTGTTGGCAGCTAAGTTTTGAATGCTTTGCGGCGTATGCAAAATCTAGTCTCCATGTCTGCTCTAGCTTGATGGCTCGGGCTTCTGCTGGCTATTTGAATAGCCATTCTTGTATCCATTTTCTAAGATCAACTGCGCGACATTGCCGCTCATTAATCCCTACTCAAAATGGATTTTATACATATTTGTAAGTATTTTCCTTACTAAATTTGTAGCATTTATCTCATTTAGAAAAAAAATGGGTCGGGCAAACTACATCCATCGCGAAAGTACTAAATCGCATAAATTAAGTGAGATAGAACATGCAACTGATTGATAAATCACAAGAAAGCATTATGACAGAAATTCGTGAAGCGAATCTGAATTATTTAATGCTGGCTCAACAGATGATTCAAGCAGACAAGGAGCAGGCTGTTTTCCGCCTTGGCGTGAGCATGGATATCGCTGATTTAATTGGGGATTTAAGCAATTCTCAGCTGATTAAGTTGGCCAGCTCCAACATGATGCTGATGCGCTTCCGCTTTGACGATGCTGCTATGTTGGGTATGCTGACCAAAAATACTAAGGGTTTATCCCAATCTATCGTCCACAGCTCTATTTTGATGGCCGGCCAAAAAGCCGAAGCCATTGCCTAAGTTCTGCAATATTCATAACGAAAGCGGAATTTAGATCATGAAAGTCAAAAGCATTGTTGGTGAAACTAAGCAGCTGCAATTAGCGATTCAGTTAATTAATTTGGGTGCGCGTCTACAGTTGTTGGAGTCACACACCTCTCTATCACGCGAGCGTTTGACTAAGCTTTATAAAGAATTAAAGGGAATCTCGCCTCCCAAAGGCATGCTGCCATTTTCAACCGATTGGTTTTTGACCTGGCAGCCGAATATCCATTCTTCTTTATTTCTCAATATTTACAATTTCTTAAAAGAAAATACTGGTGTGACCGGTATTCAGGCACTCATTAAGTCATATCAGCTCTACCTTGAGCAATATCACATCATTGAGCAGGCTGATGACCATCCGATCAGCGATGAGCCAGTCATTAGTTTGATTCGCGCTTGGACACTGATTCGTTTTGTAGAGCAAAAACTCCTGAAAACTGAAACTTGTTCATGTTGTAAAGGCAAGTTTGTGGTTGATGTGTATGACCTCCACGAAGAGTACGAGTGCAATCTGTGCAATGTGCCCTCTAGAGCCGGCAAGTATCAGAAGAACAAGAAGTATCTTCTAGCTGCCTAAAACTGCCTAAGGTAAGTTATCTAAATGGGCTTTGCCCGCCTGTAAGACCCTCTAAAGGAATTATTTCCCAAAAAGTTTAGAAGTTAAGACGATTAACTCCGTTTTTTTCTAGGCATTGTCTTCAGCATTTTCATCTCGATGAGCCTCAAATTGTTCAGGCAGGCCAGCAATCTTCAGAATGGCATTAGCAGTATGGTGCGAGAGTATTTTGCTATCTAATGGGAAGTAGACGCTTGTTATTGGTGAAAACCAAATATCGTGATTGCCTCTGTGAGCTGGCGCATGATAGTGGCAGCCAGCCTCTTTAAGTATTGCAACTAAATCTGGAGAAAAAGAGTTTCCACGATAAGATCCGATGACTTTAGCCATGATTACACCTCAGTTGGGATATGAGCGGTAGCGCATTTACGGGCCAGCACTTCATACACAATTTCAGGTTGATCCGTCAGTTTATTTAAGAGCATTAATTCTGGAAGCATGGAAGAGAGTTTATTAAAAAGGACTTCAATTGAATCGGCTTCGGTTGCTAATCCCGCCACATCATCCGAGGTAGCTGACCAAATGCTTGCATCGTTGTCCCATTCTGCGCGAATGATAAATACTTTTTGCATATGATCTCCAGTAACTAGCGTATGGCAGTCTTAAGGTGATAAAAAGCCTTCTGTGGTCAATATAATAGAACGAAAAAAGTTTCTAATAGAAAAACTTATTGGGTTTAAAGAATTTCTCAATACTATTTCATCTACGCTGCAAAATTCGCTTGCTTAAGTTATACATTTCATTCGTCAGAATTTCTGCTCTAGAATGAAGTTTTGCCAAATCGGTGGGTAAATCTATAATTCGACCTTATGACTAGCTCCAATCATTCCCCCGATATTAGCAATCAAGCGGCGAAGTTACTCGAGGATCCCTCTTTCTCCATTGTTGATCGCGAGGAATTTGTCAGGTTGGCTGGCGTCGTGATTGCGAATACGAATGATATTGTCGTGATCACAGATATTCCCACTGACGATCAAGAGCCTCGCATTGTGTATGTGAATGAAGCTTTTGTACGCGAAACAGGTTATGCGCCACACGAAGTGTTAGGAAAAAATCCTCGCATGCTTCAAGGGCCAAGATCTAACCCGGAGACTAAAAACAGAATTTTTAAAGCTCTGGGAGAGTGGAAGCATATTCGTGAAGAAATCTTAAATTACAGAAAAAATGGTGAAGAGTTCTGGCAAGAGCTCAATATTTTTCCGATTGCCAATGAATCCGGTTGGTTTACCCATTGGGTTTCGATTCAGCGTGATATCACTGAGCGCAAAGTATCCGAAAAGATTATTTTTGAAACCAAGAATCGCTTAGAGCTAGCAGCTCGTGCGGGTGGTGTCGGTATTTGGGAATACGACTTCTTTAACAATCGCTTGGTTTGGGACGGGCAAATGCTCAAGCTCTACGGCATTACTCGGGATCAGTTTGCCGGTACCTATGCTGATTGGGCTGAAAGGCTTCACCGGGATGATAGGGAGAGTGCGGAGTCGGCAATTACCAAAGCTCTTGAAGGGGCTAGTGAATTTAATACTCAATTTAGAACGATTTGGCCCAACGGTAGCATCCACTTTATTCGTGGTTTAGCACTTGTAGAAAGAGATGCTGACAATAAACCCCTGCGGATGGTCGGCACTAATTGGGAAATTACTGAGCTAGTGCAGGCAAAGACCGATGCTGAGTCTGCACTCAATATCAAAACCCAGTTTTTAATGAATATGTCTCATGAGATTCGCACTCCTATGACGGGGATTATTGGCTTATCTGCTTTGGCCTTGTATGAGCCTTTAAGCCCGGTAGTTCGAGAGTATTTGCAAGGAATTGAATCTTCAGCCAAGTTACTGCTTGAGATTGTGAACGACATTCTGGATTTCTCTAAATTAGAAGCTGATAAGGCGCATATTAATACTGCGCCATTCACCATTGAAGACCTCTTTACTAGGGTGCGTGCTTTATTTTTAGAAAGTGCCAAGGCTAAGGGCTTACAATTGAATCTTATTTGCAACTTAGAACCTAAAACACAATTGATTGGTGATTTTTTTAATCTCAGTCTTGTAGTTAATAATCTGGTTGGTAACGCAATCAAGTTTACTGAGCAAGGTTCAGTAGATCTATCGATTCAGACGCTTAAGCTAGAGAATTCCACATTAACTTTGCGCTTTACCGTCAAAGATAGCGGGATTGGTATTTCACAAGAGGCTCAACAAAAAGTACTTGAGCCATTTGCTCAAGCCGACGGATCAATCTCTCGGCGCTTTGGAGGTACGGGCTTGGGCTTGACGATTGGCAATCGTATTTTGGAGCTGATGGGTAGTAAGCTCAATATCCACAGTATTGAAGGGCAGGGATCAAGCTTTAGTTTTGACCTGGTATTGGTCCAAGAGCGTCGTAAATAAAGAATGTCTAAACAAACTTACTAGCTTATTTAGGTCTGCACAAATAAGTAAATGCTTTGAAATTTAGCACGTTAGGTGGAATGCTGATCCAATTTTCTGGTTTGTTAGATGAAAAGATGCGATCACCTTCCCCATTCTTTTCGGTATAGGCATATTTTTCTAGAAAACGGGCTTTATTTTCTGTGCAGTCATATTCGTAAAGCGCTACCCCAGAATAAAAATCTCTATCGCCTTCAAAGATTTGTTGTGGTTTCTTAAGGTCGTATAAAACCCAAGCTTGAATGGAGTAGGGGTTACGTTTAATCGTGCTGGTATCGATCTTGATCACGGCGGTATCGTTGCTACCCAGTTCTAACCAATTAGCCATAGCTACAGAACTAAAACAACACAGCATGATGATGACTAATTTTTTCATTGAGGCGCTCTCATTCAATTGAAGAATTGGATACTTCAAAATATTTTATTCTGTATTTTATGATCAATGTAGTCCTCATCTTTGATTTGGGTCCAAGCCATTCCCTGGAAGAGGGTATCAAGCCAATCTGGATATGACCTCAAAGAGGAAAAGGGTTCGGATTTAGTGCAGATAAACGGCTAAATTATGAGCCAATTGTGGTAAAAATGAGGTTAACGCTTTACTCGTTTTTATTACTTTAGTTATGGCACTCTTCAAGAAAAAAGCGCAATCTGAACCAATTCAGGCTCCTAAAGGGCCGGAGAAAATTGTGCCTGAAAATCCTTATCTTGGACGCGAACCTATTATCAGCAGGGAACAAGCGATTATTGGGTATGAGCTTTTCTTTCGACCAGGTACCACACTCAAGGCTAAACGGCTGAACGATCGCAATGAGGTATTGGCACAAATTGCTAAACGCTTTGCTGAGGACCCTAAGGCCGAAGTAAGTTACCCAGAAGATGTGACTGACGCCAACCTAAGGGATGACGATGGCAAAGAGGTGACCCAAGTCACTCTCCCTGAAATCTTCTATTCCCTCAAGACCAAGGGTGTCACCCAATCTTTAGGTCAGCACTTAGGTTTTATTGATATTCGCGTCGATCAACTAGGTGATGAACTCAGAGGTTTTCCGGCGATTAAGTTTCCGCTGCAAATTCATCTTGCAGAGATCCTAGAGGCAATCAAGACAGAAGCAAGTCAGGCTGCAGAAGCTGTAGAAGATCCTGAGGCCAAGAAAGATCTTGATGATTCTGGCGAGCCCCCCGTTCCTGAAATTTTGCAAAAGCTTGAGCGACTGAGAAGCGCTGGCTATAAATTTGTATTAACGGGACTGACCGAAGTCTTTGATGGCCTTGATGATATATTGCCCAAATTTCGTTATATCAAATTGGATCTACAAAAAGTCGCTAAGCCATCCAGTCTGATTGATTACTGCAAAGGCATTCCACTGCCGCGCGATGAAAAGTCCAAGGGTGCTACCAATGTATTACAAATTATTGCAGTGAACGTTCATGAGCCAGAAGAATTTCATCAGGCGCGTGATGTAGGTTGTGATGCATTCGAAGGTTTCTACTTCGTTAAGCCCGATCCCGAGCTTTCTTTGCATCGAGGTGAGGAGTATCGCAAGTTATTACAGCTGTTGACCTTGTTGCTTTCTTCTCCAGAGTTAAAAGACTTGGTGACTGCAATTGAGGCTAACCCAGTTGTTTCTAAGCATCTGATGGTAATTGCTGAGATTGACTCGCGTCGCAAGCGCGATAAGCCTGAGAATATCCGAGATGCTGCTGTGATCTCTGGGGTCAAGCGGATTACTCGCTGGACGCAGCTTTTGCTTTATGCAGATGCTAAGGCCAAGGTGGCTTTGGATGCTACACCTTTGTTGCAACTGGTTTGTGTGCGAGCTTTCTTTATGGAATCTCTATCGACTAAGTTGGGAGCAGGTGGCGGTTTAGGTTCTAGCGATTTAGCCTTCTTGGTAGGTGGCTTATCCTTAATTGATAACCTGTTTGATGAGTCAGCCCGTGAGTTGCTATCGCACTTCAATCTGCCCAGTGTGGTGGTTGACGCCATTGTTGATCGGTCAGGCATTTTGGGTCAGTTGCTCTCTCTAGCTGAAGCGGCAGAAGTGGGTGATCTGGAAAAATGTCGTCACCTTTGCGCCGATGAGTTAAAGACGGTGACCTTGGATGATGTTGCCCAAGATTCATTATTGGCAATTAAGAACTTCGTCTCCCAAACCCAGTTTGCACCTGAAGAGGATGTTTGGGAAAACGCCAATTCGGTGCCTGAGGAATCAAGCCAAGAGCTATGAGGCCGTTGAACGCCCGATCACTCATGCTGAACCTAAAAATTGTCATCCAATTGAAATACTTGCATTGTGACAATTAGTGTATACACTATCCTAAGTTTATGATTGTTATGGGCAATGTGCAGCAGGATCCGGTTTTCCATATCCACTATTGATGGTCATGATTGCTAAAAATATGTTTCGACATCAGTTGATTTAGCGATGGCGTTGTTGGGCAAGCAATCGATGATTTGCTAACCCTTTAAGGAGATTTTGTTGTCCGACAAGCAGAAAAATCCATTGCCCAAAATCCTGGGAGAGCGTTTTAAGGATGCTAGAGAAACGCTGGGCTTGTCGGTCGAGGAGTTAGCAAAAAAAGCTATTCTGTCGAATAGTCAAATTCGGCAAATTGAAGGTAAAGAGCAGGGCGCATTTTATTCACCGCTCATCAAGTATTCGAGCGCTCAGAAGGTTGCTAAAATTCTGGGGCTACCTGAAGATCAAGCATTTGATGCAAGCCAAGCAGTGCTAGAAGATGAACAAACACTCCAAGAGCAAAAAGAGCTTAAAGAGATTGAAGCTATGTTGGCTCAAAAAATGATCAATGAGCTTAAATTTGAAAAACCTAGCTTGATTCAAAAGATCATTGGCAAGCAAACCTCTGCGCAATTGCCAATCCAAGGCATTGAGGTACCCAAAACTACTCCATCTAAATCATTTTTTAAGCTCGCCGTCTTTATATTACTGTTGATTGCGGCGCTGGGATTTGGATATTGGTTTCTCAATCCCTACTTGAATATCTCTTAAGTAAAAAATCATGCTCAGTATCCTCAATACATTAGAGAGTCTTTTCTGCGAGGGGTTGGCACGTGATTAAACGATTTTTGTTGCTTGTATTGATGATGTCTTCTGGCCTGGCCTACGCTGATTGGACTAAGGTGACCGCCAATCAAGATATTTCTGTTTATATTGATGCTCAGGCCATTCAAAGAAATAAAGGCCTAGTCAAGGTCAAAGTATTAGTCAATGAAGCTAAGGAATTGGTTGTCGATAAGGACAAGTATTCCTATCAATCCTTTAGAACTTACATTGAGTACAACTGCAAAAAAGACCTCCAAAGAGCGCTTTCGACTAAATGGTTTTCTGAGTCAATGGGGGAGGGCAATATGATCTATCAAGATAAGCACCCTTATCCTTTTGCGCCCGTAGCCGAAGGCACCCTTGGTCTGGTTGTAATGAAGCGTGTTTGCAAGGGAAGTTGATGCGCAATCCCTTGCCAGTTGAGCCCCAGACTGCCCCGATATTTAATCCATTAACATCTTCTGATTCTTTTTATTTCTGCTAAAACATGCAAACACCAGTCAATCTATACCTCCCCATTGGCATTGCAATTGGAATTCTTCTCATCGCTGCCTTTTTGTATTGGTCTTGGTCAAAGGTTATTTCTCAATCTAGCGCTGAAATTAAAGATCTTGCTGCTGGGCTTAATAGCAAGGATAACGCCGGCGGGGATATTTTCACAACAGCTATTGGGTCAACAAGCAATACACGCATCATTGATTTACTCCAAGAGAGCCAAAGAAATCTCATTACGATTCGAGGGGATTTGGGGTCTAAACAATACTGCCTGAAACCCTACTCAGATATTTGGACTGCCAGAAACATCCTAGCGGGAAAAATTAATCTCTCGCTCTATGAAACCATGCCTAATATATTGATTGGTGTGGGCTTGATGTTTACCTTCATATTCCTGGCATTAGCATTAAATGATGCAGGTCAGGCAATGACAGGCAATCAAGAATCTCGTGATGCAGCGCTCAAGGGTTTGATTGCTACTGCAGGTGGTAAGTTTATTACCTCGATTGCTGGATTGCTGTCTTCCTTAGTCTGGAACTGGGCTGCCAAGCTTACGCTGGAAAAGTTAGAAGCGTCCATTGATGATTTGCAAACTCAGCTTAGAACAATCGTTCCTGATAATGCCCCGCAAGCAGTCATTCAAGCACAGCTAGGCATGTTCCATGAAATGCTGCAGCAAAACCGTGAACAAGTAAATCAATTAAAACGTTTTGAAACAGATTTTGCACTCTCGATCTCTAAAGCAATCGGTAATGCACTCGAGCCTTTATTTAACGATCTCAGTGTCAAGCTGATTGATGCTTTTGATAACTTAACGGAGCGGATTAGTCGCATTAATGAAGAAGCTCTGAAAAATATTATGGAGAAATTCTTAGAGGCGATTAAGGGTGACTCTGCAAAAGAGATGGAGCAGTTCAGAAAAACCCTGGTTGAAGTGACTGAAAAACTCAATACTGCTGGGGTAGGTGCTGGAGTCTCCCTTGCCCAGGCTGGCGATTCTTTTGGAAGCGCCATTAATGCCCTCGAAAAAACGGTTACCAAGACCAATGAAACCATGCTTGGCTTAGAGTCTGGTTTGCAAAGAGCAAAAGAGTTCACCAGTGAAGGGGCTACCAAATTAGAGTTTGTCTTGGGTGGATTAATCGGTTCGGTAAACGGTATTGATAAAGTCATTGTAAATGTTGACTCTTTTGTGAAAAAAATTCAGTCGAGCACAGAGTCTCTTGGTTTAATAGCCCGCAGTTTAGATGGCACAGTGGCCTCGCAAGAAGTCATTAGTAAAGAGTTTGGGGTGGGTATTCCTGCGATGTCGAGCGCCTTAAAAGATGCTGTTAATGAAATTAAACTAGGCACTGACGCTTCTCGTGCAGCGCTCAGTTCTTTGCGCACCGAGTTTGAGGCGACTAAGAGTTCGATTGATCAAACCGTCAATCATTTAACTAGCGGAGTATCAGATTATTCCAATAAGGTAGTGCAGCTGCACTTTAAGTTAGATGAAAAATTAGCCCAAGCTATTACATCGATCCACACCACCATTACGACCTTAGAGCAAACGATGGACGATTTTGTTGAATCTTTGCCCAAAACCTAATCAAATCCAAAATAAAGTCAAAGTAAAGTTAGAGTATCGCAATGATCTTTTTGCCATCTAGTCATAATAAGCAAGCTGAACGGGTTGAAGAGGCGGGTTATCTCGCCTCTGCGAGTGATTTGATGATCGGTCTATTGTTTGTGTTCATCATCATGGTAGTGATGCTCTCTCAAAGAGTAGATTCCATTCAAAGAGGTGAGAGTGTGAATGATCCGCTGGCTAGTGCTGTGCTGATCATTGGGCAAAAGTTTAAAGAAGCAGGTTTGAATGTGGTGATTGACCCGCAATCAGGCGTTATTGGTCTACCAGCAGATGCCTTGTTTGGATTTAATAGTGCTGTCCTGAATGACAATTCAACTCAAACCTTAAAAAAGGCTAGAGAGTCCCTCATTAAGATTCTGCCTTGCTATGTTCACTCTGAAAGAGCGGCTAGACCACTAGACTGCCCACCCAATGATGAGCAAGCCGAAATTGAAACTATATTCATTGAGGGGCACACTGACTCTAAGCCACTTCAACAAGGCAATTACACTAACTGGCACTTAGGCCTAGATCGTGCGCGGGCGGTATACGAAGTTCTTACTGAAGGTAAGCCTCAGTCCTATCAAAATGAACGCAAGTTAGATGTCTTTGGTATTAGTTCTTATGCCGATAAGCGGGTAGTCAAAAGCTTTGGTTTAGAAGATGCAGAAAAAAGCCGGCGGGTAGAGTTGCGCTTTATCTTGGCGTTCAAACCCGATTCTAAAAAAGGCAAAGCGGCGAGAGATGCTTTGGATGCCGCTAGCAGTTCATCGGCTCCCCTAACTCAAACAGCGCCCATCATGCCCGCAACTTCTATTGCTCCCGGCTCTAATACCAAGCCTATTACTTTACCAAAATGAACTTAGCGGCGTTACCAGAAGATTTTCCTCTGCTAGCTAGTGCTGTTCAAAGTATTGCTTCACAAAAAATATCAATTGAAAGAATTGGTCTGCCACCCGATATTTTTGCAGTGGGTGAACGCACTTTTATTCGTTTTTCCTTGGCGCAGCTCTCGGGCCATCAAGTCGATCAACGCTATTGGCGTTATTTTCCCTATGCGATTTGGCTGGAGCCAGAGCGCAGCTTATCCACCCGAGCTGATTATTTAAACGAATACTTTGAGATGTATCTTCCTCGTTCTCTAAAGATTGCCAAAAGAGCGATGAAATGGGCTGAGCCCCTATTCTATGTTTATCTCTATCACTTTAAGCTAAATGATCCCGTGTTTGAAAAGCTGGCTCAAACAGCGCAGCGTTTTTTTACCAGCGGCGCCATTAAATCTGGTTCTCCACTGAAATCCTTAGCGCATGAGTTAAATTGTTTTAATACTGCTGATGGTCCTCGTTTGGTAGCTGAGTCGATTCTCAAAACCAAAAGAGGATTAATGGGGTGGATCAATCAATTTGATCTCTGGCCCGGATTTACAACCACCCCCTTTGCTAAAAGCGCCTTCATTGAATTGCTTAAATTTCCTAAAGAAAAAAGACGGCAAACGGACTATATCCATCTAGCATTTGATTGGGGCATTGATGCACAAAATCAATTTCGCTATCCTGAAGTGAAAGCACTCTTTACTGATGCCTTGCTATTAGCTTGGAAGGGAGTTAAGCCGCCAGAGGATTTGAAGATAGCTATGAGTGCAAAACTGACCAGTGTGATTAGTGACCCCAGGGTTGATCAAGAAGCCTGGCTTGGTACCAGTAACGAGGCAGTGCAGGTACTCGTGGACTGGCTGAATACGAAAACAAGCTAAGAATCTTCAGTAAGTAGTCAAAATTGAATCATGATGATGATTTAAATCAAACGCTGACATGATTTCTCCGCATACTAGAGGTATGCTGAGCTAGTTACTTTTTATCAATTGTGGAGAGCGTTATGACAAAAGCATCAAAATCGGAATCAAAATCAGAGTTAGGTCCTGATGGCCTGCCAGGTCATGATTATTTCCTAGATGCCGTCAATCATATTGATGAAGCAGTAGCCAACCAGTCGATTGCAATTGGTGCGGCAAAGGGCATTGTCTTTAGTCTAGTGGAAACATTGGGTGCCATGGTTGGAGACCCTGATTTACCAGCTCACCTCAAGTCTGGTTACATGGGAGCTCTTGATTTAGCCGTTGAGTTAGAGGCAAAACTTTCTAAATAAGTTGTAACTAATCTGCAAGGATTTTAGAGTTAGGGCAGCTTCGGCTGCCCTGATACATTTAAAATCGAGAATATAGCCATTTAATTAAAGTTAATGATCAACATTCCAAAACGCCTAGCAGTTGCTCCCATGATGGAGTGGACTGATCGTCACTGCCGATCTTTTCATCGGACGCTCACTCAAGAGGCAGTTTTATATACCGAAATGGTCACAACAGGAGCGCTGATGCATGGCGATGTGCCACGTCACTTGGATTATTCACAGGATCAACATCCAGTGGTACTTCAGTTAGGTGGTTCAGAGCCTAATGATTTAGCAAGGTCAGCTGAGTTGGCACAGCAGTGGGGCTATGATGAGATTGATCTCAATTGCGGTTGTCCCTCAGAGCGAGTGCAACGCGGAGCCTTTGGTGCTTGCTTGATGGCTGAGCCTAATTTAGTAGCTGAGTGCGTTAAAGCAATGAAGAACGCGGTGGATATTCCGATCTCAGTGAAGCATCGCTTGGGTTTGGATTCGATGGATGCAGCAAGTTCACAAAAAGATTACCAATTTGCCTTAGATTTTATATTGGCGGTTGCTGACGCAGGTGCGAGTCAAGTCACCATTCATGCACGTAATGCGGTGCTCAAGGGACTTTCGCCGAAAGAGAATCGCAGCAAGCCACCACTACATTATGAAGTGGCTGCCAAACTCAGATTGGATGCTCAAAAACAATTTCCTGATCTTAAAGTCTTGCTGAATGGCGGTCTAGAAACCAATGAACAGATTGCTGGACATTGGGATGACTTTGATGGCTTCATGGTGGGTAGGGCGGCGTATCACTTCCCGGCAATGTTGTTGGGTTGGGATGATCTGATAAATACGAATGGAGACGCCGCTGGTTATCTCTTTAGTGAAACTGAATGGCATAGAATTCAGATTGCACTGGTAAGGCAAGTGCAGTCATGGTTTGAGGAATGCCAAGCAAAACAAAAACTGTTTTATATAGGCGCATTCACAAGACATATTTTAGGTTTAGCTCACGGCAGAGCAGGGTCGCGCTACTGGCGTCAACGCCTCTCGGATCATCATGCTTTAGCTAAAGTGCAGAGCAAAGCAGCCATTGCAGATTTCTTTCTAGATGCCAGCTTATGCCTTGGCGATTGGGCTGCTTTTGACTTAGAAACCGCAGATTAAGGCTGTTTTAGTGGGATTTCTCCTAAAAAGGATATAATTTCTTCTTCTACAACGGCGGACGTAGCTCAGTTGGTAGAGTCCCAGATTGTGATTCTGGTTGTCGCGGGTTCGAGCCCCGTCGTTCGCCCCAAAAAATTCCCTGAGAGCCTCCATGAGGTGTTTTATTCAAAAAGCTAATGCCTTGGAATACCTGCGCATAAGCTATTTTCTTTGATGATCACTTGATGTGCTAACGAGATTCTTTCATTAGAATAGTTTCTTTGCCCTAGCTCACATTCCCATATGAAAAAGTTTGATATTTACCAAATCCTTTTTGGGCTATTGCTCACAGTCATTGCTCTGTATTTCATGCTGCGTCCCTCTAGTGGTCAAAGTGCCCCTGCATCCTCTATTCCTACTGTGCAAATTGGTAATCTCATTTGGGATCAAACCGAGATGAATATCGCTGATGTCAAAGGCTTTGCTGCTACCGGATTTGTGAGTGCTGCCGAGAAGAATGGTGGGGGTCTTACTTATGAAGGTGGCTTTGTGCAAAAGCCAGGGTGGACTTGGAAGACACCTTATGGTGTTCCTGCAGGAGATTTTGAGCCTGCAGTGCATCTCAATCAAAAAGAAGCAGAGTCAATTTGTCGTTACTACGGCAAACGTTTGCCAACAGAGGCTGAGTGGATTTCAGCGGCATTCCTAGAGCAAAGAGTGAATCCGCCAGCTGGATATACTAAAGGACAGCGTTACCCATTTCCAGGTGGCAGTACACCAGCAGTTTCTCATTGCTTAAGTGGCTGTGGTGACTACAAGGGTTTAGCTCCTGCTGGGGCTCTGAATCGCGGTACAGGGCATGTCAACACTAAAACGACTAAACCCGGTGTGAATGGCCTGTATGACATGGGTGGTAATGTTTGGGAATGGACTGCTACTGAGCGTAACGGTGGATACATCACCCGCGGTGCTTCATGGTGGTATGGCCCAGAAAGACAGCAAGAGTCTGATATCGAATCTAAACCAGGTGATATTGCCGTGGTGTATATCGGATTTCGGTGTGTAGCCGATGCCGTGAAACAATAGGGGATGACTAGTCCTGTAGTAGATTCATCCGAAATTGAAGTTACCCCCGATTACGAGGCGGTAATAGAGGCCATTGAGCGTCATGATCCTTATATCTTTGTCAGCGGTAAGGCCGGCACTGGTAAGACAACTCTGATTGGTTACCTCCGAGAAACGATTTCTGGCAACGTTGTCGTGGTGGCGCCAACAGGCGTTGCAGCACTCCAGGTAAAAGGAGTGACGATTCATTCCTTCTTTCGTTTACCACCCCGTTTAATTTTTCCGGAAGAAGATATCAAGCCATTGCGTGATAAGCGTCTTTATAAAGATATCCGCTTACTCATTATTGATGAGATTTCAATGGTACGCGCCGATGTGGTCGATGCGATGGACTTGTTCTTACGTGAGAACGGTCCACAAAAAGGCAAACCTTTTGGGGGTATTCAGGTGATGTTTGTCGGGGACTTATTTCAATTGCCGCCAGTCGTATCGAGCGGTGATATGCAAGTCCTGGCTGATCGTGGCTACGAGGGGCCTTATTTCTTTTGCGCAATGGCTCTGCATCGTAAAGAAGTCACTATGGTGGAATTGTCGAAGATCTTTCGTCAAAAAGATGAGCACTTTGCCAGCCTCCTGAATCGCATCCGCATTAATCAAGATGTCGATGAAGCCATCGATACGCTCAATGCTCAGTGTTATCGAGCAAATCCAGCAGTAGATGAAGAAACGATCACACTGACTACCACCAATGCAAGAGCAGATCAAATCAATGGAGCAGGATTGCGTGCCATTGATTCAGATATTAAGGTGTATGCCGGTAAAACGACCGGCAAGTTTAATGTTGATGAGCGTAACTTACCTTCAGCAAATAACCTAGCGCTAAAGGTAGGCGCTAAGGTGATGTTCACTGCAACTGACCCAGGTTTTCCGAAGCGTTGGGTGAATGGCACGATTGGGGTTGTTAGAGAATTGCTTGCCGATAAAGTCAAGGTGATGGTTAAAAACGGTCCATATTCCAATACGGTTGAAGTTACTGGTCATCAATGGGAATCATATCGCTACGATCATGACATGATGTCTGGCAAGATCTCTCCCAGCATTATTGGTACCTATGTACAGATTCCCTTAATGCTCGCTTGGGCAGTCACTATTCATAAAAGCCAGGGTAAGACGCTTGATAAGGTGAAGGTGGACTTATCTTCTGGCGCCTTTGCATCAGGGCAGGTCTACGTAGCACTCAGTCGCTGTAAAACGATTGAAGGGATTTCTCTGCAAAGACCGATTGAGCCCAGAGACGTCAGCTGTGATCAAGAGATCAAACGGTTTTATATGAACTGCTTGCCCTCTAAATAGGGGTATTCGCTCTTATTTGACCTCTTTCGATTTATGTAATAACATTGTTATTACTATGAATAAAAGCTATAAATCTAATGTTGCAACCAGAGTACCACTACAGGTGGCTATTAGGGCTATTGGCAACTCTAAAGGCGTGGTCATTCCAAAGATTATTCTTGAGCAATCTGGAATACAGGAGCTCGTTGAGATGTCGGTCGATGGAGAAAAAATCATTCTAAGCAAGCCAAAAAATACCGTGAGAGAAAATTGGTCTCAGGATGCGCAAAGTCTTGCAAAATCTGGCGAGGATAAATTAGTGCTTGGAGATTTTTCTAATGATGAAGATGGAGATTGGGTTTGGTAAGAAGTATTGTTTCTCGTGGAGAAATTTGGCTTATCAATTTAGAACCAACAATTGGGAGTGAAATTAAAAAAACACGCCCATGTATCGTGGTGTCACCCCAAGAGTTAAATGACCATTTGCGAACAGTCATTATTGCTCCCATAACAAGCAAGGGCAGGGCGGCAGGATTTCGAGTGCCTATTACGCATGATGGCAAGAAGGGTCTTATTCTTTTGGATCAAATTAGAGCTGTTGATAAAGCACGCTTAGTCAAAAAGGTGGGGAAGGCTAATCCCAAAACCTTAACTACTAGTCTTGGCGTACTGCAAGAGGCTTTTGCGATTTAGCGAGAACTTAAAACCCAGCCGCCAATCCATCTCGGCGGTGGTCGCTACCAGCAATATAGACAGAGTCAGTCTCTTCACTTAACTTCGCAATCGCTTGAGCGCTCCCAAAGTCCAAACTATTAGCGGGCTGTATAGCAACTTCATGACCTATTGCGATTAGTCCATCTACTATGCTTTGAGGCATGGATGCTTCAACAGTGAGTTTTCCTAAGTCATCTATACGCCATCGTGGAGCATCAGAACAAGCTTGGGGATTGAGATATTCATCGACAAAGCGCATGACAAATTGAATATGACCTTGTGGTTGCATATTGCCACCCATCACCCCAAATGCCATGCTAGGTTTACCAGCCTTGGTGAGGAATGCGGGCAAGATCGTATGGAAAGGGCGCTTACCAGGTGCCACTTGATTGGGGTGACCAGCAACCAAGCTAAAGCTCATACCGCGATTATGAAAGGCAATGCCACCAGGAGCAACAACACCAGAACCAAAGCCTTTGAAGTTCGACTGAATATAAGAAATCATCATGCCCGATTCATCAGCAGCGCAAAGATAGACGGTGCCTCCAGAATGCGGGTCACCAGCACCATAACTACCAGCTTTAGTGTGATCGATCATGGCGGCACGGCTTGCGAGGTAATCTTTATCTAATAAGCTAGATACCGGCACCTCCATCGAGCGTGCATCTGATACATAGGCATAAGCATCGGCAAATGCCAGGCGCATAGCTTCAATCTGTAGATGAATACGTTGCGCTGAATTGGCAGGATATTGCTTGACATTGGCAGCATGCAAAATTCCTAAAGCCATTTGTGCGGCAATGCCAGAACCATTTGGGGGAATTTCTAAGAGCGTGTAGTCACCATAATCAAAGGCGAGGGGCTCAACCCATTCTGGCCGGTTATCAGCAAAGTCTTGCATGGAAAAGCATCCGCCGGTTGCCTTAGCAAAACCGACCATGCTTTGGGCGAGAGGACCTTTATAAAAAGATTCACCTTCGGTAGCGGCAATGTCTTTTAAGGTTTTTGCTTGAGCGGGGTATTTCCAAATTTGTCCTGCTGCAGGTGCTTTACCATCGATTAAAAATGATTCACTAAATCCCGGTTGATTTTTCAGAATCGGAATGGCTTCGCGCCATTGACGCGCGATTACTGGAGAAACCGGAAAACCATTTTCTGCGTAATTAATGGCGCGCTTAAATAATTGTGCAAAGGGGAGCTTGCCAAATTTTCTGGAGAGTTCAATCCAGCCAGCGACCATGCCTGGCACAGTGACCGTATTCCAGCCAATGAGATCCATCGCAGTCTTACCTGCAAAATATTCCGGAGTCCATGCTGCAGGCGCACGACCTGAAGCATTGAGGCCATGAATTTTCGTACCATCCCACAAAATTGCGAAGCTGTCACCACCAAGACCGTTCATAGTAGGCTCAACAACGGTTAGCGTAATGGCAGTTGCTAGAGCGGCATCAACGGCGTTGCCGCCATTTTGTAGCGCCTCAATACCTGCTTGAGTGGCTAAGGGCTGAGAGCTTGCAACAGTATTTCTGGCGAGAACAGGGGCGCGGCCGCCACCAAAAGGAGGAGAAATAAGCATGGATTTAGTAGTCAGAATAAAAGGTCAATCAACTTTGATATTGGCTGACTTTACTACTTTCCCCCACTTGTTCGCTTCGTTGGCGGTAATTTCAGCAAGTTTTTCTGAGTTAGCAAACTCTGGATGAATACCTTGTGCCGCCATACGCGCCTTAAAGTCAGGGTTAGTCAGAATCTTGCGAATCTCTCTTTCTAGCTTGGCAACAATGGCTGGGGACGTTCCTTTCGGAACATAAACAGCATAGAAATTTTCCACGTCAAATTGCTTCATACCGTCTTGCCCTAGTGTTGGGACATTGGGCATCAATGGTGAGCGCTCTGCAGCAGCAATGGCAATTGGGCGCAGTTTGCCACTCTGAATATGGGGCAAAGAAGCCGTGACACTGTCAAACATCATGAGTGTGTTACCAGCAATCAAGTCGGGCAGAGCAAAGCTGCTGCCTTTATATGGAATATGGGTGCCCGTAGCGCCAATGCGTTGCATAAACAAAGTGGACTCTAAATGGGAGAGGCTGCCATTACCTTGTGAGGCGTAATTGAAGTCACCCTTCTTGGATTTAATGTAGGCAATTAACTCAGGCAGATTTTTTGCAGGAACACTTGGATTGATCACAATTAAGTGAGGCACCGTTCCAATCAAAGCTACTGGTACAAAATCCTTTTGTAAATCAGCGGGTGGGTTTTTAAATAGCGCCGAAGAAATCGATTGGTTGGTGAGAGCGCTAATGTGAATCGTGTAGCCATCTGGCACTGCTTTCGAGGCGGCTTGTAAGCCAATCATGCCACCAGCACCAGGTTTGTTTTCTACTACGATAGATTGGCCAAGCGCTTCAGCTAAGGGGGCGGTTACGCTGCGTGCAAAGATGTCTGTAGAGCCGCCAGCTGGAAAAGCGAGGATAGCGACGATCGGTTTTTTAGGCCAATCGGTCTCTGGAGCCGCGAAAGCAGAGCTGAGAAAGCCAAGCAGGGTACAACTGATCAACAGAAGGGATTTAAAGATAGTCATTTCATGGTCCGTAAGGAGTCTATGGTGTTAATGGGTAATATAGTATGGGATATTCAAATAATGTTTCAACCAGACTCTAAGAGACGCTCATGACAGCAGCAAATCAAACTGTAAATGGTGTAGATATGTCAGCTTACTGGCTGCCATTTACACCGAATCGCTATTTTCATCAGCATCCCAAGATCATGCAGTCTGCCAAGGGAGCTTACTACTATGACGACCATGGGCGAAAGCTGTTTGATGGCCTTTCTGGGTTGTGGTGCTCCCCCTTGGGGCATGCTGATCCACGTATTGGTGCAGCGATCTCCAAACAATATGAAACCATGGACTATTGCCCAGCTTTTCAGATGGCAAGTGAGGCTACTTTTAGTCTGGCCACTCGCATTGCCAAAATGGCACCAGCCGGCTTAGATAAAGTTTTTTTTACGAACTCCGGTTCTGAGGCAGTAGACACTGCACTCAAAATTGCGGTTGGCTATCACCGGGTGATGGGAAATGCCTCACGCATTCGGATGATCGGTCGTGATCGTGCCTATCACGGTGTTGGTATCGGTGGCATCTCTGTTGGTGGGATGGTATCGAATCGCAAAATGTTTGCGAGCATGATGATGCCCGGTGTCGATCATTTGCCACACACCCTCAATCTCTCACAAATGGCTTTTTCAAAAGGTCAGCCCACTTGGGGCGCGCACCTCGCAGATGAATTAGAAAAGATCGTAGCTTTGCAGGATGCCAATACGATTGCTGCCGTCATTCTTGAGCCGGTGCAAGGATCTACTGGTGTGATCGTTCCCCCAGCAGGCTACCTACAAAAAATCCGAGAGATCTGTACTAAGCATGGCATCTTGTTGATCTTTGACGAGGTCATTACTGGCTTTGGCCGTCTAGGTGCTAATTTTGGCGCTGATCGATTTGGCGTAGTCCCTGACATGATTACCTTTGCCAAAGCCATTACGAATGGTGTGATTCCATTGGGTGGTGTGATTGTCCGCGGTGATATCTATGACAGCATTATTGCCGCTGGTGGACAAGATCAAGCGATTGAATTTTTCCATGGCTATACCTATTCAGGGCACCCCATTCCAACTGCTGCTGGTCATGCAGTGCTGGATATTTTTGAATCAGATGATTTAGTCAATCGCGCAAAAGCATTGGAACCCATTTTGGAAAATAGCCTACATGCTATGAAAGGCAAAACAGGGTTGCTCGATATTCGTAACTTTGGTTTATCTGGCGCAGTAGAGCTAGACCCCATCCCAGGCAAGCCCGGACTGCGCGCTCTTAAAGTCCTGGAAGCCTGTATTGAAAGAGGCGCCTTAGTGCGCGTTGCAGGAGACGTTATTGCAGTAGGCCCCCCATTCATATCAGAGCCTAAAGAAGTGGAGTTCTTGTGTAGTGTATTGGGTGATGCAGTTGATGCTGCCATGAAGATCAATGCTTAACAATCAATTGGCAATGAGACCAATATAGCAATCGGGAGATACATGACTACGCAAAGAGCTTTATTTAATGAGCGATTAAGCAAACCAGGCTTAATTGTTGCACCTGGAGTTTATGAGATGGTTTCATTGCGGCTTGCTGATCGCATGAACTTTGACGCTCTCTACATGACAGGTTATGGCACCGTTGCCTCATTATTGGGTTTGCCAGATGCTGGCTTGGCAACCTACACCGAGATGGTTGGTCGAGTCACTGCAATGGCTGGTATGGCAAAGACTCCCTTAATCGCGGATGGCGATACTGGTTACGGTGGATTACTCAATGTGCGTCACACCATTCGTGGATATGAAGCTGCGGGCGCAGTTGCTATTCAACTTGAAGATCAAGAATTTCCTAAGAAATGTGGACATACGCCTGGTCGTCGAGTCATTCCGTTAGACGACATGGTAAAGAAGATCGAGGTTGCAGTCGCAACGCGCACTGACCCCCATTTCAAAATTATTGCCAGGACGGACGCAAGAACTACCCTCGGATTGGATGAGGCGCTAAGACGTGGCGAGGCTTATGCACGTGCTGGTGCTGATATCTTATTTATTGAATCTCCTGAGACCCAAGAAGAAATGCAACAGATAGGGAAAACTTTCCCTAACCATCCTTTGATTGCGAATATGGTGGAAAAGGGTAGAACACCCGTTTTGTCTAAAGCGGAATTAGAGCAATTAGGCTACAAGATTGCTATCTTTCCAGTCACTGCTTTGCTCGCTTCTGTGCAAGCAATGACCCAGGTTTATGAGCACTTTAAAGACTCAGGATCATCTATCAATAATCCAGTAGATTTATATGACTTTGGAGATTTATCAAAGTTAATGGGCTTTGAGGACGTTTGGGAATTCGAAAAATGTTTTGTAGAAACGAAGTAAAACTCAATAAAGGGTCAGCATGAAATTGCATCGTTACCTATCATCAGCTATTTTTTTACTTACAGTACTCGTTTCGACTGCTAGCTTTGCTCAATCGAATTACCCCAATCGCCCGATACGCTTAATCATTCCCTTTACTCCGGGCGGTGTCACCGATACCTCGGGCCGTTTTATTGCTGAGCAACTTTCATTAAAGCTAGGCCAGCAAGTGATTGCGGATAACAAGCCAGGCGCCTCTGGAAATATCGGCTCACAAATGGTTGCATCCGCCGAGCCTGATGGTTACACCTTGTTGTTGGGATATGCCGGTACGTTGTCGATTAATCCCTCGCTCTTTGATAAGGTCCCTTTTGATAGCGTCAAAGACTTTGCGCCAATTGGAAAAATTGGTGATGCTATTTTGATCGTGGTCGCTAACAATGATTTTCAAGGTAAAACTTTGGCCGATGTCATTGCCATCTCTAAAAAGGACCCCAACGGCCTTTCCTATGGGACCTCAGGATCAGGTGGTACACCCCATATTGCTGGCGAGCTATTTAAGCAAAAGACTGGCGCCAATTTAGTTCATGTCCCTTACAAAGGGGGGGGTCAAGCTTTATTAGATTTATTGGGTGGCAATATTCCTTTGGTCTACACAGCAGTTGCGGGAGCAAATCAATATGTAGCGACAGGGCGTATTAAAGCGATTGCAGTCTCTAGCGCAAAGAGAAGTCCCAGCATGCCCGACGTGCCTACTTTTATCGAGAGTGGCGTGAAAGACTTTGTGATTGATGATTGGGTGGGTTTACTGGCTCCAGCAAAAACGCCTAAGCCAATCATTGCCAAATTGAACCAAGCATTAAATGAGATATTGAATTCACCAGAAGGTAAAGCCAAGCTTCTATCGATGGGTATCTTTCCATCTCCTGGTACTCCCGAGAAATTTGGTGAGCAAATTAAGGGTGATTTAATTCGCTTTGCACCAATTGTGAGAGCCGCTCAAATCAAGTCTGAATAATTAACCATTGTTGTTTTGTGTGCATATATTGCTATTTAATAGTGTAACGTTATGCTATACAATATGGTATGATCAAATCGTTCCGCCACAAAGGGTTGCAGCTATTTTTTGAAACGGGCAGTAGGGCTGGCATCCAAAGTTCGCATGCGTCACGTTTAGCTAGACAGCTTGCAAGATTGAATGAGTCAAGAACCTGGGAGGATATGAATTTACCTGGCTGGCGCCTTCATTCTCTTCAGGGAAAGTCTGTGGGCCATTACTCAATTGTTGTTAGTGGGAATTGGCGAATCACATTTAGATTTGAAGGAGAAGATGCAATACTGGTGAATTATCAGGATTACCATTGATGATAAAAATGAGAAAAATGCACAACCCACCTCATCCAGGGCTCACATTACGAGATGATATCTTGCCTGCTCTTGAGTTGACTGTTACAGCTGCAGCAGAGCAGTTAGGGGTGACTCGTCCTGCCTTATCACGTGTATTGAATGGTAGAGCCGCAATATCCCCAGAGATGGCTTTACGTATTGAGGCTTGGTTAGGTGTTGAGAATGGCGGTAGCGCCAGCGTTTGGTTAGCTCAACAATCTGCTTATGACTTATGGAGAGCAAGAAAGACTATCAAGCCCAAAGTAAAACATGCCCGAATTCCTTTATTACATGTTAATTAGACTCACTGTTTAAATAAGTAATAAACCGTCGGGATTGCAACAGCGATAATGACACCGTTTATTCCCATTGTCAGGTTTGCATAGGTTTCTGAATTTGGTTGAATACTATATGCACGAGAGACGCCGATCCCGATGTCAAAACCGCTTTGCCACTAAGCTTTCATCCCCAATGCATTCAAAATAAACAAGGTCTTGAAATAGGTTGATCTGGACAAGACCTTAAATCATCCTCTCATCTTCAGCCTTGATTTTATGTTGCATCGCAATATATCGATTCTTGTTTAATATAAGCACAACATAAGTAGGGTATAAAAAACAGAGGACTTATTCTGAAAAGAAAATTTCCTGCGATCTAACACTAATAGGAGACCGCTCATGGCTGAGTTAAATGTCAATGGTAAGAAGTACAAAGTAGATGTAGATCCAGATACCCCATTGCTGTGGGCCATCCGTGAGCAAGTTGGACTCACTGGTACTAAGTATGGATGCGGTATCGGTGTTTGCGGCGCTTGTACTGTCCTATTTGAAGGTCAAGCTTTACGTAGTTGCTCACTCCCTGTTTCTGCAGCCTTTGGCAAAAAAATTGAGACCATTGAGAGCCTAGAAAAGAGTGGTCTGCTTTCAAAAGTACAAAAAGCATGGGTTGATAACCAAGTGCCACAGTGTGGCTACTGCCAGTCCGGCATGGTCATGGCAACTACTGCTTTGTTACGTAACAACCCCAAGCCAACGGATGCGCAAATCGATGAGTCGATTACCAATATCTGCCGTTGTGGCACATTCCAACAAGTGCGTGCAGCGATTCATGCTGCTAGCAAGGCTTAAGGAGGCATCATGACTACTACTATTAATACCTCCCGCCGCCACTTTGTGGTTGGCTCTAGTGCAATTGCAACAGGTCTTGCAATTGGTTTTGATCTGGCATTGATGTCTTCGGCTAATGCTGCTGTAGGAACAGGTACTACCGCTATGGCACCGCTGGCCAACCCTGAGATTGGTGTTTGGGTTGTGGTGAAGCCGAACGATGATGTGATCGTCCGTATTGTTCGCTCAGAAATGGGTCAGGGCACGATTACTGGTTTGGCACAAATGGTCGCTGAAGAACTCGAGTGCGATTGGAAAAAAGTGTCATATGACTACCCATCTCCAGCTGAAAATCTAAAACGAAACAAAGTATGGGGTAGTTACTCCACCGGTGGTAGCCGCGGTATTCGCACCTCTGAACAGTACGTTCGTAAAGGCGGTGCAGCGGCACGCATGATGCTGATTCAGGCGGCGGCCAATCAGTGGAACGTGCCAGTAACAGAGTGCGTAGCAGCCAATAGCGTGATTACGCATACTCCTTCTGGCCGTAAGATCACTTTCGGTAAAGTTTCTGTTGCGGCATCGCAATTACCTGTACCTACTGAAGTTCCATTGAAGGATCCTAAAGAGTGGAAGCTCATTGGCAAATCAGTTAATCGTATTGATGGAACAGCCGATAAGGTGACTGGCCGTCAGGTTTATGCCATCGACTTGAAGATGCCTGGCATGTTGGTTGCCAACATTAAAGAATCACCTGTGTTTGGTGGTAAGGTCAAAAGCTACGACGCCGCTAAAGCACAGAGTATGAAGGGTGTTAAAAAAGTGGTTCAGGTTGGTGACTCTGCTGTTGCGGTTGTAGCAGAAACTTTCTGGCAGGCTAAGACTGCCTTAGATCAAGTGAATATCGTTTGGGATAACGGCGCTAATGGTAATGTTTCAAGTGCCTCTATTAAGAAGATGCTTGAAGACGGTCTGAATGCGGATGACGCCTTTGTTCACAACAGCAATGGTGATGTCAACGCAGCTTTTTCTAGCGCATCTAAAAAAATCGAAGCCACTTATTTCTATCCGTTCTTGAATCATGCCACTCTAGAGCCACAAACGGCTACTGCTAAGTGGACTGCAGACTCTTGCGAAGCATGGGTACCCACTCAAGACGGTGAGGCATCATTAGCAGCAGTTATTGCAGCCTCTGGTTTACCTAGTGAGAAATGCAATGTGTACAAGGTGAACTTAGGTGGTGGCTTTGGTCGTCGCGGTGCATTCCAGGATTACACCACTCAGGCCGTCAATATTGCCAAGCAAATGCCTGGCACACCTATTAAGTTGATCTGGACTCGCGACGAGGATATGACGCAAGGTCGTTACCATCCTGTGATGATGTGCAAGATGTCCGCAGCCATTGATGACAAGAAAAATGTCACCGGCTTGAATATGCGTTTATCTGGTCAGTCGATTTTGGCTGCAGTACGTCCTGCGGTGGTGGCTGCAAATAAAGGTAAAGATCCTTTGGCATTCCAAGGTGTTGAGCCCACTGGTGAGCATGGCATTACGTATAGCTTCCCTAATCTCAATATTGATCACGCTATGCGGAATACGCATGTGCCTCCAGGATTTTGGCGTGGTGTGAACGTTAACCAAAATGCTGTCTTTATTGAAACATTTATGGATGAGTTAGCTGAAGCTACTGGCATGGATGCTGTAGAGTTCCGCCGTAAGCATATGAAAGAGTTCCCGCGCGCGGTGGCTGTACTGAATGCGGTTGCAGATGGCATTGGCTGGACTAAACCTGCTGCACCAGGCGTATATCGTGGGGTTGCGCAGATGCGCTCCTTCGGTAGTTATGTTGCTGCTGCGTGTGAACTCTCTGTAAAAAATGGTAACGAGGTGAAGATTCATCGCATTGTTGCTGCTACTGATCCAGGCTATATTGTCAATCCTGCTCAGGTAAGTCGTCAGGTTTCCGGTTCATTTGTATATGGCCTTTCTGCCTTGTTCGAAGAAGAGATCACGATTGAAAAAGGTGCAGTAGTGCAGAAGAATTTTGATACCTTTGGTTCTATCCGTCTTGCGCAAATGCCCCCTGTTGAAACCATTGTTATTCAAGGTGGTGGTAAGGACTGGGGTGGAGTGGGCGAGCCTACGATTGCCGTTGCAGCACCAGCAGTACTCAATGCGTTCTACCGCGCTACCGGCAAACGTTTGCGCACTGTGCCATTGAAAAACAGCGGTATTAAGTTGGTCTAATTTGAGTTCAGTGACTCGACGTTTATGAGAAAGAGGTGCGCACTAGCAATACTGTTGCTAGTCGCCCTCAATTCCCATTGGGTAGTAGCGCAAACGATTGTGAATGGCGTCATTGCTGAGCCACTCACTTCAACACCAGGGGATTCGATGCGGGGACGCGCTATTGTGGCGAGTCGTCAATCGGGTTTGTGCCTCTTATGTCATAGTGGGCCCTTTCCAGAGGAGCGCTTTCAGGGTAATTTAGCCCCTGAACTCGGTAGCAGCGTTGCTCGATATACAGCACCTCAACTGAGAGCCAGAATTGTGGATGCAAGTTACTTTAATTCCAAGACCATCATGCCAGCGTATTACCGTACCGATCATTTAAATCGAGTAGCTCCGAAATTTGCAGGTCAGACTATCCTCAATGGACAAGAGATTGAGGATGTTGTGGCCTTTTTACTGACCTTAAATACCACTGTCCAATGATGCGTAAAGATTTCATCGTTCAAAAGAGTCGGCGTGCTTGGCTTAAGAAAATCCAAAAGCTTGCTTTTTTAACTCTCGGCGCTTGGTTTAGTCCCTTCACTGTATTTGCTAAACCTGAAGATGCAACGAAGGCGATTACAGAGATTACGGGTGGCAAGCCAGTAATCAATGGAAAAGTGAACTTGGTTATTCCCCCGCTCGTTGAGAACGGTAACTTGGTGGTACTCAAGGTGAGTGTTGAGAGCCCCATGACGCCCAATGATTACGTAAAGGCAATTCATGTCATCGCTGAAGGTAATCCATTGCCCAATATCTTCACTGTCTACTTAACACCCCGTTCAGGTTCTGCCAATATTACGACTCGTGTGCGTCTAGCAGATAGTCAAATTGTCAGAGCGATTGCGCAGATGAGTAATGGAAGTTTTTATCAAGGGCAGGCTGAGACCTTAGTTACTCTCTCTGCATGTACTGAAATGGTATGAGGAAAGATTATGAGTAAAACTTCCCGTACATCCATCTCTATGCCATCGAGCGCTAAGAAAGGCTCAATCATTGAGATCCGGGCGATTGCCCAGCACGACATGGAATCAGGCTTTCGTTATACAGAAGGTGGTAAATTAATTCCACGTGACATCATTCGTGTCTTTACCTGCACCTATAACAATGTCGAAGTCTTCAAAGCAGATTTTTATTCTGGCATCGGCGCTAACCCATTAATTATTTTCACTACGCTTGCTACGGAAACAGGTACTCTAGAATTTAAGTGGACTGGTGATGATGGATATGAGGCGGTAAATCAAGCGAATCTCACTGTTACATGAAGCAGTGGCAGCTTCTATTCACTGGCTGTTTAATCTTTAGTGCACCGATTGTTTTTGCAGCAACGGATGCTGGAAAGCAAAAACTACAGTCAAGCTATGAGCTCATGTCTGCTGAAAATAAGGCTATGCAGGATGATCCTAGTTTAAATCCAGCGATGTTTTGGGTGGGTGATGGCGAAGCTCTATGGAATAAACCTTCTGCTCAAAACAACAAATCTTGTGCTAGTTGTCATGGGAATGTCCAGAAATCAATGCGTGGCGTTGCAACAGCATTCCCGAAAATGATCAAAGGACGATTGCAGACGCTCGAGGGTCAAATCAATCAATGTAGAGTTGGTGCGCAGGGTGCTCCAGTACTTCCCTATGACAGTAAGGAGCTTCTATCGTTAACAGCCTTGATTGCAAATCAATCCAAAGGAATGCCGATTGCTGTTAGAGAAACACCTGAAAATAAAGCAGCCATGCAAAAAGGGCGTCAATCTTTTTACGAGAGAATGGGTCAGTTAAATTTGTCCTGCGCCCAATGTCATGAAGAGAGAGCTGGCTTGAAATTGGGCGGTAGTTTTATTCCCCAAGGTCATCCGAACGCTTATCCCATCTATCGCCTGGAGTGGCAAACCTTGGGTTCACTTCAGCGTCGCTTACGAAACTGCATGAGCGGTGTGAGGGCGCAGCAATACGAATATGGCTCGCCAGAAATGGCTCAACTCGAATTATTCCTGATGTGGCGCGCGCGCGGGCTCCCTATGGAGTCCCCAGGGGTCAGACCTTAATTAGTCAGAGAAAACGACAGAAGTAGTGCCGTTAATTAAAACCCGATCGTGCAAGTAATAGCGCAGAGCGCGTGAGAGAACTGTGCGCTCTAAATCACGTCCTTTGCGTACTAAATCATCTGGCGTATCGCCATGAGTAACGCGAGTCACGTCTTGTTCAATAATTGGACCCTCATCTAAATCGCTCGTAACAAAATGCGAGGTCGCCCCAATCAACTTAATACCGCGGGCATGGGCTTGATGATAGGGCTTAGCTCCCTTAAAGCTAGGCAGGAATGAGTGGTGTACGTTAATGCAACGTCCTGATAATTTGGTAGACAAGTCATCCGACAAGATTTGCATATAGCGCGCCAAAATGACCATATCTACTTTAGAGTCAGCCATGATTTCTAAAAGCTTGGTTTCTTGCGCTGGCTTAGTTTCTGGCGTTACTGGCAAGTGATGAAAAGGAATGTCTGCAAAATCAATGCTGGCATAAACCTCTTGAGGATGATTAGAGACAATGCCGCAGATGATCATTGGTAATTCACCAATGCGCCAGCGATACAGCAGATCAACTAGGCAGTGATCCAATTTAGAGGCCATGATCAATACCCGCTTCAAGTCTTTCACCGCGCGCAGATTCCAGGTGAGCTCAAAACGTTTTGCAATCTCCACAAAACCAGAGCACAAGGTATTACCATCAGTTGGGCAGCTAAAGCTCACGCGCATAAAAAATCGTTTGGAAGCCTTATCGTCAAATTGCTGGGCTTCCTCAATATCACCACCTGCCTGAAAGATATAAGTTGAAACTGCGGCTACGATGCCAGGTTTATTAGGGCAGGTAAGGGTGAGGTAATAGTTTTCTATAGTCATTACTTAAATCATTCATATTGCTGGTAAACCACTATTTTAGTCTGTGATGGCCGGTATTCAGATAATGCGATTACTGTTTGGCAGTCTCTTTAATCTTTTCTTGGGGACCCAGTAGCGGACTACTGTTATCAATAATCTTGGGCAGAACTACCTCTTCACAGATGGGCTTAGGTCCTACTATATTCATAAAGTTACATTCTTTTTTAGTGGCTGCAGAGGCAGCATGTTCTAAAGGGGATTTACCGGTAGTAGCGGTTGAGGCAATACTGGTTGCCGTTACTGGGTTTGCTACTGCAGCACTTGTTACTGCACCACCTGCTGAACTAGCTGCGGCAGTTCCGGTACTACCGAGAGCAGCTAAGGGAGCCGCACATCCTTGCAGTAAAGCAAGATTAAGAGATAAACAAATCCAAATCCAGGGCTGTGATGACATTCAAGAAAGGGTTACTTTGCCTTACACACAGAATTAAATACGCCTGCCGTCCAAGTTTCACTTAATACGGGCTCAAACTTGCTATCGGGCGTATTGTTATCGGATACCACTTTACCCGTCCCTTTGCTACCAGAAAATTCTTTAAAAGCGATTGGGCGATAACTCACCGTAGGACAGTCATATTCATTCAGACCAATGATGGAACTGACGGGTTGCTTATTGTTTGGATTAACGCCAGGCTTCTTGAAATCTAACATCGACAGGATTTGTGTTTTTTCACCCTGAGTCTGAACAGTTTCCAGATCTACATACACCACCATTAATTCATTTGCACCCAATTCTTTCCATGCAGCATTGGCATTGCTATGAGCACATAGGAGGGTTGAAGCGGAGATGCTAGCAAGTAGAATTTTTTTCATTGGATGTCTTTCAAAAAGAGCTTTCAGGTGCTTTGGAATATTTTATACGCCTCATGACTTATGCAATTACTTATTGTTGAGCTCCAGCGTGCGTTTACTGGTTTCAGGTTTCATTTGCAAAGGGAGGTATTCATTCTTAGCCCACAGCGGGTTCATATTGCGATACAGCTTGCTCTGGACCCATCCAGATTGGCCTGCCTGATAGATAAATAGCGATTTTTCAAGATCAGAAAAGTCGTAAATGGCTCGTAGGCTTGGAGCTTGCAAGGTTTGATAGGGATTGTTTGAGCGTAATAATTCTAATCTGCCGACGTTAATTGAATTACTGTCCCCTGGAAATGGCGTTTCTATATTAAATAACTTACCAAGAGCGGGAATTTTGCTCAAGGGGCGATGCTCTGAGATAGCAATATGCGCTTTGCCCCATGACCATTTTTTAGGATCATTGCCATATTGATTGCTGAGATAGTCAAGCGCTTTGTTAAAGGCGTCATTGGAAGACTCAAGGCAGGTTTCGATCGCATCTGTTTTTGGATTGTCACACCATGGGCTATTGGGGTTCTGAACTTGGGCAATTAAGGCACCTCGATAATTGCGCTCACCATAATTTTCAGAGAATAAATAGCTCAATCGAGAAAAGAGATTGCGTGTTAATTGATCAGCCCAGGCATTGAATATGAGTGCGGCAGCACTATCTACTCGCATGTCACCATGAAAGTCTTTTGAGATCTCCAACGCTTGTGCTGCCAATGGATGAGTTGGCGTGCTAGATTTAAATAGCTCTAAGAGTGGTGTGGCACCCAAAGAAACAGTATCTGCCTGCATTGTTTTCATGTAATCGGCATCATGCGAATTGCGTGCTTTAATTAAATCTACAATGCGGTCATAACGTGCCGATAAATCCCAATCAGCTGTTAAGGGGTTTGGATCATTGGCGGCAATGATCCGTTGATTGGCTGTCGCTATCCAACCTTGTTCTGGATTATTGCTGGCGGGTAACTGTTCAAAAGGTACGTAGCCATTCCAGTCATACTGTTTTTCCCATCCCGGGGCTGGAGCAACGCCATATAGACCTTGATGTAATAGGCGCTTTGGAGCAATGCCAGCCGCTTGGTAGGCAATATTGCCATCGCTATCCGCCATCACTACGTTTTGCATGGGCGCATAATTTTTACGTAGTGCTTGCTTAAAAGCATCTATATCTTTAGCGCGATTTATTTCCAATAAACCAGCGACCGATTGATTTTCAATGTCGAGAGCGGTCCAACGTAATGCCAGAGCATAGCGACTGGTATCAATGGCGCGTTTAGCCCGTGCATATGAATCAGAAATCACTGGACCATGACGGGTCTCTTTCACAATGAAATGGAGGGGTGGCGCACCTTTGATATCAATAATCTCTTGACGAACTTTAAATGGTAGCAAGCCATCAGGTCCGCGATACATGCCAGGATTTTTTTCATCGATCTGCTCAATATACAAATCTTGTACGTCGGGATTAGTGTTTGTAAAACTCCAAGCAAATTTATCGGTCCTCCCTAAAACTACCGCCGGAATTCCAGGCAGGGTTGCGCCCAGGACATTCAAGCCGGGGGCGTCTAGATGGGCAAAGTACCAAATGGCAGGTGCTGATAAGCCTAAATGGGGGTCATTTGCTAATAATGGTTTGCCACTGGCAGTGAGTTTGCCGCTGAGAGCCCAGTTGTTTGAGCCAACACCATCTTTCCCTCCCATTAGGTCAACATGACTTAACTCTGTTGCTGGAAGATTTTTAGATCTACTATTGATGGGTCCAGCCTTGGGGTTAAAGACCTTGAGGTCCTGATAGATCTTGGCAAAATCCATATTGGTCACAGGCTCACCAACTTCAAATGGTGGCATGACCTCCCAAATCTGTTTAGTCGTCAAAAATTGAGATAGCTCGAGCCTTTGTAATTCTTTATGCCAGTTGCCTCCAAGATCGTAGGCCATCATCAGCATCCAGGCGACACTATCGGTTGGAGACCAGTGACCTGGCTTGGAACCAGTTAAGTAGTATTCCACTGGCAGTACCCAGCCAAGTTGTGTATTGCCAGCATTGACACCATCAGCATAGGCTTGCAGTAAGCGCTTTGCGGTCACTGGGTATTTATCGAATTGCTGTTCAGCAGCGTGCTTGACTCCAAGTGTGCGAATGAATCGATCAATGCTGACAGTTTCGCTACCTAAGATTTCAGAGAGGCGACCACTGGCGATGCGACGATTCATTTCCATTTGCCACGACCGCTCGGTAGCATGCAAATATCCTAGAGCAAATAGCGCATCGGATTGACTATTGGCTTTGATATGAGGAATATCCGCCTCATCAAAGGTGATCACCACGCCGTCCCCAAGACTCTTAATGACACGTTTACCCGATGGATTCGATTGTGCGAGATAAAGGTAACTGAGTGTGATGGCTAAAACGATCAGTAGGACGGTTCCAAGCGTCCACAGAATAGGGCGTAAGAATCGACGTGGTCCGGTTGAATTACCAATGGGCTTCATTTAGATATTTTAGTATTTTTGGGGTGGGCTGCCCTTAGTCTTCAGCGATATGGGCTTCCCAAGGGTATTTAGGGTGTACATGCTAAAATTTCGTTTGTCTTGATTTATATAGCGCGGCAGTGACTGCTAGTGCGAGCCCGAGTGGTGAAATCGGTAGACACAGCAGATTTAAAATCTGCCGACTCAAAAAAGTCGTGCCGGTTCGATTCCGGCCTCGGGCACCAATCGTCTTCAGTTCTTATTTCAAAGGGCAATCACTATTTTGCTTCGCACGCCTAAATTTGATCAAGATGTTGGCTTTGTACCCATAGATAGCATCAACATGAATTTACTCAAACTCCTACTGTGCTTTTGCCTGACTTTTTCATCTTTCACTGCATGGGGTGTTGATGTTCTGGAATTTCATTGCAAACGTTCAGAAAAAGGATATACAGAAGAGTATGAGATGAAGATCACTCTTGCATCCGGTGCTCAAAAAGCAAGAGTATTTCTAGATGATCGTGACCTAGATCAGTCGGACGCGTATGGCAAGCAAGTGGTAAAGAGTGTGACTCTAGCTCGCCCTAATATTTTTATATTGATCGAAGCCAATTTCGAGCCAGAAAATCTGATGGGCGTAGCTTACTCTGCTGGAACGGTCTCTACACACATGACGCTTGACCCAGTCACTGGCAAGTTAAAAAAGGTGGAGAAAATTCAGGGTGGGATCTTGGGTGAGACGATGGGCGATGGCACTTACATTACCGAAGAAACATGCTTGCCTTCTAAGATGCCCTATAAGTCAAAATAGAATCGCAACAAAGTTTAATCAGGCTCAGTCACAAATCCTAGCTTAGTCAGGCCGGCGCGACGAGAAGCCGCCAGGACTTGAGCAACATATTCATATTTCACGGATTTATCAGCCCGTAAATTAATCTCTGGTTGGGGGTTTTTCTGTGCTGCCTTCTCGGCATAGCCATCAAATGTCTTTAAATCAATCGGTGTGCTATTCCAGAAGATTTGACCCTTTGCATCAATGCTGAGTTGAACAGACTCGGGTTTGATTTCATTACGAACACTATTGGCTTTGGGTAGTTCAACCTTGACTGCTTGCTGAATCACGGGCAGGGTGATGATAAAAATAATCAGTAACACCAACATAACGTCTACCATCGGCGTCATGTTGATTTCCGCCATGATGGCGTCTTCGTTCTGATCGTCTGACATATGGAAAGACATACTTATTCTCCAGACTTCACACGTGCACCAGTCACAAAATAGGCAAGCAAGTCATTACCAAAGCGATTGAGCTCTGCAACCAGTAATTTATTAGCGCGATTAATCGCGTTAAATCCGAGTACCGCAGGGATAGCCACTGCAAGGCCTAAGGCAGTCATGATCAAGGCTTCCCCGATTGGTCCTGCTACTTGATCGATTTGCGCGCTCCCTGAGCTGCTAATGGAGATCAGTGCATGATAGATGCCCCAGACGGTACCGAATAAACCAATAAAAGGGGCAACTGCTCCAGTTGATCCTAAAAAAGTGAGACCTTTCTGAAGACTGGCAGCTATATTATCAATGCCATTCTTAATGCTTCTAGCCATCCACTCTGAATAATTCAAAGTTTGCAAAAGCTCACGGCGATCACTCGATTGACTCTGATGGTGAATGGAAGCATCAGTAGCTGATTTAGCAATCTGATAGTAAGGGTTCATGCTCGGATTGCTAAAGGATTGCAGTCCTTGTTCATAGGAGCTTGCATGCCAGAACTGATCAAGCTCAGGTCTCAATTTGCGCAGGTTGCGCAGTTCCCAAAAGCGGGTGAGCAAGATCACCCAAGTCACGATTGAGCAAGTGAGCAACACAATCGCCACAAAGCGAGTGATGGCATCGCCCTCAAGCCATAGATTTGCAATTCCAAATGGTGTATTCATAGTCCTTAATTCTTGAGATTAAATTTAATTAAAAGATTAGTGGAAATTCTTTGGGGTGAGCCATTGACTAAAAAAGGTTTAAACCGGTAACGTCTGCCAATATCGGTTGCCGCACGGTCCAGTCTGGGAAAAGCGCTTGATTGCAATATGGCAACATCTTCTACTTCTCCCGCCTCAGAAATAATTAATCGGACAACTACGGTACCTTGTTCACCAGATCGTTTGGAGAACGAAGGGTAATAAGCATCAGCATCAGGTTGATATACAACGACCAGTTTACCAATGTCCGTCTGTATGGGTGTGCCGCTAGCACCCCCTGTCGTAGAAGGGGCAACAGCCGCATTTTGCATCTGGGTTTCACTCTTGGTTTGCTGCTGAGTTTGTTGGCTAGTGTTCTGAGTCTGTGGAGGCGTTGGTTTTTGTGATGATTTATCCTCCACAGTTTTTTTCTTAGGCTCTTCCTTGGGTTTGGGTGGCGGAGTAGCAGGAGCTTGCTGACTTTTATTGGCAGCGGTATCAGGGCTGACTAAATTAGCCATGACCCGTGCATCATCCATTTTGGGCGGACGTGATGAAAAATGTAAAAACTCTAAAGCCGGCAGGGCATGCAATAGCAGCACGATGCCAATAATGATGCGTTCCGTTTTCGTAAACGGAAGACGTGCATCGATCTTCTCCAATAAAGTGCTCATTGAATGCTACCCAATAAACTTGAGCTGACATCGTGAGAATCGAGATCACTCTGCATTAAATCTTGCGCCATCTTGAGTAAGGTAACAGCATCTTTGCTGCTCACAAAGTGCACTGCCCCATGATCTCTTAAGGATGTACCTTTTGTTAATTTACTAGCGGAGTCTAGTTGCTCTAATTGACGCTTTAATTGTCGAACGACGGCTTCGCTCGTATCGATTAGGGTGATCGTGTCACCTAATAATTTACGAATCGCGTTTCTCAAGAATGGGTAATGAGTGCAACCTAAAACCAAAGTATCTGAACCTGCATCTTGAATGGGCTCCAGATGCTTTGCAAGCAGCTCCAAGGTTTCTTCACTATCCGCTTTGCCAGCTTCAATCAATGGCACTAGTCCAGCGCCAGCTTGTTTGATGAAACGACAATGATTGGGGAGGGTGGCTAATAATGCATTGAATTTATCGCTCTTGAGAGTGGCTTCAGTTGCCAAGACACCCACAATGCCATTTCCAGATTGCATAGCAGCAGGCTTGATGCCTGGTTCAACACCGATGACGGGCACTAGCACTTCAGCTCGAATATGTTTGATGGCTTCAGCAGTAGCAGTATTACAAGCAACCACAATGGCATCACATCCGGCATCGGCTAAATATTTGCAAAGACTTAAGCTACGCGCAGAAATCCATTCACTAGATTTTTCACCATATGGTGCGTTTGCAGAATCTGCTAAATAAATATAGTCATGTTGCGGAAGCTGACGTAGGGCTTCATCCAAAATGGATAAGCCACCCACGCCAGAATCAAAAACGCCTATAAGCGACAATTCGGTGCCAATTCAAAAGCCAACATGTATTACGCAATCGTGACTGGAATATTGCCAATCTTCGCTTGCCATTCTTTCGGGCCAGTCTCATGCATTGAGATACCTTCGGAGTTCACGGCAACGGTCACTGGCATATCTTTGACATCAAACTCATAAATTGCTTCCATGCCGAGATCAGCAAAGCCAACTACTTTAGAAGTTTGTATTGCCTTAGATACTAAGTAAGCAGCACCTCCTACAGCCATGAGATAAGCAGATTTATGTTTCTTGATCGCTTCAATTGCTGCAGGACCACGCTCAGCTTTTCCAATCATGGAAATCAAACCTGTTTTAGATAACATCATCTCAGTGAACTTATCCATGCGGGTGGAAGTGGTGGGACCTGCTGGACCAACCACTTCATTGCCAACTGGATCAACTGGGCCAACATAGTAGATCACCCGATTCTTAAAGCTGACTGGCAATTCTTCGCCTTTAGCCAACATATCCTGAATGCGTTTATGAGCGGCATCGCGTCCCGTCAAGATTTTGCCGTTTAACAATAGTGTCTGTCCCGGTTTCCAGCTCGCTACTTCCTCGGCGGTCAAAGTATCTAAATTGATGCGTTTGGATTTTTGTACATCAGGTGTCCAGGTAACATCTGGCCAATCGGACAGTGAGGGGATCTCTAATTTTGCTGGGCCATCGCCGTGTAAATGGAAATGCACGTGACGAGTTGCCGCACAGTTAGGAATCATGGCGACGGGTAAGGAAGCTGCGTGGGTTGGGTAGTCCAAGATCTTAATATCAAGCACAGTAGCTAAGCCACCTAAACCTTGCGCACCGATGCCTAATTTATTGACCTTGTCGTAAATCTCGAGACGCAATTCTTCTACGCGATTTTTTGCTCCACGCACAATTAGTTCTTGAATGTCGACTGGACCCATCAGAGCTTCTTTGGCCATCAACATCGCTTTTTCTGGAGTACCCCCAATACCAATACCGAGGATGCCGGGAGGGCACCAACCGGCGCCCATCGTCGGAACAGTCTTCACTACCCAGTCAACGATAGAGTCGGAAGGATTAAGCATGACCATCTTGGCTTTGTTTTCTGAGCCACCTCCTTTAGCGGCGCATATCACTTCAACATCATCGCCCGGAACGATTTCATAATGAATCACTGCGGGGGTGTTATCGCCAGTATTTTTGCGTTTGCCTGCAGGGTCAGCTAACACTGAAGCACGCAAAGTGTTTTCTGGATTGAGGTAGGCACGACGAACACCTTCGTTCACCATGTCAGTGACGCTCATCGTGGCATCTGACCACTGTACATTCATACCAATTTTGAGGAAGACCACAGCAATACCGGTATCTTGGCAAAGTGGGCGATGACCTTCAGCGCACATCCGACTATTGGTCAAAATTTGGGCAATCGCATCTTTGGCAGCTTCGCCTTTTTCAAGGGAGTAAGCCTTGCCCATCGCATCAATGAAATCTTTGGGGTGGTAGTAAGAAATGAACTGGAATGCATCTGCAACGCTTTGAATGAGATCGTTTTGTTTGATATTTGTCATGGCTTTCTAGCTTATTTCCACATTAATAGTAAGGTTTGACCTATTTTAAGGGTTTGCCATAGAGCAAATCCCGAGTGTTTTCACTTATCTTTGAAGGTTCTGAAGGTCTAAACCCGCCATTTTGCGACATTTTGCGCATTTTGAGATGTAAAGGCCATTGATTGTTAGATAGAGGGCTGCGAAGCATGGAACCATTAAAGCAAGAAAACCGCGTATTTCACCCACCTGCAGATTTTGTAAAGGGTGCGGCAATTCCAGGTATGGATGCCTATACCAAGCTTTGTGCTGAAGCGGAAAAAGATTATGACGGTTTCTGGGGGCGTCTTGCAAAAGAAAATATTTATTGGAAAAAGCCGTTTACCAAAGTTTTAGATGAATCTAAAGCGCCTTTCTATAAATGGTTTGAAGATGGCACAACAAACGCTTCTTATAACTGCTTAGATCGTCAAGTCGAAGCCGGCTTAGGCGATAAAACTGCTATCATTTTTGAGTCTGATGACGGTAGCGTTACTAAGGTCACTTACAAAGAGTTGCTTGAGCGCGTGTGCAAAATGGCAAACGCACTGCGCAAAATGGGCGTGAAGTCTGGTGACAGCGTCATTATTTATATGGCAATGACTATCGAGGGCATTGTAGCCATGCAAGCATGTGCTCGTATCGGTGCAATTCACTCTGTAGTGTTTGGTGGATTCTCGGCGCAAGCCTTGCGCGATCGCATTATGGATGTTGGTGCAGTTGCAGTGATTACTGCTGATGGCCAGTTCCGTGGTGGCAAAGCATTACCTTTAAAGGCAATTTGCGATGAAGCCCTTTCCACTGGCGAATGTCCTAAGGTAAAGCACGTGATTGTGAGCAAGCGTACTGGTGCTGATATTGCCATGACGGCAGGGCGTGATGTTTGGATGCAAGACATCATGGCTCAGGAAGCGACGACTTGTGAGCCGGAGTGGGTCAGTGCTGAGCACCCATTGTTTATTCTGTATACATCAGGCTCTACTGGTAAACCTAAGGGTGTGCAACACTCTACAGGGGGCTACCTCTTGTGGGCGATCCTCACAATGAAGTGGACCTTTGATATCAAACCTAGCGATGTGTTCTGGTGTACTGCTGACATTGGTTGGGTAACAGGACACTCCTATATTACTTATGGCCCACTCGCAGTGGGTGCCACTGAGATTGTGTTTGAGGGTGTGCCAACCTATCCTAATGCGGGTCGCTTCTGGGACATGATTCAAAAGCACAATGCCACTATTTTTTACACAGCACCAACTGCAATTCGGTCTTTGATCAAAGCGTCGAGCAATGATGAGGCCGTTCATCCAAAGAGCTACAACTTAACTTCCTTACGCCTCTTGGGTTCTGTTGGTGAACCAATCAATCCAGAAGCGTGGATCTGGTACTACGAGAATGTGGGTGGTTCACGTTGTCCAATCGCAGATACGTTCTGGCAAACCGAAACTGGTGGTCATATGATTTCTCCATTGCCAGGTGCAACGCCAATGGTTCCAGGTTCATGTACCTTGCCATTGCCAGGCATTCAAGCAGCCATTGTGGATGAAGCGGGTGTAGACGTGCCTAATGGTCAAGGCGGTATTTTGGTTGTGAAGCGTCCATGGCCTTCCATGATCCGCAACATTTGGGGTGATCCAGATCGCTTTGTGAAGTCTTACTTCCCTGAAGAGTTGGGCGGCACTTTATATCTCGCTGGTGACGGTGCTATTCGTAATAAAGATACTGGTTACTTCACCATTACTGGCCGTATTGATGACGTCTTGAACGTTTCTGGTCACCGCATGGGAACTATGGAAATCGAATCTTGCTTGGTGGCTAATCCATTAGTTGCTGAAGCCGCAGTGGTTGGTCGTCCAGATGAGCTCACTGGTGAAGCGATTTGTGTATTCGTGGTTCTCAAAGGCGGTCGCCCAACAGGTGATGAGGCTAAAAAGCTTGCAACAGAATTGCGTAACTGGGTTGGTAAAGAGATTGGTCCAATTGCTAAACCAAAAGATGTACGTTTTGGTGATAACTTACCTAAGACCCGTTCGGGCAAGATCATGCGCCGTCTATTGCGTGTAATCGCGAAGGGCGAGGAAGTCACTCAAGATACCTCTACGCTAGAAAACCCAGCGATTTTGGATCAACTCAAAGAGTCTCTCTAAGCTGTCTTCATGGGGGTTTGAGGCGAATCCCTTTCGGCAATCGTATAATCAACGGTTCCGGAAGGGTGGATGAGCGGTTTAAGTCACACGCCTGGAAAGCGTGCGTAGGTTAATAGCCTACCGCGGGTTCGAATCCCGCCCCTTCCGCCATTTATCACGAAAACCACCTGCGGGTGGTTTTTGCTTGATGGTTTACCGTAATATCCGAGTGACTAAGGTAAATAAAGTTAATAAGCTTAATAAAATATTTGGAGGCAATATGATTTTTGCAATTCTATTAATGGATCGTCCTGGTACATCAGAGCTGCGAGTACAAATACGTCCAGAGCATCGTGCTTACTTGGCACAACAAGCGGAGCGCATGGCTTTTGCTGGACCCCTCACTTCTGAAGATGGCAATACCGTAGTGGGTAGTTTGCTGGCAATGGATTTTCCAAGTAGGGCAGCTGTGGATGCTTGGTTGAAAGATGAGCCTTTCACTAAAGCAGGCGTATATGAAAAACCGGTGATTCATGTGTTTAATAACATGTGGGCACAGAAGGCTGGATTTCCACCTGCATAAAAAGATCCCTATATTGAGGATGGGTTGTTACTTTTGGTATATCATTAGCTGATATAGTTTGGAGATGAAGAATGTCGGCATCTCCACATTACTAGACCTGCATCAACAGGTGATAGATCAAGAGGATGGTTACTGGGTGAAGATTGAGGCTTGGCAGGTTGAGGTTACAACTGCAATTCCACATGGTGTCCGGTATTCGTTGACACTCCATGATCCTCAGGGCTTGAGGATTATGGGCTATGACAATGCCCATGCCCTAAAGACTAGATCTGGTTATGCTGGAAGAAAATTACCATATGACCATAAGCATCGTAGTTCTCATGATCAAGGGGTTCACTATGTATTTAAAGATGCATATCAGCTACTAGGCGATTTCTTCCTTGATGTTGATAGAGCATTAAAGGTGGCTAAAGGGAAATGAAAGTTATCAAAATTGGCATTGCATCACAAGAAGAAATTCGAAAACGCATACTTGCAATTGCAAGAGGCGATTTGAAGGCTAAGTCGAGTGATCCTAAAATATGGTTTACCTCTATGCGCTCTTTAGCTCAGGTTTTAAGTGATGAAAACCGGGCCCTGTTGGAAGTCATTAGATCATCTAAGCCCGTGTCGATCTCTGAGTTAGCAGACCTCACTGGTCGCAAGCAAGGTAATTTATCTAGAACACTAAAAACGATGTCGAATTACGGGCTTGTAAAAATGAAAAAGCAGGATAGGGCATTAAAACCCATAGCCTGCGGCGATCGTATTGAGATTTTTGTATAAATCTTAAATTGGCTTGATCTGAACTTTCCTGAACTTGATCGTTCCGCCTGCAGATTGCAGGGCAATGGGACCTTCAGCAAAGCGACTGTCTTGCGCATCGGCGACAGTAACAACCCCATTCATCGTCACTTTGAAATGCGACCCATTGGCAACGATCTCCATTGTGTTCCAACGTCCACCAGCTTTATGAATCGGATCCACTTTAGCGACATCCACAATTGCGCCGGTAGCATAAGCTTGTTCTGGACGAGTATCCCAGATATTGATTTCATAAGAGTTATTTGCAGAGACTTTATTGGGGTCTTGGCAGCGAATAAAGATGCCACTATTTGTATTGGATTCAGCCCAAAATTCTGCTTTGATAACAAAGTTCTTATAAGTTTTGGTGCTTACCAAAAAACCGCTGGGCTTATTACCTTCAACAATTCCATTGCCAATGACCCAACTCGCGTTACCCACAATATTCCAGCCGTTGAGGCTCACCCCATCAATCATGTCTACAAAACCATCTTGATTTTGTGCATGAGCAACGCTGCTAAAAAGAATGGTTTGAGCACAAAGAAAGAGTGCGGCTAGGAATTTCAAGGTTGATTTCATAGGAGGTCTCCACTGAAGTTATATTATTTATTTGGAACCCATTGATTGTTGCTGATAATGGTGGCGAAGTGCAAGTAGCGGCTTTCCCTGAAAGTTGTCAGACAAAAGTTGATCTACTACGTCTATATTGACCTCAGAATCAAGTAGACTTGCATTATGAATTTGACAAAATCGCGCCTTCTCCTCATTTTTACTATTTTTGCTGCTTTAAACCTTACAGCCTGTGGCTCGATTGAGTCTGCCGCTCAGGATGACTGCACCTCCATTGGTTGGCAAATCGGTAGTAAAGGCTATCAAGACTGCTATAAGGCACGTCTTTACGAGCGGAAGCTAGACTACTCTTTACCCCCAGGCGATAAGCCATCTCCATCCCTTCTCTAATATCAGGGTTTACCCTGATTTCAATCCCTTGAGCGCCGTCAAGGACTTAGGGGTTGAAATAACCCAAAATCAAGCGTTATTTTGCGTTTTAGCTAGTTTTGAGTAGCGCAAATGGATGCATTAAAACGATAAAGATTAGAGAATATGAATCACCCAAAGCCTTCACAAGAAGTTAAAGCAGTTGCAGTGGCTACTGCAGATGATTTGAGGGAGACCATTCGCCGAAAAAGTAAATTAAAAGGTCGTCAAGCAGATGACACATCTTTGGCAGAGGTTCGACAGCTGATTGGTGAGGCAGCCCATCGTCGCGACTTGCTGATTGAAAATCTTCATAAGCTGAATGATGAGTATCGTGCATTACATGATCGACATTTGGTTGCTCTGGCAAAAGAAATGAATTTGCCTATGGCTGAGGTTTATGAAGTCGCCACCTTCTATCATCACTTTGAGGTAGTGCGCGGCAACGATCCTGTGGCGGATATTACTGTGCGCGTATGCGATGGAATTGCTTGTGAATTAGCTGGTGCACAAAACCTATTGGCTAAACTTCCTGCGATTTTAGGAAATCCCAAGGTCAAAGTAATAGCAGCTCCTTGTGTGGGTCGTTGCGAGCAAGCGCCTGTAGCGGTAGTGCATCAATATCCAGTGCTATTTGCTACAGCAGAAAAAGTTAAGGCTGCGGTCAGCAACCAATTAACTACCCAGCCAATGGCAAAAGATGATGCCAGCTTTGATCCGGCGGCATTAGCAGAGCATGGTATATCGCCGCAAGGTGAGAACCAAGCAGTTTCACCTGACTATGTTGGCTATGAGGCTTACCGTGCTCAAGGTGGTTACACATTAGCTAGAGAAATTCATGAAGGCAAGAGAGAAGCTGAGAGTGTAATCAAGGCGATGGAGAGTTCTGGTCTGCGTGGCTTGGGTGGCGCAGGTTTTCCAGCAGGTCGCAAGTGGCGCATCGTGAAAGATCAAACGGCACCTAAACTCATGGCTGTCAATATTGACGAGGGTGAGCCTGGCACTTTTAAGGACCGAACCTATTTAGAGCGTGATCCCCATCGTTTCCTTGAGGGCTTATTCATTGCAGCAAATGTCGTTGGGATTGATGCTTGCTACATTTACTTGCGTGATGAGTATCACGGCTGCCGTGAATTGCTCGAAAAAGAATTAGCAAAGCTCAAAGCAAATCCACCATTTCCGATTCCTAATATTGAATTGCGTCGCGGTGCAGGGGCCTATATCTGCGGTGAAGAATCCGCCATGATTGAAAGTATTGAAGGTAAGCGTGGTGAACCCCGGATGCGTCCGCCATACATCGCACAAGTGGGTTTATTTGGTAGACCAACTCTTGAGCACAACTTTGAAACTCTGTATTGGGTGCGTGACATTGTTCAACGCGGTCCGGAGTGGTTCAGTTCTTTCGGTCGTCATGATCGTAAAGGCTTGCGGAGTTTTAGTGTAAGTGGGCGCGTGAAAATGCCAGGTGTGAAGTTGGCACCAGCTGGTATCACGATTCAAGAATTGATTGATGAGTACTGTGGTGGCATGCAAGATGGTCATCAGTTCTATGGTTATTTACCGGGTGGCGCATCGGGTGGTATTTTGCCGGCGACCATGAATGATATTCCGCTGGACTTTGATACCCTGCAACCGTACGGCTGTTTCATCGGTTCTGCTGCAGTGATGGTGTTTAGTGACAAAGATAAAGCACGTGATATGGCTTTGAATGTGATGTACTTCTTTGAGCACGAGAGTTGTGGTCAGTGCACTCCATGCCGAGTTGGTACCGGTAAAGCTGCGAAATTGATGCAAGCGAAATCATGGGATCAAGAAACCCTCGAAGATTTGGCTACTGTCATGGTAGATGCGTCGATTTGTGGCTTAGGTCAAGCCGCACCAAATCCGATTCGTTGTATTCATAAATATTTCCCACAAGAAATCGTATAAAAAGGGAAGAACGAGACACCTATGAACGCACCAACCAATCCAAAAGAAATCGAACTCCAAACCGTTGAGTTCAAGCTCGACGGCAAGACGATTGTTTCTTATGAAGGCGAAACTATTCTCAAGGCTGCAAAACGTCATGGGATTGATATTCCCCATCTCTGTTTCAAAGATGGTTACCGTCCTGATGGTAACTGCCGAGCTTGCGTTGTGGAAATCAATGGTGAGCGTACCTTAGCTCCAAGTTGCTGCAGAAGTGCAACATCAGGTATGGAAGTTAAAGCCAATAGCGAGCGCGCTATAAAAAGTCAAAAACTGGTACTGGAGATGTTGCTCTCCGATATGCCTGATGAAGGTTTTAAGTGGGTTGGTGATAGCAAAGCAGAAGAACAAAAGCATCAACATGGTGAGCTTAGTACTTGGGCTGCGCGGATGGATGTCACAGTGCGCCCAGAGCTGAAAGCCTTACGGCGTGAAAAAGTTGCTCACGATATTTCCCATCCAGCAATGGCAGTTAATCTTGATGCCTGTATTCAATGTAATCGTTGCGTGCGTGCTTGCCGTGAAGAGCAGGTCAATGATGTCATTGGCTACGCGATGCGTGGGGCCCACAGCGAGATTGTGTTTGATCTCAATGATCCAATGGGTGACAGCACTTGCGTTGCCTGTGGCGAGTGTGTACAAGCATGTCCTACTGGTGCATTGATGCCAAAAGGCTTAATTGGCTCACAAATAGTAGATCGCAAAGTGGATTCTGTATGTCCGTTTTGTGGCGTGGGTTGCCAGATAGCTTACAACGTCAAAGATGAAAAGATTGTGAGTGTTGAGGGTCGCGATGGCCCAGCCAACCATAATCGTTTATGCGTCAAGGGCCGCTTCGGCATGGATTACATCCATAATCCACAGCGCTTAACAAAACCACTCATTCGTAAACCAGGGGTGCCTAAGGATGAATCTATTCTAGAAGGTAAGCAAGACTGGTCAGATATCTTCCGTGAAGCAACTTGGGAAGAGGCTTTGGATTTTGCTGGCGGCAAGCTTAAAGAGTTAAAAGACAAACACGGCCTTAAGGTCTTGGCTGGCTTCGGCTCTGCTAAAGGTAGTAATGAAGAGGCGTATTTATTCCAGAAATTAGTTCGTACTGGATTTGGTAGCAACAACGTTGATCACTGCACTCGTCTTTGCCATGCCTCATCTGTTGCAGCGCTATTAGAAGGTGTTGGTTCGGGCGCTGTTAGTAACCAAGTCAATGATGTTGAGCACTCCAGTTTGATTTTCTTGATTGGATCAAACCCAACAGCTAATCATCCTGTTGCTGCAACTTGGTTTAAGAATGCTGCTAAACGCGGTGCCAAGATTGTGCTGTGCGATCCTCGTATGACCGAGATCAGTAAACATGCTTGGCGCACCATGCAATTCAAGCCAGATACCGATGTGGCAATGCTCAATGCCATGATCTATACGATTATTGAAGAAGGTTTGGCAGACAAAGACTTCATTACGAATCGTGCCAATAATTATGAAGCGCTAAAAGACAATATCAAGGGCTATAGCCCTGAAGCTATGGCGCCGATCTGCGGTATTCCACCCGAAAATCTGCGTGAAGTGGCTAGAGAGTTTGCCACTACAAAATCAGCGATGATTTTGTGGGGTATGGGTATTAGCCAGCACGTTCATGGCACAGATAATGCACGCTGCTTAATCGCCTTGGTGAGCATCACCGGCCAAATTGGCAAGCCTGGCTCAGGACTGCATCCACTGCGCGGTCAAAATAACGTGCAGGGTGCTAGTGATGCTGGTTTGATTCCGATGATGTTCCCTAACTATCAACGAGTTGATAATCCAGAAGCGCATGCTTGGTTTGAAAAATTCTGGGGAACGCCTCTTGATAAGAAGCCTGGCTATACCGTGGTAGAGATCATGCATAAGATTACTGCGCCTGATAGTGATCCAGATAAAATTCGCGGTATGTATGTCGAGGGTGAAAACCCAGCAATGAGCGACCCCGATCTTAATCATGCTCGCCATGCACTAGCCTCTCTAGAGCATTTGGTAGTGCAGGATATCTTTATGACTGAAACCGCATTGCTCGCTGACGTTGTTTTACCTGCAAGTGCTTGGCCTGAGAAGGTCGGTACTGCAAGCAATACGGACCGTATGGTGCAGATGGGTAAAAAAGCAATCAATCCTCCTGGCGAAGCTAAGCCAGATCTGTGGATCATTCAAGAGATTGCTAAGCGTATGGACCTCAATTGGAATTACCCAGGTCCTGATGCTGGAGTTGCAGCAGTCTATGAAGAAATGCGTCAAGCAATGCATGGCGCAATTAAAGGCATTACTTGGGAGCGCCTTGAAAAAGAATCGAGTGTCACTTACCCTTGTTTATCACTTGAAGATCCTGGTCGTCCAATTGTTTTTGATGACTCTTTTGATACTCCTGACGGCAAAGTCAAACTCGTTCCTGCGGATATCATTCCTGCAAATGAGCGCCCCGATACTGAATATCCATTTGTACTGATTACTGGTCGTCAGTTGGAGCATTGGCATACCGGTAGTATGACGCGCCGTGCAACCATACTGGATGCAATCGAGCCCATGGCAACTGTCTCAATGCATGGGGAAGATATGACCCAGTTAGGCGTTTCTGCTGGTGATGTCATTACTGTGCAATCACGTCGTGGCGAAGTTGGTATCCATGTACGTAGAGATGATGGTACGCCAAGGGGTGTGATCTTCATACCATTTGCTTACTATGAAGCTGCGGCAAATTTGATTACCAATTCAGCATTAGATCCATTTGGCAAAATCCCAGAATTTAAATATTGTGCAGTCAAGCTCGCTAAGGGCGGTGATGTTGCCAAGATTATGGGCTACGGCACTAATGCACCAAATGGACCAGAGTTAACCGTCAATATCTAAGCGTCTATCCGTTCAGATTTATTGCAGTAAAAAGACTCCAAAAATGGAGCCTTTTTACCTAGAGCTCACGAATTTGATTTGCCCTTTAGAATGATCCCTCTATGGCAAGTTCATCACCATCACCCTCACCCTCCCAAAACCAAGCTGAGTTACCAGTTCTCATTATTGGGGCAGGATTAGCCGGTTTAACCGTTGCTCTACACATGGCTGAGAACCAGCCAGTCATCTTGATGGCCAAACGGGGCTTGAGTGAAGCTGCCACTGCTTGGGCCCAAGGTGGCATTGTTGGCGTGGTGGATAAAGAACATGACAGTATTGACTCTCATGTGGCCGACACTATAGATGCCGGTGCTGGACTGGTAGTGGAGTCAACTGCTCGCTACATCGCTGAAGAGAGTGCTGAAGCCATTAAATGGTTGGTGGAGCAAGGCGTTCCCTTTACCGAAGATAAGTCTGGTCCCATGGGTTTGCATCTCACTCGTGAAGGTGGCCATAGTCATCGTCGAATTGCGCATGCTGCTGATGCAACTGGTAAGGCGATTCATGAAGTGTTGCTGGATAAAGCAAGGGCCCATAAAAATATCCGAATTTTGGAACATTGGATTGCACTCGATCTCATTACCAATCGTCAACTAGATGCTAAGACACAGCGTAGCAAGCCAAATCGGTGTTATGGCGTATATGCCTTAGATATTCAAAAGAATCGTGTTGAAACAATTGAAGCCAAGTCAGTAGTCTTAGCTACCGGTGGTGTTGGCAAAGTCTATCGCTACACTAGTAATCCTGATACTGCCACTGGCGATGGTATTGCCATGGCTTGGCGTGCAGGTTGCCGTGTTGGCAATATGGAATTTATTCAATTTCATCCTACCTGTTTGTATCACCCCAGTGATCGTACCTTCCTCATTACTGAAGCAATGCGTGGTGAGGGTGGCTTATTGAAACTGCCCGATGGCACTCGTTTTATGCCAGCCCATGATGAGCGCAATGAATTAGCTCCCCGCGATATCGTGGCGCGTGCCATCGACTTTGAAATGAAGAAGCATGGTCTTGATTATGTTCATTTAGATGCGACTCATCTTGGCGAAGCATTTATTAAAGAGCATTTCCCAATGATTTACGCGCGTTGCTTAAGTCTTGGCTTGGATATCACCAAAAAGCCAATACCGGTTGTACCTGCAGCGCATTACACCTGTGGTGGCGTCGTAACCGATCTTAAGGGCCGCACTGATTTACCAGGCCTATATGCAGTTGGTGAAGCAACCTACACAGGTTTGCATGGCGCCAATCGTTTGGCGAGTAATTCACTTCTCGAGTGCGTGGTGATTGGTAAAGCTGCAGCAGAAGATATCTCGAATCTAAAGACTCCAGTAATGCCACATCTTCCTCTTTGGGATGAGAGTCAGGTAGAAGATGCTGATGAGCAGGTGGTGATCTCTCATAACTGGGATGAATTACGTTCTTTGATGTGGAACTACGTTGGCATTGTGAGAACCAATCGCCGATTAGAGCGCGCGCTCCACCGAATTAAACTTCTCAGATATGAAGTGCAAGAATATTACGCCAACTTTAAAGTGACGCGAGATCTGATTGAGTTGCGGAACTTGCTGGAGTGTGCTGAGCTCATTGTCAGATCAGCACTCATGCGCAGAGAAAGCAGGGGATTGCATTACAGCCGCGATTACCCAGGTACTTGGGCGGTCTCATATCCAACGATTTTGACCCCTCAAGCTGAGGGTAGCTCAGAAAATTCTGAGACCTAAGCGATTTATAGAGTGCCCTTTAGAACGGCCTCTTTAATATGTTTACTCAAGCGGGTTTGCCAGCCTTTACCGCTCGCACGTAATTTTTCTAAGATATCTGAATCCAATCTAAGACTTAGCATTTCCTTTGCATTCTGAATTGGAGGGCGACCAACACCTCGCTTAATTAAAGTATCGCCAACATAAACATGTGCATCTCGAAACCACTGCTCATCCAGTTCGGGCGCGTCATCCGGATCAACCCAATCTTTCGATATATTTTTTAATTTCACGTTCATTTGCTCTCCTTAAGCTGATGATCCTTCTGGTGTTACCTCTATACGTCCAAACCAACACAACTGGAAGGTGATCTAAATAGCCAAAAGTGATCATCCTTGTTTCCCCATAATTCTTTCTATCGTCTAGCTGGTCCATATGGGACAAAGCAAAGACTTCGTTTGCTCTCGCCATGTCTAACCCCCTTACAAAAAGGGTAATTTCACGCTTCACATCATCAAACTCGATCACGTATCCACCCAATTAATGTATATACAAAAATAATCAATGTCAATACAAAAATTGAGAAAGAGACGGCGGGCCCAATTAATGCAAGGACATTAGTCTAGAAATGAAAAACCCCACTGCATATCAGTAGGGTTTGAAGAGTTTGTCAGTCAAAGACTGATGAAGAGAGGTGCTACAAAATTCTCATTGAGAAATCTACGGCATTCACATCCTTGGTTAGCTTGCCTAGTGAAATACGATCAACGCCAGTAGCAGCAATCGCGCGCATCTGATCTAAGTTAATGCCCCCCGAAGCCTCTAACAGTGCGCGACCTGCAGTAATGGCAACAGCTTGTTTCATTTGATCGGTATTAAAGTTATCAATCAAGATACTCTTGGCACCAGCAGCCAAAGCTTCTTCCAATTCCGCAAAGTTTTCTACTTCAATCTGAATCTCGACTCCAGCATTGAGTGCTTGGGCATTCTTTAAGGCTGCAGTAACACTACCTGCAGCAGCGATATGATTCTCTTTAATGAGGATGCCGTGCCATAGTGCGAGTCGTTGATTTTGGCCCCCGCCTATACGAACCGCATACTTCTGCGCCTGACGTAAACCAGGAATTGTTTTACGGGTATCCAATACAGTACAGCCTTTTGGATTAGGGCTGGCTCCGGCAATCGCATCAACGTGTTGACGAGTAATACTGGCAGTCCAAGATAAGGTTTGCAAGAAGTTAATGCAAGTACGCTCAGCAGACAGAAGGGCTTGAGAGTCAGCTTCTATATCGCATACCTTAGTATCAGGCTTCATCAAGTCCCCTTCGATGTAATGCCAAGTTACCCTTGCATTGGGATCGAGTTTCTTGAGCGTACCTTCAAACCAATCTACACCGCAGAGCACTGCTTCTTGGCGAACAATTAGTTGTGCCTGCACTGTTTTATTGGGAACTAACTTGGCAGTCCAATCACCCTTGCCAATATCTTCCATGAGCGCATCCTGAATATTGCGTTGGCGAGCTTGCTCTAAGGTTTCGTTGGTATCAAGCATGAAAGAATTATTAATATATAAAACTAAAAGTAAAAAAGCTAAGCAGCGCCAATATTCTTGACAAAGCCATGCTGTGCTTTGGCTAAAAGATCAGGGTGGTTTTTAGTAAAGTCCAGCATGCGCTCAATACAAACCAAAGCTTTTGTTCGAGTAGGTTCTTCAACAAAGATTTCACCAGAAGTATTTTCCAGGCAATCTAAAATACCTTGAAGACCATTCATCGCCATCCAAGGACAGTGAGCGCAACTCTTACAGGTGGCGCTATTACCGGCAGTGGGAGCCTCAATCAATTTCTTGTTAGGGGCTAACTGGCGCATGCGATGCAAGATACCCTTATCCGTGGCCACAATGTATTCGCTTGCAGTACCTTCAACCACTGCTTTGATCATGGCTGAAGTTGAGCCAACGACATCAGCCAAATCAACCACAGCTTGGGGTGACTCGGGATGCACCAAGATCATGGCATTGGGATGGGCAGCTTTGAGAATTTCTAATTCAGCCGCTTTAAATTCATCATGCACGATACAGGCACCATTCCATAACAACATATCAGCACCAGTCTGTTCTTGAATATACCTACCGAGATGTCGATCCGGTGCCCATAATATTTTTTTACCTTCAACTTTAAGTTGATGCACAATTGCTAAAGCGCAAGAGCTAGTGACCATCCAATCCGCTTGTGCTTTTACTGCAGCACTCGTATTGGCATACACCACCACAACTCGATCAGGATGGTCTGCACGAAATTTGGCAAAGTCATTGGCATCACAACCAAGATCTAAGGAGCAGGTTGCATCTAAGTCTGGCATAAAGATACGTTTTTCAGGGCTGAGAATCTTTGCTGACTCACCCATAAAACGAACGCCGGCAACAATGAGATTCTTGGCAGGATGGTTCTTGCCAAACCTTGCCATTTCTAGAGAGTCAGCTACAAAGCCACCAGTCTCCAAAGCCAAGTCTTGGATATCGCCATCAACATAGTAGTGAGCAATCAGAGCAGCATCTTTTTCAATCAAGAGCTGCTTGATGCGGGCAATGACAGTTGCTTTTTCAGGGGCTGCTAAATAAGGCGGGACCTTTGCCCATGCTTGGGCAGTACAGGTAACCCCAGCAGCATCTTGCTGAGGATAGTCAAAGGCAATCGGGGCGCTAACAGTTGAATTCATACGAAATCTTAATCCAGTCCCGATATTTTTGCGTCGTCACTAAAACGGCAACTTCGCATCTGGCTTGGCAGCCAACAGAACAGCTTTAAACTCTGCCTGAATACGCTTAATCGCTTCTTCACTATCTGCTTCAAAGCGCATCACGACCACTGGAGTGGTATTGGAGGGTCTTGCTAAGCCAAAGCCGTCGGCATATTCCACGCGCACACCATCAATCGTATTAATCGATTGAGAGCTGGGGAACTTAGCATTGGCTTTAATGCTGTCTAGCAAAGTAAATGGCTCACCCTCTGCACAAGCGAGCTGTAGTTCTGGAGTGCAAATAGCATTAGGCAGTTCATTGAGCGTCTTGCTAGGATCTTTTTCTTTAGAGAGGATTTCTAAAAGACGAGCAGCTGTATAGAGACCATCATCAAAACCAAACCAACGGTCCTTAAAGAAGATGTGACCCGACATTTCACCAGCAAGGGGTGCACCAGTTTCTTTAAGCTTGGCCTTCACTAAAGAGTGACCGGTTTTCCACATCAAGGGTTCGCCACCATGCTGCTTAACCCAGGTGGCTAAGTTACGCGTACATTTCACGTCATAAATAATCTGACCGCCAGGATTTCTAGAGAGAACATCCTTAGCAAAAAGCATCATTTGACGATCTGGAAAAATCACTTGGCCATCTTTAGTCACAACACCTAAACGATCAGCGTCACCATCAAAGGCAAGACCTAATTCGTTATCCGTGTTTTGCAAATTTTTAATCAGGTCCTGAAGATTCTCAAGATGTGCTGGGTCAGGGTGATGATTGGGAAAATGACCATCGACTTCACAAAACAGCTCTTGTACTTCGCAACCGAGAGCCCTAAAGAGTTTGCCAGCAAACGCACCGCCCACGCCATTACCGCAATCGACGGCAATTTTCATCGGGCGTGAAATTTTGACATCACCTACGATGTACTTGAGATACATCGGGAAAATATCAAAGCTACTGCGAGTGCCGAGTTTATTAGATTCGTCAGCAGCAAATTGTTTGGCTTCAATACGTTTACGCAAGGCCTGAATCTGATCCCCATAAATCGCAGCACCACCTAGAACCATTTTGAAGCCGTTGTAGTTTGGTGGATTATGGCTGCCGGTAATCATGATGCCGGACTTGGGCTGTTTACCATCAAGGATTTGATTCGCACCGAAGTAGACCATTGGGGTAGCAACCATACCCAGATCAATCACGTTAATGCCAGTGGGGAGTAGACCTTCAGTTAAGGCTTCAATCAGGCTCGGTCCAGATAAGCGACCATCACGACCAATCACAATTTCCGTCTCGCCAAGCTCGCGCATCTCAGTACCAAAGGCTTGACCAATGAGTTTGGCAATCGATGGATCTAGGGTTTCATTGATGATGCCGCGAATGTCATAAGCCTTAAAGATAGATGGAGAGAGTTGCATGAAACACCCTTAAATGAAAGGAAGCGCTGGGCGCAAAATAAATAAAAAAATTAAGAATTTGAATTCAGGAAATTAATGCGCTCGGCAGTGATAGCATCCACACTCTCATTGGCAACAACTTGGTCTGAGCCACTCGCTAATGCTTTTTCAATTGGCTTTGCCAACACCTTCCCATACTCAACACCAGGTTGATCAAAGCTATTGATATTCCAGAGCGCACCCAAAGTAGCAGCACGGTTCTCGTACAAGGCTAGTAATGCACCTAAATAGAAAGCATTGAGTTCAGGCAGTAGTAGTAAGTTGCTTGGGCGCTTACCTGGATAAACATTATTTGGATTGTTATCAGTCTTGCCGTGCGCTAAAGCCTGAGCCTGAGCCAAGCAGTTCGATAACAAAATACGATGATGCGCTTCGGACTCAGGTCGAGCGCTCATGGGTTTGCGTACAGCAATAAAATCAATCGGAATGATTTCAGGGCCTTGGTGGAATAGCTGGAAGTAGGAGTGTTGCGCATTGCTACCCGCACTACCAAATACTACTGGTGAAGAATTTTTCACTGGCTTGCCATCTTTACCAACACTCTTGCCATTGCTTTCCATGTCCAGTTGTTGCAACCATTTCGGAAACCAATCTAAAGCATCTGCATAGGGAATGGCGGCATACGCTTTAATACCATGCTTTTCTTGTTGATACAGTAAAGCTAGCGCCATGATGACGGGTAGATTATTTTCTAGGGGTGCATTCTTAAAATGCAAATCCATTGCATGTGCACCAGCCAAAAATTCCTCAAAGGTCTTAAAGCCATATTGCAAGGCAATGGGTAAGCCTACTGCTGACCAAACAGAGTAACGGCCGCCAACCCAATCCCAGAATGGAAAGATATGATCATCTGCTATACCAAACTCTTTGGCAGCAGGTACATTAGCAGTTACCGCAAATAAGGCTTTAGCAATCTGACCTTTTGTGCAGTTGTTATCTTTCAACCAAGCGACTACTGCCTTGGCATTCATGGTGGTCTCTAGGGTCGTAAAGGACTTTGAAACAATAATCACGCGAGTGCTATTGGGTTGTGCGCGATCCAGAATTCGGGCTAATTCAGCGGTATCAATATTGGCTAGAAAATGCATCCGCATGCCACGACTCTCAATGTCGGGCACATGGGCTAGTGCTTCAATGGCCAAGCGTGGTCCAAAGTCTGAACCACCAATACCAATGTGAATAACATCGGTAACACCAACCCATTTATTGCAGAGCGCTTCAATCCTTCGCCAAACATCCGTCACGGCAGGCATGACATCTTGTCCGTCTAAGATAACTGGCGATTTTGAAAAGTTGCGCAGTGCTGAATGCAGAGCGGGGCGATCTTCGCTTTGGTTGATATGCTTGCCAGCGAACATATCAGCGATAAATTCTGGAAGCTTAGACTTACGCGCTAGCTTAAATAGATCAGACCAATTATCAGAATCAATCCCTTGATAGGCCGTATCTAAAACAACATCGACTGCAGTGTGCGCTCCATTCGGTATGCTGCCGTGGAGGTTTTGAGCACTGTGCACGTTGTTCGAATCTGGCTTTGAAGACATATCTTGATTTTATCAATAAGGGGGTCAAGAACCCCTAAAACACTGAAAATGTTAGGATTTCGGTATATTGTGTGTCATCAAATAGTCATAAATAGAGATAAATAGATCAGCAAGTAAGTAAATAGACAAAACGAATATAGGCGGGGATGGATGGAGCAGGTTGATTGTGTTGTAGTGGGTGCTGGTGTTGTCGGACTCGCTGTCGCCCGTGAAATGGCACTTCAAGGTCGAGAGACCATCTTGCTTGAGCGCGAAAGTGCGTTTGGCACTATCAGCAGCGCCCGAAATAGCGAGGTGATTCATGCTGGCATCTACTATCCCAAAGACTCACTCAAAGCCAAACTTTGTGTAGAGGGGAATCGCCTGCTCTATGACTATTGCCGCAGTCATCAAGTAGCCACTCAGCCCTACGGCAAGCTCATTGTCGCTGCTGATGAAACACAGATTGATGACTTGCAAGCGATTCTCTACAAAGCCCAAAATAATGGCGTACCAGAGATCAAAATGATTTCAGGTAACGAGGCAATAGCGCTAGAGCCCAAGCTCAGATGTGTGGCAGCGATTTTGTCTGCAACTACGGGTATTGTCGATAGCCATGGTTATATGCTCTCGCTGCTGGGTGGCTTTGAAGATGCGGGTGGCATGGTCGCTTATCAATCACCATTAATAAGCGTTAAGCCTGTTGGCAAAAATGCGGAAGGTGGATATGAATTACTTGTTGGTGCTGCCGATGGCGCTGATAGTATGAGAATTCAGACAAAGTTACTCATCAATTGCGCCGGTATGAGTGCGCCAGCAGTAGCTCACAAAATTGAAGGACTCATGCAAGAGCAAATACCTAAAGCCTATTTTGCAAAAGGTAACTACTTTTCTTTATCTGGTAAATCGCCATTCACGCATTTGATTTATCCCATTCCTGAGCCTGGAGGTTTAGGAGTTCATCTGACTTTAGATATGGCTGGCCAAGCCAAGTTTGGGCCTGATGTGGAATGGTTGGATATTGATGCTGAAGAGCAAATTGATTACACCGTTAACCCAAAGCGAGGAGAGGGCTTCTATGAGGCTGTGAGACGCTATTGGCCAGACCTTAAAGATGGTTCCTTGCAACCTGATTACTCTGGGGTAAGAGCCAAAATTGTTCCTGCTAATACTCCAGCAGGAGACTTTTGCTTCAATAGTCCGCAAGACCATGGCCTGCATGGGCTCTACAACCTATATGGCTTTGAGTCCCCAGGGCTCACATCTAGCCTTGCTATTGCGAAGCATTTAGAAGAGCAAATCAAAAAGTCTTTATAATATGGGGCTTGAATCAAATCTGATTCCAGCGAATGGAAGAGTGGCAGAGCGGTTGAATGCACCAGTCTTGAAAACTGGCGAGGATGAAAGTCCTCCGTGAGTTCGAATCTCACCTCTTCCGCCAAAATATCAAATGAAAAGGGGCTCAGTAGCCCTTTTTTGATTTAGAAACTGGCTGCCAAGCCAATTGAAGTGCCTCTCACATTCAGGCCGAACTGGTAGCGGAATACAAGACGTATCCTGCTGAATATGGGATCTGATGCACTTCGATCCAGCTCAATACCAGTTCCGAGAGACGACAGCGAGCTAAATCCGAGTGTTCCACGTAAATCGCCTAAAAATTGAGTATTGGCTACTTCAAAAACTGCTCTGAGCGGTCTGTCTAGTGCCATAAAAGGCGTGGGAATTCTGCTGCGTGCCCAAAACGATAGACTTTGTGAATCGGCGGATCCTTGAACTGCGGTGGAGCTATCAAAAGTTTGGATGCCAATATTGGTGTAACGCAATTCGATATCAATTTCTTGATCAGGTTTGTAGTTCTCATAATCAAGCATTACCGATCCTCCTAGTCCATAGGAGTTCATCCGACCACTATTAATAAACTGTAAATTGATGTCACGATTATTATTTATATAACGTGTGGCAATAGAAGCATCACTTTCTAAATGTCCAAGCATGACATTAGCTATGGGCCTAAAACGTAATTGATCTGTAATAGGGAAGTCCCAGCCGATACCGCCTGTTCCAGTGATGCTATTCCAATACATGGGTATGTTCACAGAGCTATTGCCAACCCCGTCAGTAAATGTTGGGTTATAGCGATTGAATGCTATTGTTCCTTCTATATAGAGTGGGAAATTGGCGCCAATACGATCTCCTCCGCCTAGTGAAGTCATTTGTAAGTCAGATCTACCACTGCTGCTTGAATTGATTTTTAGATTTCCTGTGGTGACATCTGGTGTCAGCGAGTATCCAGTGATCGTCATCAAAGCATCTGCACGCTTTTTTAAATAGTTGGTGCCCGCATCCTGAAGGGGTGTCTGAGCATTCACGGGATGCGTGATGCACAAAAGATATAGGGCTAATAAATATAAATGTTTCACTGATGGGTAAATATAAAACACCACAATCTATGGTTTAAATGCCCCGCCAGCTTCGAGCACCTTGAGTTCATCACCAGTAATACCCAGCTCTGCTAATAATTCACTAGTATGTTCACCCAATAAAGGGGGATGCTTATGAACTTGTTGCGGCGTACCCATCAGCTTGACTGCAAAACCAATATTAGGAACCTTGCCTTCAATTGGGTGATCAATTTCCATGCGCATATTACGATGGCGACCATGCTCGCTATTAAAGGCCTGCGGATAAGTATTGATCGGACCCGCTGGAATGCCTGCAGCTAATAAAGCACCCACCCATTCATCACTCGTTTTACTGATAAATGTTTTTTCAAGTTCAGCAGCCAACTCAAGACGATTGGCTAAGCGTAGAGGATTGGTTTTAAAGCGCTCATCCTCAAAGAGTTCTGAGCGTCCAATCTTTTCACAAAGAAGCTTCCAGAGTTTTTGATTAGTGGCACCCATCACGAAGTAGCCATCAGAGGCTTTCATGGCTTGGTAAGGAGCACTCATATGATTGGCTGTGCCCAATTTATAGGGCTCAACACCCGTTCCCCAGTATTGCGCCGTATCCCAAATGGAAAACGCTAATGCAGAATCGAATAGGGAGGCGTCAATAAATTGCCCCTCACCCGATTTGGTTTTGCCAATATAGGCAGACAAAATTCCATAAACCGCAAACAGAGCGCAACCGATATCAGCTACTGGCACGCCCGCCTTAACCGGCGGACCATCGGGGTAGCCGGTAACACTCATTACGCCAGACATGGCTTGCGCCATCAAATCAAAACCAGGACGATCTGCCCAGGGTCCTGTTTGTCCAAAGCCAGAGATGCTGGCATAGACCAAGCCGGGATTCATCTTTTGCAGCGCGGGGTAGTCAATCCCGAGTTTTTTCATCACGCCGGGTCGATAGTTTTCTACTAAGATATCGGCAGTTTTAACAAGCTCAAAGAATACTTTTTTCCCTGCTTCTGTTTTGAGATTGAGGGTAAGACTGCGTTTATTACGATTCATGTTCAGAAAGCCCATGCTATCTGAGCCTTTCATCTTAAATCCCATGGCACCACGAGTTTGATCACCAGTGCCCGGTGGTTCAATCTTGATGACATCAGCGCCCAAGTCAGCCAAGAGCATGCAGCAGTAGGGGCCAGCCATCACTTGGCTCACATCCAGCACTCTCACTCCAGATAGGGGGAGGGGTTTAGTGCCTGCTTTCGTAGGTGTTTTCGTCATTGTCTCGATGGTTTATATATGTTTAGAATGAAGTTCTAATAGTATCAAACACATTAAAACAATATTGGAGGCATTATGTTCCTGAAACCCTTGGCGCTTCGTAGCTTAGTGGCATTAGCGCTAGGAGCTTATTCATGGCTCGCTCTTGCACAAGCATCCTTTCCAACAAAACCGATTCGCTTGATTGTCGGTTTTGCTCCTGGTGGCGGCACTGATATTGTCGCTCGTGCCATTGCCCCAAAAATGAGTGAGATCCTTGGTCAGAGTGTGATTGTGGAAAACAAATCAGGTGCTGCGGGAACGATTGCTGCAGACCAGATCGCTAAATCTACTCCGGATGGCTATACCTTGTTAGTGGGGCATTCCAATTCCAATGCAATCGCACCATTTGTATTGACTAATGTGCCATACAACCCAGCGACAGATTTCACGCCAATTACCTATCTCGGTTATGTACCAAACGTTTTAGTCGTGAAGTCTTCATTGCCGGTGAACTCAGTAGCGCAGCTCATCTCATTAGCTAAAGCCAACCCAGGTCAAATGACTTACGGCTCCTCTGGTATTGGCAGTACTCAGCACTTAGCTGGTGCTTTGTTTGGAAAGATTGCAGGTATTCAGATCAATCATGTGCCATACAAAGGCAGTGGCCAAGCCATTATTGATTTACTCGGCGGTCAAATCACGATGAACTTTGACACTTTACCGCCGAACTTACAGCAAATTAAAGACGGTAGCCTAAAAGCCTTGGCAATCTCAACACCCAAGCGTTTATCGTTTCTTCCCAATGTTCCAACTTTCAACGAGGTTGGCATCACTGGTTTTGATGTGACTAACTGGTATTCCATCATGGCGCCAAAAGGAATGGATCCAGTAGTTGTGAATAAGATTGACCAGGCTGTTAAAGCGGCGATGGCTGATCCTCAAATTAAGAAAACATTGGATTCGCAAGGCTTGCAACCTGAAGGCCCAGTAACACCGGCAGCATTTAGCCTCTTTTTAACAGCTGAGCTTGCTAAGTACCAACGTTTGGTCAAGAGCCTGAACATCAAGGCTGAATAAGTTTCACGCATGACACAAAAAGAGCTGGATGCTAAGGTCGCACAAGTCACTATCGAGTTGCGCGACAAGATTGCGTACATTACCTTTGATCATGTCGCTGCGCGCAATGCGATGACGGTTGAGATGTACCAAAGTCTCAAAACAATCTGTGGGGATCTTGCCATGAATCCAAGCATTCGTGTTGCTATCTTTCGGGGTGCAGGCGGTAAGTCTTTTGTCTCGGGTAGTGACATCGCTCAATTCACTAGCTTTAAAGATGGGGAAGATGGTATTCGATATGAAGAGGCAATACATGACTATCTCAACCCCTTAGCATTACTTCCGATCCCAACCATTGCTGTAATTGATGGCATGGCAGTCGGCGGTGGCCTAGCAATTGCGACTTGCTGTGATTTTAGGATCTCCACGCCAGATGCCAAGTTTGGTGTTCCCATTGCTAGAACTCTTGGTAATTGTCTTTATCCCGGCAATATCGCCTGGTTAGCCGCTCATATGGGTATGAATATTGTTAGGCGCATGCTTCTCTTGGCTGAGATGGTTTCGGCTAGGGAGTTGCATGCTCAGGGTTACTTGCTGGCTACGCATGATGCTGATCGGCTTGGCAATGAAGCAGACATTTTAGCTGAGCGCCTATCTAAACTCGCTCCGATTACGCAAAAAGCCAGCAAGCTCGCGATGGCCAGGATTATTGCCAATCATCTTCCAGACTGCCAAGACCTGATTCGTGAAACTTACGGCAGCGATGATTTCAAAAACGGCGTCGCTTCGTTTTTAAAGGGTGAGCCACCAATTTGGGTTGGCAAGTAATTAGAATGTAAGTCAGATGAGCAAATCAGCTCAATCTAAAAATACCTCTTGCAGATTATTTAAGTAGCGCAAGCCTAATGCTGTGGCTTTGAGCTTGCTGGGGTTCTCATCCAACAAGCCTTTTTTGCTTGCTTCGGCTAAGCCTTTGCTAATGACGCTTAAAGGCAGACCAGTGCGCTCACTAAAGGTATTGGTGTCAACACCATCGGTCAAGCGCAGGGTGTTGAGCATAAATTCAAAAGGTAGATCTTTAGTCTCAATCTCCTTGGATTCAATCAAGGCATTGCCTTTGTCTTCCATGGCAGACATATAGGTATCTGGATGACGCTCTCTTACTTGACGGGTAATTTTGCCTAGGAAAGAAATTTTTCCATGGGCGCCAGCACCAATGCCAATGTAGTCACCAAAGCGCCAATAATTGAGATTGTGTTTGCACTCTTGATCCTTCTTAGCATAAGCAGAAACTTCGTAGCGCTTGTAGCCAGCCTTCGTTAGTAGATCGAGATTCTGTTCAAAGATGGCATCAATTTCATCATCATTGGGTAGCTTTGGCGGAAAGCTAGCGAAGTAAGTATTAGGCTCTAGTGTGAGATTGTAAAAAGATAAATGAGGTGTCTTGAAGGATAGGGCAGTCTCTACGTCAGCCTTTGCAGCCTCGAGACTTTGATTGGGTAAGCCATACATCAGGTCTAGGTTGACCGATTTGAAGTTATCTAAAGCAATCTGAATAGCCCGTTTAGCTTCTTCGCCATTGTGTATGCGCCCCAAAGCCTTGAGTTGCTCATCTTGAAAACTTTGTATACCTATAGATACTCGGTTGATGCCACACTTCGCAAAAGCGGCAAACTTATTAGCCTCAATTGATCCAGGATTGGCCTCCATCGTGATCTCAGCATCTGCATCTAAATTGATGCGAGCACGAATGGCAGAGAGTAATTCGTCCATACCTTCGGGTGATAAGAGGCTGGGTGTACCACCACCAATAAAAATACTGTGTACTTGTCGACCCCATATATTGGGAAGCTCAGTTTCTAGATCAGCAATCAATGCTTTGATGTAGCGCTGCTCATCAAAGCCAGACTTATTACCGGTCGCTTCTTTAATCTGATGGGAGTTGAAATCACAATAAGGACACTTCTTTTCACACCAAGGGAAGTGGATATAGAGGGATAAAGGAGGAAGTGCTGTTAGCGAAACAGCATTGGCTTGCAACTTAGGCACGACTAGATCGAGTCTGCAATTGAATAATCAGCTCGCGCAAGGCTTGACCACGATGGCTAATGGCATTCTTCTTCTCGGGTTCCAACTCTGCGGCTGTAAGGCCTAATTCTGGCAGAAAGAAATACGGATCATAGCCAAAGCCATTAGTACCTTTTGGATCGTCAATTAATGTTCCATACCACCGCGTTTGTAAGATCATGGGTTCTGGATCATCAGCGCTGATGACAAATACTAAAGCGCAAACATAATGTGCGCCGCGATTGATTTGCCCCTTTAATTCCTGAATTAACTTTTGATTATTAGCAGCATCATTCGCTGGCTCTCCAGCGAAACGCGCTGATAAAACGCCAGGTTGACCATTTAATGCATGTGCGCAAATGCCAGAGTCATCAGCCAATGCCGGCAGACCGCTAGCTGCGCTAGCGTGACGTGCTTTAGCAAGCGCATTCTCTATAAAAGTGTGATGAGGTTCCTCTGCAGAGGGGATACCCAATTCGCCTTGGGGAATGACTTGGAAATTTAAGGGTGCAAGAAGTGCCTGAAACTCCCGTACCTTGCCAGCGTTATTGGACGCGAGAACCAGCTTTTGGATCATGCTTGTTTATTCTCTATTCATTTCAATGCATCAATCTGTAATTGAGTCAGCTCTTGAATGCCTTGCTCCGCTAAATCTAATAGGGCAGTCAGTTCACTTCTAGAGAATGCTGCGCCCTCTGCAGTACCTTGTACCTCAATCATGCCGCCTTTACCGGTCATGACCACATTCATATCGGTATCACAAGAAGAATCCTCTGGGTAATCTAAATCCAAGACGGGAACGCCTTGATAGATGCCAACGGAAATTGCGGCTACGCTATCGATGATGGGGTCTTGAGTGAGTGCACCACTTTTGAGTAATTGATTGACGGCATCACGCGCAGCTACATAAGCGCCAGTGATAGAAGCGGTACGGGTACCACCATCGGCTTGCAAAACATCGCAATCTAAATGGATGGTACGTTCACCCAAGATTTCTAAATTAAAGATACTGCGCATGGCGCGACCGATGAGACGCTGGATTTCTTGAGTACGACCCGATTGTTTGCCACGAGCTGCTTCACGATCGCTGCGAGTATGAGTGGATCGAGGCAGCATGCCGTACTCCGCAGTGACCCAGCCTTCACCTGAGCCACGTTTGTGGGGCGGCACTTTATCGAGAATGCTGGCAGTACACAAAACCTTGGTATCACCAAAGGCAATCAGCACAGAACCTTCAGCATGCTTGGTAAAGCTTCTAGAGATCGTGACAGGGCGCAAGTCTTTGGGCTTACGACCGCTGGGACGAGAGATATTGGCTGAATTTGGGCTGCTCATGGGTTTGTCCTAAAGTGGCTATAAAGAATCTACAATGTCCATATGATATCGAGCATGACTGGTTATGGTAGCGCTTCTCGCCAAGTCTCCTTAGGGGCTGGCGTTGTGGCTGATCTGCAGGTGGAATGTCGGGCTGTAAACAGCCGCTTTCTGGATTTAGGCTTTCGTCTTCCGGATGAGTGCCGAGGAGCTGAACCTGCCTTACGAGAAATGGCGACCCATAGTCTTTCTCGGGGCAAGGTAGAGTTTCGGGCAGCATGGCGAGTCAATAGCGGTGCTGCTGGTGCGGCTAAGAGTAATCCTCATGCGCTAGGGGCGCTTCAGCAAGATCGCCTGGATGCACTCTACACCCTCCAAGAGAAAGCCCAGGAAGCATTTCCGAAAGCCCAAGGGCTTAGTATTGCCGAAGTCCTGCGTTGGCCAGGCATTGTTTCAGAGCCACGAGGTGAAGAAGAAGGTTGGATTGCTGCAACGGTGGAGGCGGGTCGTGCTGCCTTAGAGGCGCTGATAGAAAGTCGCAACTCTGAAGGTAAAGCGCTGGTTGGTGTGCTAACCAATATCACTAGCAAGATGCGCGAGATCGTGAAGGTAATTGAACCCAAGGTTCCAGAATACGTTTCTCAGTATCAAAAAAAGCTAACCGAACGCCTATCTGAAGCATTAGCTGCCCAAGAACAAGCTAAGTCTGGTACTCAGCTCATGGAGCGTATTCGACAAGAGGTCGTTCTCTATGCGGTGCGAATTGATATTGCTGAAGAGTTTGCAAGACTCAAGACTCATCTGCAAGCAGTTGATACTGCTTTGGCTGGTAAAGGTCCGGTTGGTAAGCGTTTGGATTTTCTGATGCAAGAACTTAATCGTGAGGCCAATACCTTAAGCTCTAAGTCTGTTTCGGAGGAATGCACCCAAGCTGCTTTAGAGCTCAAACTGTTGATTGAGCAAATGCGCGAGCAAGTGCAAAACCTAGAATAGTGAATAATTCGTAATCTACTCCATTGATTGATGACTAATTCTATTTTGACCCCTTCTTATCAAGGCAGCATGTTGATGATTGTTGCGCCCTCTGGCGCAGGCAAGTCATCTTTAGTGAATGCCCTACTAAAAGAAGATGCAGGTCTCAAGCTTTCTTTATCCACTACAACCCGCGCACCAAGGTCTGGTGAAGTCGACGGTAAAGATTATCGATTTGCTACTAAAGAAGAGTTCATTGCTGAAAGAGATCAAGGTCACTTTTTAGAATGGGCAGAAGTGCATGGCCATTTTTATGGAACTTCAAAACCTTGGATTGAATCTCAAATGCAAGCTGGTAGCGATGTCATGCTGGAGATTGATTGGCAGGGGGCGCAACAGATTCGAAAACTGATTCCCTCTGTACAGTGGATCTTTATTTTCCCTCCCTCGATAGAAGCTTTAGAAGAGCGTTTACGCAAAAGAGGGCAAGATGATGAAGCGACGATTCAGAGACGTTTAGCAGCAGCGCATATAGAGCTGATGCATGCCCACGAGGCAGATTACATTGTGGTGAATGATTCTTTTGACCAGGCCCTGATGGACCTAAAGCATATTTTGGCCTCCAGTCGCCTTCGTTCTGGACCCAGTATGGCTCGAAATCCAGCTCTTTTAAGGCGCCTTGGGGTCTAATCAGTTATCCTATAGGTATTGAAGCTAAATTAAGTGAGTTCAGCATGGCCCGTATTACTGTAGAAGATTGCCTTAAAACCATTCCTAATCGTTTTGAACTGGTATTGGCTGCGACCTATCGCGCACGTCAATTAGTTCAAGGTCACTCCCCACGTGTTGAGTCCAGAGATAAAGCTACGGTTGTTGCTTTGCGTGAAGTAGCCGCTGGTGTAACTGACCGTGACATGTTGACCAAAGTTCCTTTGTAATAAAGGAGTTCCGGTGTGGAGCTCCCTTTAGGAACGACCAAGACATCGGAATTAGTAGGAGGGGTCTCGCCCAATGAGGTCTCCTTAGGGGTAGTGCAAACTGATCTTCCTGTAGATCTTTTAAGTACCCCATCAGATACACCCATTATTGCCAGCAATCAAAACGGTAAGAAGTCCGTTATAGCGAGTTTATTGGCGCAATCTAGCCGCCATTTATTCGGGCCTACTTCGGCACCGAGTCTTCCTCTAAAGCATCAAGTAGTATCGATTGAGGGTCTGCTCTCTAAGTTGAGTTATCTCAAGCCTGAAGAAATCACGCAAGTTAAAAAAGCCTTTCAGTTTTCTGATGCGGCTCACTTAGGTCAATACCGTCATAGTGGTGAGCCATACATTACTCATCCAGTAGCGGTAGCAGAGCTTTGTGCTACATGGCGTTTAGATGCGCCCTCGATCATGGCTGCGCTCTTGCATGATGTGATTGAAGATACGGGTAGTACTAAAGCAGATCTGGTGGAAAAGTTTGGCACCAAAGTTGCAGAGCTGGTTGAAGGTCTTACCAAACTCGATAAGCTCGAGTTTCAGAGTCATGCAGAAGCGCAAGCGGAGAGTTTCCGTAAAATGTTCATGGCGATGGCGCGCGATGTCCGTGTGATTTTGGTGAAGTTGGCCGACCGCACCCACAATATGCGCACCCTAGACGCTGTACCGATGGAAAAGCGCCGCAGGGTAGCCGCTGAGACCATTGAGATTTATGCGCCGATTGCTCACCGTCTTGGTTTAAATATTATCTATCGAGATTTGCAAGATCTTAGCTTTCGTTATTCCATGCCGATGCGCTTTCGTGTCATTGAGGGTGCTGTTAAACGTGCCCGAGGTAACCGTAAAGAAATGGTTGAAAAGATTTTGCAGACCTCTCGTATGGCTTTTGCAAAAGCAAACTTAGACGTTGATCTTCGAGGCCGTGAGAAGACTTTATATAGTATCTATAACAAGATGCGTAGTAAGCATGTGAGCTTCTCGCAAGTTTTAGATGTCTATGCATTCCGTGTCACTGTGAGCAGTATTGACGAGTGTTATCGCGCGCTCGGAATCCTACATTCGCTATATAAGCCCATGCCTGGCAAATTCAAGGATTACATTGCGATTCCAAAATTGAATGGCTATCAATCTTTGCATACCACCTTACTCGGCCCATCTGGTGTACCAGTAGAGTTTCAGATACGTACAACCGATATGCATGCTGTAGCAGAAGCAGGTGTCGCGGCTCACTGGGCTTATAAAGACGGCTCTCCCGATATGAGCGAGGTACAAAATCGCGCTCACCAATGGTTACAGTCCTTGATTGATATTCAGGATAGTAGCGGCGACTCTCAAGAATTCTTAGAACACGTCAAGATTGATTTATTCCCTGATGCAGTTTATGTATTCACACCAAAAGGGCAAATTCGTGCGCTCCCGCGGGGTGCAACTGCCTTAGACTTTGCTTACTCTATTCATAGCGATGTAGGCAATACTTGTGTAGCAGTCAAAATCAATGGCTTGCAATTACCACTACGAAGTGAACTTAAGAATGGCGACATCATTGAGGTGGTGACCTCAGCCAATTCTCAACCTAATCCAGGTTGGTTAGCATTTGTTCGTACCGGTAAAGCGCGTGCTTCGATTCGCCATTCACTCAAAACTAAGCACTACTCAGAATCTCTCCAGTTGGGCGAAAGATTGCTTGCAAATAGTTTGCGTCAACAAGGAGTAGATGCTGGATTGCTGAGTCCTGAGGTTTGGGAGAAGCTCATGCATTGGACAGGCGATAAAACACGTGAGGAAGCCTGCGTCAATATTGCTTTGGGTCGTCGCTCACCCCAAGAGCTGGCGATTCGTCTCAAAATCTTGGCTGATGACGAGGGTGGCGGCGAGCAGATGCGTCTTGGTGCGTTAGATTGGGTGGCCCCCCATCAAGAAACACACCATCATCAGCTTCAAGCAATCCTAGTCGATGGTCGCGAAGGTAACTCGATTAGTTTTCAATCCTGCTGCCATCCTATTCCTGGCGACAATATTATTGGTTACCTTGGCAAAGGCGAAGGTTTACAAGTGCATATTAATGACTGTCCTATTGCCTTACGGATGCTATCTAAAGACGGTGATAAGTGGGTGGAAGTCGAGTGGAGTAAAGAACTCAATCGGGAGTTTGAGGTTGACTTAGCAATTGATACGCTCCAAGGTAAGGGGGTATTGGCCCGGGTGGCTAGTAGCGTGACTTCTGCAGATTCCAACATCATGAATGTATCTATGGATGATCGCTTCAAGGAAGACTCGGTCACCATTCGCTTTACGATCCAAGTTTATGATCGACTGCACTTATCTAAAGTCATGCGCAGTTTACGGGCTAATCCTGATGTCATGCGCGTTACCCGTACTCGCGCACTTTAAAAAGTTCACCTAGAGATATTGCACGTCTAGGATTTCTATTTCAGTAGGACCATTAGGTGTTTGAATCGAGACAGAGTCACCAAGCCTGGCTTTAATCAGTGCCTTAGCAATCGGCGAAACCCAACTGACATGATTTTTCTCTAAATCAACTTCATCAATACCAACGATGGTGATCGTAGTTTCTTTGCCGACATCTTTACCTTCCAGCGGTGAGTACGTCACGCTTGCTCCAAAGAAAATCTGTTCGGCATCCGCATCACCGGATTTTCGAGCAGAATTGTCGACTACTACGGCAAATTCAAGTCGTTTATTTAAGAAACGAATCCGCCGATCGATCTCCCGTAGTCGCTTTTTTCCATAGATATAGTCCCCGTTTTCTGAGCGGTCGCCGTTACTTGCTGCCCAGTGGACCACCTTAACAACCTCCGGCCTATCAAGGTTTAAGAGCTGCAATAGCTCGGCTTTGATCCGCTCATGACCGGCTGGGGTAATGTAGTTCTTCTCTTCCATGGCATAATTATGGCTGTTGCGGCTGTAGCTCAGCTGGATAGAGTACTTGGCTACGAACCAAGGGGTCGTGGGTTCAATTCCTGCCAGCCGCACCACCTCATATAGGGGCCTAGTTGAAAAACTGGGCCCTTTTTCATTTTGGCGCAATTCACAAAGCTTTCCTCTAGATACCTTATAGTCTCTAAATGAGCGTTTCTGACACTATTTCCACTGTTTCTGTAGCATCCAGCACTCCAGTGGCAGTCTGGTCACAAATTGATTCTTCTTGTGCCAAGATTGTGCTTAGTGGCATAGTCAATGTCTATAGCTTAGGTGGTGTATGGACTCAGATGCGCTCGGCGCAAAACGCTTGGTTAGCGCAAATCTCTCAAGCCAATATCAAAACGGCAACATTGACCTTTGATGCATCACAAGTAATCTCCTTAGATGGTGCGGGCATTGCTTTTTTGATTGGAATTGAAGAGGTGCAAAAAAAAGCCGGTGCACAGTTTGATTTAGTCGGATTAGACTCTCGTTACCAACCGCTGCTCAATGAGTTTGATCCGATCTCTCATTTATTTCCAGTTCCAGTAGTTAAGCCAAAACGAAGTTTCATTGTTAGCACTGGTATCGCTGCACAAAATATTATTGATGATGCACGTGGGCTCATCACTTTTACTGGTCACCTTGCTGCTGATTTAGTTTGGTCCATACGTCATATCAAACAAGTGCGCTGGGGCGATTTTGTAAATGCTGCTGTTGAGGCGGGTGTTGCTGCGCTACCTATTGTGGGGCTGGTGGCCTTCCTGATTGGTGTCATCCTTTCTTTTCAGGCTGCGATTGGCATGGAACAGTTTGGCGCTACCTCTTTTGTAGGTCCCTTGGCGGCATTGGGAATCGTCCGTGAAATGGGTCCTTTAATCACCGCAATCTTGTTAGCAGGTCGATCCTCTGCAGCATTTGCTGCTGAGATTGGCACGATGACAGTCAATAGCGAAGTCGATGCTTTGGTATCGGGTGGACTCAGTCCAATTCGTTTCTTGGTAGTTCCAAGAGTACTCGCTGGTATTTTAGTCGCGCCGATATTGACACTCTTTGCCGATATCGTGAGCATCTTTGCGTCGATGTTAACGATGTTGATATATGGCATCCCCTTTATTAATTTTTATAATGGCATGTTGAGCGCCATTGATGTAGAAGATATTCTTTCAGGACTGATTAAGGCTACTTTATTTGGTGTGGTGGTCTCTGCGATGGGATGTCTGCGGGGCATGCAAACAGGCACTGGTGCAGCAGCAGTTGGTATCTCAGCCACGCGCGCGGTAGTGAGTAGTATTGTGATGATCGTCTTGGTTGACGGTATTTTTGCTTTTATCTCGTATAAGACAGGTTTCTGATGAACGCACCAGCGACCACTTCAAAGAGCTCTTATGCTATTGATGTCCAAAACCTGACCGTCGGCTATGGCTCTAACGTATTAATGAAAGATCTCAACTTCACCGTGAATAACGGCGAGATTTTTGTGATTTTGGGTGGCTCAGGCTGCGGCAAATCTAGTCTTCTTAAGAATCTCTTTGGTTTATATCAGCCCTTGTCAGGTGACGTGTTGATTGAAGGGCAAAATATCACTGCAGCGCAGGGTGCTGATCGCCAAAAAATCATGACGAGCTTTGGGGTGATGTATCAACAAGGCGCTTTATTTGGTTCAATGAACCTGCTTGATAACGTCACATTATTCATGCAGGAATATACCCAATTAACGCAAGACCAAATGAATCTTTTGGCGCGGTGTAAATTAGATTTGGTTGGATTACTGCCTTATGAGGCTTACATGCCTAGTGAGATTAGTGGCGGCATGCAAAAGCGAGCAGCGATCGCACGAGCTATGGCACTCGACCCTAAGATACTTTTTTTGGATGAGCCCTCAGCCGGTCTCGATCCAATTACTTCGGCGGACTTAGATCAAACTATTATGGATCTATCTAAAAACCTTGGCATTACCTTTGTTATCGTATCGCATGAATTGGCTAGTATTTATGCCATTGCAGATAAGGTGATCATGCTGGATAAAGCCGCGAAAGGCATCATTGCCGAAGGTGACCCAAAAGTATTACGTGATACCAGCACCGATCCTCGCGTGCATCAATTCTTTAATCGCATTACGACTAAGGACGCAGCATGAGTAATAACTCCAATCCTAATTATTTCCGCTTAGGCGTTTTTGTGCTTGGCGCCATCGGCGTGCTCCTCACCGTGATTTTGATTTTTGGTTCAGGCCAAATTTTCAAAAAGTCTTTCATCATTGAGACTTATATTAAACAGTCGGTAACAGGTCTGGATACTGGTGCTCCAGTGAGATTTAGAGGGGTTAAGATCGGCCAGGTTACTTTTATTGGTTTATCTGGAGATCTTTATGAAAAGGAAGTGCCTTTTCATGATCGCCTGCAATATGTCGTCGTCCGCATGCAGATCTTTGGTGAAATGGTCAACGAGGATCTGATTAAGGAGTTTGTCAAAAACAGTTTACGTGCCCAGGTAAAGTCGCAAGGCATTACTGGTGTGAACTACATTGAATTTAATTTCACGCCAAACGTAGACACATTCCCGCCTTTGCCTTACAAATGGAAGCCAGAGTATCCTGTAATTCCGTCTTTGCCTAACCAGGCAGATCAAATCATTGGTGGTATTCAAAAGCTGATTGATGCCATGAACCAGATCAATATTGATGGTACACAACAAAAATTTGACGCTCTGTTAGGTAATCTCAATACATTAATGGCGGGTGACGGTAAAGATAATCAAGGATTAGTCCGCTCTGTGAAAGACATGAACGTGATCCTTGAGCGGATTGCTAAGGTGACCGATAAGGATGAGCTTAATATCCTCATGCGTGAGTTAGTGGGAACCATGGTTGCCTTACGCCAAACAGTTACCAGCATGCAGGGTGATACGCAATTGACTATTGAGAATCTCAAGCAGACTAGCGAGCAGCTAAATGAGTTTTCTCGCATTGCCAGTCAATCACCGTCAAGCTTGATATGGGGCGAGCCTCCCGCAAAAATTTCCTTACCCATGAATGGGACTCAAGGCCAGTCTGGAGTTCAAAAATGATGAAGCGCATTTTTCTGATTGCTGTTGCCCTTAGCCTAACTGCTTGTTCTTTACCAAGTAGGGCTCCTGTCACTCCCACTAGCTGGATGGTTTCGCCCGAGAGAACTGGTGTACCACGTCAGGCTAGAACAGATTTTTGGCTTAAAGTAGGGGCAGTCTCTGTTGCTGCTCCATATGATGGCAAGTCTTTGGTTTATCGTTTGGGTGATCAGCGCTATGAGAAAGATTTTTACAATATTTACTCAACCATTCCATCGGAGATGATCGGTAATGCCGAACGTCAATGGCTTAACAATGCCAATATTTTTGCTGCAGCAGTAGGACAGGGCAATAGTTTTTTCCCGTACTACACATTACAAACGAGTGTGAACGAGTTTTATGGCGACTATCGTGTAAGACCTGAAGCAGTAGTTAGCGTGGAATTCTTTTTGACTGTAATCAATGGCAGTAAAACCAATCCCTTGATTGGTGCAAATCGCTACACCAAGCGCATTCCTCTCAAAGACAATACTCCTGAAGCGCTTGTATTGGGTCAGCAACAAGCCCTTGCTGAAATTTTCAAACAGTACGAAGAACAGCTCTATCAATATGCTGGCAAACTACCGAAACCGATAGGACAGTAAGTTAATGAAATTCACTCCTTTGAGAGTCATACTGCAAAACGTCTTTGCAGCTTTATTTTTTAGCTTGTGCTTATTTTCAGGTGCCCAAGCACAGACTTTCCCTAATAAGCCAATACGCCTGATAGTTCCTTTTGCTCCAGGTGGCAGTACCGACATCATTGCGCGTGCGGTCGGTGATGCGCTGGGTCGTCAATTAGGTCAGCCGGTGATTGTCGAGAACAAAGCCGGTGGCGGAGGATCTGTGGGCGCGCTTGAAGTCATGCGCGCACCCAAGGATGGTTATACCATCGGCATGGCAACGGTATCTACTACTGCAGCTAATCCAGCGATTAATTCCAGAATTGGTTACGACCCCATTACCGATTTCACAGCAATTAGTAACATTGCAGCGACTCCGAACATCATTGCTGTGAATCCAGCTTTTCCTGCTAAAGACTTCAAGACTTTTATGGAGGTCTTAAAAGCAAACCCTGGTAAGTATTCTTATTCGAGTTCTGGTACGGGTGGTATTGGTCACCTGCAAACAGAATTATTTAAAAGCTTAACGGGCGTGTTTATTGTTCACATCCCTTATCGTGGGGCAGGTCCCGCATTAGCAGACACCGTGGGTGGTCAAGTCTCCATGATTTTTGATAACTTACCATCCTCTTTGCCTTTCATTAAGGATGGCAAGCTAGTGCCAATTGTGATTGCTGCTCCAAAGCGCTTGGCGCAATTACCTCATGTGCCAACGTTCTCTGAAGTAGGTTTGGCGCCAGTAAACCGCATGGCATATTACGGATTGTTGGGTCCGGCAGGCATTTCGAAGGATGTGGTGGATAAGTATTACGCTGCCCTTAAAGTGGTCACTGCCGATCCAGCAGTTAAAAAGCGTATTGAGGATACTGGCTCTATCATTAACGTTAATGGGCCGGAAGCTTTTGCCAAAGAAATGAAGGCGGAATACACCGTATACAAAGAAGTAGTTGCAAAACAAAAACTGACTTTAGACTAAGATTTGAATTAACGCATTAAATAGAACTTTATAGAACAAAATAGGTGGGGACAGTATGGATTTAGGGATCAAAGGTAAGGTTGCTTTAGTCATGGCTTCAAGCCGCGGACTGGGTCAAGCGATGGCAGTTTCACTTGCGCGCGAAGGTGTGAAGGTTGCTGTGACAGGCCGCAGTCCGGAGGGATTGCAAAAGTCTGTTGAGCTGATTGAGGCAGCTGGCGGCATTGCTCTAGCACTCCATTGGGACTTGTCAGACTCTTCTGTGATTGATAGCTTGGTCACTAGGGTTGAGAAGGAACTTGGCCCGATTGATATCTTAATTAATAACACTGGCGGACCTCCACCTACGCCCGCTGCTGGACAAGACCCAGCACTGTGGCAAAAGAGTTTTAACGATATGGTGCTGTCATTAATTGCTATTACTGATCGTGTTTTGCCTGGCATGCGTGAGCGTAAATGGGGTCGCATTATCACGAGTACTACCTCTGGGGCAATTGCCCCCATTAAAAACCTCGCAATCTCAAACACCTTAAGAGCTGCCTTATTGGCATGGTCTAAAACCTTGGCCGCTGAAGTAGCCAATGAGGGCATCACCGTCAATGTCATCATGCCTGGACGAGTTGCAACAGATCGTTTGCGTCAATTAGATGAGGCTAGAGCAAAACGTGAAGGTATTGCTTATGAAGAAGTTGTCAAAGCGAGTTTGCGCCAAATTCCGATGGGTCGTTATGGTGATCCAAAAGAGTACGGTGACGCCGCAGCGTTTTTAGCTAGCGAAAATGCTTCCTTTATTACTGGCACTGTCATGCGGATTGATGGCGGCCAGATTCAGGCAGTTTGATTTATTTTGACTAACTTCTTACGGGGCATTCAACAAGACCTTCGCTCAAAAGAGCTGAAGTGGTTATTAGTAGCGCTCATTATTTCTGTGAGTGCTTTAACCAGCGTAAGCTTTTTAGCAGATCGGATGCATCGCGCATTTGAATTTGATGCACGCCAGCTCTTAGCCTCTGACTTGCTCATTGCTGCTGATCAACCTTTGCCGGCGCAATTGATAGAAGAGGCGCAAAGTTGGCAACTGCGCATTGCTCAGACAGTAGTATTCCCAAGCATGGCAACTGCCGGTGAGCATAGTAAGTTAGCCTCTCTCAAAGCAGTCAGTCCAGAATATCCATTGCGTGGTTCCTTGCAAGTGGAGCAAGTCAATTCTCAAGCTCCGACTTTAAGTCCAGTAAGCGGCACTGTTTTTGTAGAGCCAGCGTTATTAACGAATCTACATACCAAAGTGGGTGATTCACTGCGCTTAGGTGATCGTCAGTTTCTGATTTCCGGAGTGTTAACGCGAGAATTGGATCGCGGTGCAGCGTTTATGAATTTTGCACCACGCGTGATGATGAGTTTGGATGACCTTAAGTCAACCGGTTTAATTAGTCTAGGTAGTCGAGTGACTTATCGATTGTTGTTAGCCGGATCCGATAATCAAATCGCCGCTTACCAACAGTGGGCTAACCGATATATCGAAACACAAAATTTTCGCGGTCTGAGAATTGAGACTTTAGAAAACGCGCAACCTACCATGCGCAAAACTCTAGAGAAAGCCGAGCAATTTTTATCTTTAATTGCTTTACTAACCGCCATGATTGCAGCTGTCGCCATTGGATTATCAGCAAGGCGTTATATGGTCGGTCAGGCAGATGCTTGTGCCGCTTTAAAGTGCTTTGGTGCAACTAGGGCTGCCATCCTTAAAAAACAAATCAAGACTCTGCTAACGCTGGGTGTGGTTGCGGCAATTGTGGGCTCTACGCTCGGTTATCTTGTGCAAGAAATACTTACCGGTTTATTGGGTAATTTGCTTTTGGGTAATTTGCCGTCGATTTCAATCGGACCCATTTTATGGAGCATCCTATTTACTTGGGTTCTATTATTTGGGTTTGCGGGGCCGCCATTGCTGGGTCTAGCGAATGTCTCGCCCATGCGATTGATCCGAAAAGAGTTTGAGCTAGCCACGCTAGCTACCGCTTGGGTCGCTTTATTAGCGATTACCACTTGCGCTTTTTTAATTTGGGTTGCTGCACGAGATTGGAAGTTGGCACTTTGGGTTGGACTGAGTTTTGCGGGAGCAATTGTGATTTTCTCCGCTGCTGCTCGCGGAGTTCTTTGGCTTTTATCCAAAATCAACCCGCAAAACTTCGCACTGCGATTCACGATCACAGCTATGGGACGTAGAGCGGGATTTGCAGTGATGCAGATTACCGCCTTGGGTATCGCTATGATGGCCATTCTCATGATTCTCTTATTGCGGCAGGATTTATTAAATGCTTGGCAAGGCAATATCCCAGTTGATGCGCCAAACCGATTTATGATCAATATTCAGGATGATCAAAAGGTAGGCATTACTCAGACACTTGAAGCGGGCGGAGTATCTAAACCGGATTTTTCTCCGATGGTGAGAGGGCGCTTAGTTGAGCTCAATGGCCGAGATATTTCTTCGGCAGATTATTCGGAAGAAAATGCCAAGCGCTTGATTGATCGTGAGTTTAATCTTTCGTATACGGACCAATTGCCTCTAGGTAATCGAATCGTCTCTGGCAAATGGATTTCTGGAGATAGTCCACAAGTATCGATAGAGACCGGCATTGCAAAGACACTCAAGCTAAAGCTAGGTGACCAAATGACCTTCGAAGTAGCTGGTGAAAAGATCAGCGCCCCCATTACCTCGTTGCGTAAACTCGATTGGGGATCAATGCGAGTGAACTTCTTTGTGATAATGCCGCCTTCTCAACTCAGTGCTTTGCCACAATCTTGGATTACTTCGTATTATCAAAATCCCAATAAAGAGACGCTTGATTTTCAATTGAGTCAGGCTTATCCGAATTTGACCCTGGTGGATGTATCAGCTTCATTGAAGCAGATACAAGATGTGCTCAATAAATTATCTGCTGCCTTAGGTTTATTATTTGCTTTCACCATCGTTGCCGCTATTTTGGTTTTGATTGCCGCGATTGCAGCAACGCAAGATGAACGCTATCGAAATGCCGCATTACTGAAGGCCATGGGCGCATCACGTGCAGTGCTGACACAGATCGCCAGAATTGAATTACTGGTGATTGGTTTTACTGCTGGTCTTTTAGCTGGTATTGCCTCAGGACTGGCTGCTTGGTCACTAGGACGCTTTGTTATGGAAATTGAATTTAATGCATTTGCTCAAGCGATCCTGATGGGCGTGGCCTTTGGCGTAATAGCCTCTATGGCTGCGGGCTATCGCTTTCAGAATCGTATTCAAGGCGCTACTGCGATCGAGTGTCTGCGAGAAGCCTAGTAGTCTTTAGGTCAGACTTACCAAGTTCTTTGGAAGCTCTACCAGTTTTGAGCCTGCAAGCCGATCCGGAAAGCTTTGGCGCAGACTAGGTTCACGGCGATCAACATAAATGCTGAGTGGCCATATAAAAAGAGCGACGGTAAACAGCATTTCAATAATTTGCCATTTCTCTAGATGAAACATCCATTGCAATACGACACAAGGAATAAGCCAGAGCGAGCCATAAATGTAGCGCCATAAAGCTTGCCGCTTCGTCAAAGCAAAGCCGCCGTTACCGATCATCCGGATACGCCAGGTTTGCATCGCCAGAGTTTGACCAGTCTTAGTCCAATACCAAACAAAATAGATTCCAAGAACGGCATACAGGTAGAGAAATGTCAGCCAACTTGGCAAGGAAACGCCAAACATGATTCCTAGACCTAAGTTTGGTAATAGAAAGGTCAGAGCAATCACACCCAGCAATACGAGTTGCTCATAGAGGCAACAAGAAACGCGCCGCCAAAAATGAGGCGAGGGTAAAACATTCAATTCTGCAGGTGTCATACAGCCGTAATCACTTATTGGGGCTCTGTGGCAGCAGGCGCAGGACTCTCTTCGGTGGTAATAGCTGCTCTGGGCTTTGCTGCTGGAGGGGGAGGGGTGGTATCTTGCTTGATAGTGTGTTGCTGAAGGGTAGGAGCATTAATAAGTTTCGGTTTTTTCTTGGTCTCCATTTCAGCCAATTTTTTCTTCTGTTCGTCACTCAGCTTTTGATAGGCACTCCATGCCTCTGCTTTTTTCTCGGCTGGAAACTTCAGGCTGGCCAAATAGTTTTCACGTGCTATGCGCCGATCCTTTTGCGATAAGTTTGACCAGCTAGTCATTCGAGACTGGAGTCGCTCTTGGTCCTGCGCGCTCATTTTGGGATAAATGTTAGAAACATAAATCCATTTCTTACGGCTATCGGGAAGCATGTAATCCCAATCGCTTTCGAGTGGCGCTAGAATTTTTTGCTGGGTGGGATTTAATCCATCCCATGTGCCATCAGGCTTTTTAGCTTGTATAGCTGTCGTTTTGCCATGAGGTGCGCCGCTAGAGGTTTGGGCAAAGGTTATAGATGAGTTGAGAAGCAGACCGAAGGCTGCAAGAACCACCAAGGCGTTGCCAGTAATTGACTTCAATGGATGACGCATCGAGCGTAACTAATGAGCGACGAGTTATTTACTTGAAGATAATTGAGATGCACTGTCTTCAGAATCAGACAATGGTCCATTCTTGAGGAAAGCTAAAAAGCCACTATCAGCGTAAGCGTCTGGTGGAACATCATCCGTCAGCAGTGCCGCATCTACTTCAGCAATATCAGTAATCCGGGAATCGTTTTGCCATTGGGCAATGCCGATCAGACCAAAGATGAGGACCAGCATAGGGGCAGCCCAACTCACGGTATCCCACATGCCATTGGAGCTGGATGAGAAGTTGCCAGCAATACCAGCGAATACCGGTTTTTGAACACGAACCTTTTCAGCCTTGCGCATAGACAAGGCTTTCATGCGAGCTGCATGAAGACGATCTTTAATGCCAGCAGGCAGGCTTTGAGCCCCTTGGGTTAAAAGGGCAGCACTGGCCCGGCCAAATTGGTCGGCTTGGGTCTGGTTTAGGGCTTCGTCAAGGTGTTTCACAGGGTAATTCCTTTTAATTTCAATGCTTTAGCTAAGGTTTGTGTTGCTCTAGAACAATGCGTTTTGACGCTACCTTCGCTACAACTCATAGCTTTGGCAGTTTCAGTAATACTTAGCTCATCCCAATAACGCATCAGGAAGGCTTCTCGTTGACGTACAGGTAATTTAGCAATTTCTGACTCCAAAGCCTGTAAAAGCTGACTCTGTTCTAGTTTTTGAGCCCCATCTTGGTGAATTTCGCTGTCATCAGGAGCAGAAAGGGACTCTAAAGGGTCAAAATCATCGTTTTCATCTGCTTTTTTGCCCATATTGGAAAACAGGGTGACCCAAGTATTGCGAACCTTTTGGCGTCGAAACCAATCATGAATCCGATTTTGCAAGATTCTAGTAAAAACCAGCGGTAGTTCTGCAGCAGGCCTATCACCATATTTTTCAGCTAGCTTGATCATGGCATCCTGAACAATATCTAAAGCGGCATCGTCATCACGCACGGCATATACCGCTTGCTTGAAGGCGCGCTGCTCGATGCTACTCAGAAAGTCAGATAGTTCTTGGGCTGATGCCATGCAATCGATTACACCTGAATCGGTAAGAATTGAGCCATTTTAGGGGATTGCTATAGAATATAGGGCTTACTACCTAGATTCTCATTCAAGAAGTGGTTATTCCGGTAGCAGCGCCGTTCGAACTCAGGCCATAAGCAGGAGACAGAACAGACCAAACAATTTTTTGCCGAAAATTGCAAAGGACGAAAGAAAATGAATACAAGCAGCGCCGAATTTTTAGCTTCGAAAGCTAATAAAGACTCAATCAATACAAATTCCGTAGTAGCGCCTCCAGAAATGATTGGTGCTGAAATGCTCGTGCAAGCACTGCACAAAGAGGGCGTTGAATACGTTTGGGGTTACCCAGGTGGTTCTGTTCTCTTCATCTACGATGAAATTTTTAAACAAGATAAGTTTGAGCACATCTTGGTTCGTCATGAACAAGCAGCTATTCATGCAGCCGATGGCTATGCTCGCGCAACCGGTAAGGTTGGTGTTGCCTTAGTCACTTCCGGTCCAGGTGTGACGAATGCGGTGACAGGTATCGCAACTGCGTACACTGATTCGATCCCGATGGTGATCATCAGCGGTAACGTGCCAACTTACGCCATTGGTGAAGACGCTTTCCAAGAGGCGGATACGGTTGGCATTACTCGTCCAATCGTTAAACATAACTTCCTCGTGAAGGATGTAAAAGATTTGCCGCTCGTATTAAAGAAGGCATTTCACATTGCACAAACGGGTCGCCCAGGTCCTGTCTTGATCGATATTCCTAAGGATGTATCAGCAGCCAAAGGCCCCTTTACCTATCCAGAAACTTTGGAGATGCGTTCTTACAACCCTGTGGTCAAAGGGCATAGCGGACAAATCCGCAAAGCAATTGCACTCTTGCAAGAAGCCGAGCGCCCTTACATCTATACCGGTGGCGGCATCATTTTGGCTGACGCAGCCCCTGAACTGAAAGAGTTTGCTGACTTATTAGGCTACCCCGTAACCAATACCTTGATGGGCCTTGGCGGCTTTCCTGGTACTAGCCCACAATTTGTTGGCATGCTCGGTATGCATGGAACTTACGAAGCCAATATGGCGATGCAACACAGCGATGTGTTGATTGCGATTGGCGCGCGATTTGACGACCGCGTGATTGGTAACACGCAACACTTTGCTAGTCACCCACGCAAAATTATTCACATCGATATCGATCCTTCCGTCATTTCTAAGCGCGTAAAAGTGGATGTGCCGATTGTTGGCAATCTCAAAGAAGTATTAGTAGAGATGACTGCGCAATTAAAAGTTTCTGGTCCACGCAAGAACGGCGACAAAGTTGCTGCTTGGTGGGATCAAATTAATGAGTGGCGCAAAAAAGACTGCTTGAAGTACGACGAAGCCTCACAAATTGTGAAACCTCAGTATGTAGTTCAAAAACTTTGGGAGCTCACTGGTGGGGATGCGTTCATTACCTCTGACGTTGGTCAGCATCAAATGTGGGCCGCTCAGTTTTATAAGTTTGATCAGCCACGTCGTTGGATTAACTCAGGTGGATTAGGCACTATGGGTGTAGGCTTGCCTTATGCCATGGGCATCAAGAAGGCATTTCCTGAGAAGGATGTCTTTGCTATTACTGGCGAGGGTTCCATTCAGATGTGTATTCAGGAGCTTTCAACCTGCAAGCAATACAACACGCCAGTGAAGATAGTGTCCTTGAACAATCGTTATTTAGGTATGGTGCGTCAGTGGCAAGAGCTTACCTATAACAAGCGCTATTCGAGCTCATATATGGATTCTTTGCCTGACTTTGTGAAATTGGCTGAGGCTTATGGTCACATTGGTATGCGGATTGAGAAGAAATCTGATGTTGAGGGCGCGCTAAAAGAAGCCATTCGTTTAAAGGATCGCACTGTGTTTATGGATTTCCAGACTGACCCAGAAGAAAACGTTTGGCCCATGGTTCAGGCGGGCAAGGGTATTACTGAAATGCTCTTGGGTAGTGAGGAACTCTAATGCGCCACATTATTTCTATCTTGATTGAGAATGAGCCGGGTGCATTGTCACGGGTTGTAGGTTTGTTTTCTGCGCGTGGTTACAACATTGACTCCTTAAGTGTTGCGCCAACAGAAGATCCATCGCTTTCACGCATGACGATTGTGACCTTTGGTTCTGATGATGTCATTGAGCAAATCACCAAACACTTAAACCGTTTGGTTGAGGTAGTGAAGGTGTTTGATTTAAGCGAAGGCCCTCATATTGAGCGTGAACTTATGATGATTAAAGTTCGCGCAGTTGGTAAAGAGCGCGAAGAGCTTAAGCGCACTACTGACATCTTCCGGGGACGCATCATTGATGTCACCGATAAGAGCTACACCATTGAGCTCACTGGTGATAGTGCTAAGTTGGATGCATTTATTGACTCGATCGATCGTGTTTCAATTTTGGAAACAGTTCGCTCTGGCGGATCCGGAATTGGTCGCGGTGAGCGCATCTTGAAGGTTTAATTTTTTTAACTGATTTATTAATCTAATAACGATATTTTCAACACAAGGAAAGAGTATGAAAGTTTTTTACGATAAAGACGCAGATTTGTCCCTCATTAAGGGCAAAAAAGTCACCATCATTGGCTACGGTTCACAGGGCCACGCACATGCATTGAATCTCAAAGACTCTGGTGTGAACGTGACTGTTGGTTTGCGTAAGAACGGTGCCTCATGGAGCAAAGCTGCAAACGCAGGTTTGAATGTTAAAGAAGTTGCCGAAGCTGTAAAAGATGCTGATGTAGTAATGATGTTGTTGCCTGATGAGCAAATTGCTGATGTTTACAGTAAAGAGGTGCACGGCAATATTAAGCAGGGTGCTGCTCTCGCTTTTGCACACGGCTTTAACGTGCACTACGGTCAAGTTCAGCCACGCGCTGACTTGGATGTGATCATGATTGCTCCTAAAGCCCCGGGTCATACAGTACGTGGTACCTATTCACAAGGCGGTGGTGTTCCCCATTTGATCGCTGTTTATCAAGATAAATCTGGTTCTGCTCGCGATGTTGCTTTGTCCTATGCAACTGCAAACGGTGGTGGTCGTGCTGGCATCATTGAAACTAATTTCCGTGAAGAAACAGAAACCGACTTATTCGGTGAGCAAGCTGTTCTCTGTGGCGGCGCTGTGGAGTTGATCAAGGCAGGATATGAAACCTTGGTTGAAGCTGGCTATGCACCTGAGATGGCTTACTTTGAGTGCTTACATGAGCTCAAGTTGATTGTGGACTTAATCTACGAGGGTGGTATCGCCAATATGAACTACTCCATCTCTAACAATGCTGAGTATGGTGAGTACGTTACTGGTCCACGCGTTGTGACTGAGGATACGAAGAATGCCATGCGTCAGTGCTTGAAAGATATTCAGACTGGTGAATATGCAAAGAGCTTCATCCTTGAAAACAAGGCGGGTGCTCCAACATTAATCTCACGTCGTCGTTTGAATGCTGAGCATGAGATCGAAGTGGTTGGTGCAAAACTGCGTGCCATGATGCCTTGGATTGCAAAGAACAAATTAGTTGATCAAACTAAAAACTAATAAAGCGCTAAGCATTTCATTTATAGCGTTAACCTAAAAGGCTCAGAATAAAGATGATGTATCCACACCCCATTATTGCAAAAGAAGGTTGGCCCTATTTGGCGCTAGTGGGGATAGTGACTTTGTTGGTCCACCACTTTGGTGGCATTGCATGGTCCTGGCCTTTATGGATCTTTTTTGTTTTTGTTCTGCAGTTTTTTCGTGACCCGCAGCGTATTCCTGCCTTAGGGCGCGATCTCGTTTTATCTCCAGCTGATGGGCGTATCGTTGTGGTTGAAACTGCAAACGATCCTTATGCTGGTCGCGAAGCCCTCAAAATCAGTGTCTTCATGAATGTGTTTAATGTGCACTCTAACCGCAGCGCTGTCAGTGGCACAGTAAAAGAAATTCAATATTTCCCAGGCAAATTTGTCAATGCAGATTTAGATAAAGCCTCTACGGAGAATGAGCGTAATGCAGTTGTGATTGATGCCAATGGTCAAACGATTACATTGGTTCAGGTTGCTGGCCTCATTGCGCGCCGTATTCTTTGCTACATCCATGTGGGCGATCGCTTAAAAGCAGGTGAGCGTTATGGCTTTATCCGTTTTGGATCTCGTGTAGACGTGTATTTACCCTTAACGGCAGAACCTTTGGTGTCTGTTGGTGATAAAGTCTTTGCAACCAACACTGCTTTGGCGCGTCTGCCAGGCTTAGATTGATTCGCATCTTTTACCAGGATATTCTTTGAGTACATTTCGCCGTCGTGGTCGCATTGATCGCAGTCGCCTCTCCAATAAACGTACAGATTCCACCCCAGAAGAGTGGGTTGACACTTTAGGAGATGGGGTTGATTACGAAGTAGAGGAATTACACGAAAAGCCTCGCCCTCGCGGCAAGGGCATCTATTTATTGCCGAATGCCTTCACTACGGCGGCTTTATTCAGTGGTTTCTTCGCAATTGTGAATGCGATGAACGATCAGTTTCAGGTTGCTGCGATCGCCATATTTGCTTCCCTCGTATTGGATGGTATGGATGGTCGCGTAGCTCGCATGACCAATACCCAAAGCGCATTCGGTGAACAATATGATTCCCTCGCAGACATGGTGTCCTTCGGCGTTGCGCCTGCCTTGGTTGCATATGAGTGGGCTCTGAAAGATTTAGGTAAGTGGGGTTGGTTAGCGGCGTTTACCTATTGTGCAGGCGCTGCCTTGCGTTTGGCTCGCTTCAATGTCAACACTGCAGTAGTTGATAAGAAATTTTTTCAAGGCTTACCAAGTCCTGCGGCCGGTTCTCTGATTGCTGGCTTTATTTGGCTTGCTGACGATAACAAGATTCCGGTACGCGACACTGCAATTCCTTGGATTACCTTTTTGATCGCGGTTTATGCAGGCTTAACGATGGTCTCTAATGCCCGCTTCTATAGCGGTAAGGCCTTAGATGTGCGCTATCGCGTACCCTTTGGTGTCATGGTTCTGATGATCTTGACCTTCGTGTTGATCTCTTCCAACCCACCTTTGACCCTATTTGGTTTATTTGTGGTGTATTCCATCTCGGGATATGTCATTTGGGCCTGGGAACGTCTTAGCGGCAAGCGTTTTAGCTAATTCCCTATTTTTGGGGTATATTGATTCCATGTTGATGAAATTCTCACCTTTAACCAGCCTTTTACTGCTAGCACTGAGCCTTAAGCTTGGGGCGGGTAAGGCCTGAGTTGATGAGATAGAAAAATTCATTAACCACCAATACCAGCCCCAGCAAATTGCTGGGGTTTTTGTTTTTGAGACTGCAATACAGAATTTTTTAAAAATTAGTTAAATCCAAACCGGAGAGTAGTGATGAGCGACAAAGTAATCATTTTTGACACCACCTTACGTGATGGCGAACAATCCCCTGGCGCATCGATGACTAAAGACGAGAAGGTTCGTATTGCTCGTCAGCTTGAGCGTCTCAAGGTGGATGTGATTGAAGCAGGATTCGCCGCGAGCTCTGAGGGCGACTTCCAAGCCATCTCCGCTGTTGCTGCTGCCATTAAGGATTCGATTGTATGTTCCTTGGCAAGAGCAAATGATAAGGACATCACACGCGCCTCAGATGCTTTAAAGGCTGCGAATGCGAAACGTATTCATGCTTTCTTGGCTACTAGTCCATTGCACATGGCCGTGAAGTTGCGCATGTCTCCAGAAGAGGTATTGGAGCAAGCAAAACGCTCCATTCGCTTTGCGAGGAACTTGGCTGCTGATATTGAATTCTCAGCAGAAGATGGCTATCGCTCAGAGATGGACTTCTTATGCAGAGTGGTCGAAGCGGTGATTAATGAAGGTGCCTCTACGATCAATATTCCAGATACTGTTGGTTATGCAACCCCAGAGTTGTATGGTGAGTTCATTAAGACCTTGCGTACCCGCGTGCCTAACTCTGATAAAGCTGTTTGGTCAGTGCATTGTCATAATGACTTAGGTATGGCTGTTGCGAATTCTTTGGCTGGTGTGAAGATTGGTGGAGCGCGTCAAATTGAGTGCACTATCAACGGCTTGGGTGAGCGAGCTGGTAATACTGCTTTAGAGGAAATCGTGATGTCTTTACGTACCCGTAAAGATTACTTTGATATGGTTTGCGGTATCGATGCGACACAAATTGTGCCAGCCTCTAAATTGGTTTCTCAAATTACTGGCTTTGTAGTTCAGCCCAATAAAGCCGTTGTTGGAGCAAATGCCTTTGCCCATGCCTCTGGTATTCATCAGGATGGTATTTTGAAAAATCGCGAGACCTATGAAATCATGCGCGCAGAAGATGTGGGGTGGTCAACCAATAAAATTGTGTTGGGTAAATTATCTGGCCGCAATGCATTTAAACAACGCTTACATGAATTAGGCATCACTGTCGAAGCAGAGGCTGATGTGAATGAGGCTTTTGCACGATTCAAAGCCTTGGCGGATCAAAAAGCAGAAATATTTGATGAGGACATCATTGCAATCATGTCAGATTCAGCCTCTGCTGAAGAGGGCGAGCATTACCACTTCCTCTCCTTGAGTCAACATTCTGAAACTGGCGAACGCCCTAAATCCCGTGTGACCTTCCGCATGGGTGATAAGGAGGTAAGCGCGGAGGCCGAAGGTAATGGTCCGGTAGATGCCAGCTTAAATGCCATTGAAGAGATGGCCAAGAGTGGCGCTGAACAATTACTCTACTCAGTCAATGCTATTACTTCTGGCACCCAATCTCAGGGTGAAGTCACAGTACGCTTGGCAAAAGGTGGTCGAATTGTGAATGGTGTGGGCACTGATCCCGACATCATTGCTGCTTCTGCTAAAGCCTATTTATCTGCATTAAATAAACTTCATGATCCTAGCCAAGTGAAGCTCAATGCGCAGATGACACCCTGAACTCGACATCATCTTTTAAGCTTATTTATTCAAGTCGGTATTTTTATAGTACTTAGTGCCTTTGCCCGTGATTTCTGCAGCAATACCTGAGTCTGTTAGTTGGTACATCAAGACGCCAGGAGCAACGACGGTGGCGTCTTGATAGGCTCCACCATCCTTGTCATATTTGGCCGCGGCAGTAACTTGACCTCCAAAAGTCCAGCCTGAATTGACAAAGTCATTGAGTGCTGCTTCAGTCTGGAAGATAAAAATATTTTGAAATGACTTAATACCAAGACCAATTCCTGCTTGAACTTCAGCCATATCCATGTAAATCGTTTTCTTGGATGCCTTATTAATAACAACCCCAGTTCCTGTTCCGCCTCCAGCAATCAATATCTTCATACCAAAGTTACTAAACGTAGCATACCCACTCGATTGCTCGATGAGATTTTTTGCTTTTGGCTGCGCCCGGTAAAGATCACTCAAGATCTCTTCATTCTTCTTTAGAATCTCTTGCTTTTGCTGAGCTACTGTTTTGCTGGGCCCAAAAATAGAAGAAAATTGAGCATAAGAATGTATCGGTAATAAAAGTATGACACCGCTTACAAGAAGGGAAAGTAATTTATTCATAGTGATGTATTGGTTAATGAAGATGAGTATTAATCAGCCGAGCCACCTAGGGCTAGGTAGAGATTAATTCGTTGGGCTAGGGCATCTACTTGGCCTTGGCGCCAGCTAATATCTGTAGTATTGGTTTTAATGCGTTGTTGCTGAATTTGGCGTTGATCAACTCTGCCAATCTGAAATTCAGATTCCGTGTTTTTCATGACTTGTTTTTGTTGCATCAATTGAGTTTGTAATTGCGAACTACGCTCACGCCAGGTAGCCTCGCCATTGAGCGCATTCTCTACATCATTAAAGGCTGCAAGAACGACTTTGCCGTAATTGGCTAAAGCTGCTTGCGCTTCAGCATTTTGATAAGCAATTTGGGCTTCAATTGCGCCACCTTGGAACAGAGGGAGCGCTACATTGGCACCAACGCCAAAACTGGTGCTGGCACCGTTCACCAGTGTAAAGATTTGGCTATTGATGTACCCATATCCCGCAGTCAAACTAATTTTAGGAAGCCGTGCGAGTCGTTTTTCATCAGCAAGATAGAAGGCGCTATTAACACGTGCTTCAGCAGCAATCAAATCCGGTCTGCGTTCTAATAAATCTGCTGGTAGTCCTGGCTCAACCGGTTTTGGAAGTGCTGGTAATGCAGTCGATTTCAAGGGCTCAGCCTTTGGATAGCGCCCCACCAGAGTCTCTACAGCGCGCAGTGCTTGGTCGCGGGCTAAGGCGCTATTGAGTGCCAGCTCCTGTGCTTGAGCCGCATTAATTTTGGTACTTGCCACATCATTAAAAGAAGATGCACCAATTTTTTCTCGAACTTGTGTCAAGTCGGATATTTTTTGAGATGCGTCAGCATTCTCTTTGGCTAACTGTGCTTGCTCTTGTAGGCTGCGCGCAAGCCACACTGATTTAGCTAAGGTCGCAATCAAAGACAGGCGGGCAGCATCTTGATCGGCATTAATAGCCTTAGAATTTTGTTCTGCGCCTGCAACGGATGTGCGTACGCGACCCCATAGATCCAGTTCCCAGTTGGCGCCGATGTAAAAACCAGTTAGACCAGTTCCACTAGAGCCTACTTTGCTACCGCTATTGCCGATGGCATTAATACCGGGGTACTGTGACCCGCCAGCAGCACTTATGAGGGCCTCAGACTGAGTTCTGCGTGCTGCGATGATACGAATGCTGGGATTGTTCTGTAATGCTTCGGCTACTAAGGCATTTAATTCAGGATCATTAAATTGTTTGAGCCATGCGTCATCTACTGTCACAGCATCTTGCTTGCTAGCTTGATTGGCCTGAAATTGCCTGGGAACGCTAGCATTAGTAATGGATTGATCAACCAGTTCCTGGTTGCTCTTAAGTGGGCTAATGGTGCAAGCACCCAATGCTACTGCCCCTAGCAAATAGAGTGAAGCTTTATGAAACGAGTTCATATGAAATTTATACATCTCTATTTTTAATGTAGTTTTGGAATGATGTAATTGAGCTTAGTGCTAATCCGCAACATCACCTTACGAATGATGTGTAAGAACGCAAGATGATCGGTGTAGACCGCACCATCTCCAACGGCCCCAGCAGGGAGTAATAACTCTGCATGTCGATCATCCATTAGTAACTTCACGGCAAATCGATTGACCGGAATTTCTCTCAAGCCTGTAGTAGGTAGATTGCCGCTCACACTGATTTGACCTTGACCTTCCGCTAGGATGATGGACTCAACCTTTGCCTTGAGGATCTTGCCCGGAAAACTAGGAATGTAAAACTCAGCCTCATTACCGACTTCAATTTGATGCAACTCATTTTGATTAAACAAGGCATAGATTTGCGGCGTGTCTTCCATGAAAGTCATGACTGAAGCTATCGGAAAAGCTGCGACAAAAGCTCCAGGGCGCAACTGCACGTTGACGACGGTGCCATCACTTGGTGCTCGAACAACGGTTTGCTCTAGATCATATTCAGAATGAATAGTTTGTTCGCTAAGTTCTGCTAAATCCGCTTGGGCTTTTTCTAAATCAAAGCGGTTACCCGAACCGCTCTTCACAAGCGCTTCATTTTCTTTTGCGCGCAACTTCGCTAGTTTCAGTTTGGCTTTGAGCGCATTCACTGAAGCTTGATATTGAGTGGGGTCGATCTTGAACAGGACATCTCCTTTTTTGACGCGTTGATTAACTGTTACAGGCACTTCAGTGACACGACCTTTTACTTGACTCACAATGCCAACAGAATTTCTGACAACGACTACATTGCTAGAGGAGGGTGAAAAGATATTCAGTAGCAAGATCAGCGTAATCATTCCCACAACAGGAATCGTAAAAACGATTACTTTTGCTACCGCATTCCAGGGGAGTAATTTGTATTTAAAAAAGATTAACCAAACAATGCCGGCATAGATGCCAAGAATCAGTGCTTCCATGCTTATTTCACCTCTGTATTCTGATCTTCCTGATGCTCTTTATCTATGGGCATGTATTTATCTGTCCCATAGGCAAGCTTGTACATCGTGGGGCGGGTGTACGCCCAAAGATAAGCAAAAGGCCAGAGGAGGCCTCCAAAAAAGAAGGAGAGCAGACACAGGGCATGAATCGCGTCTCGCTGGGGGTGCTCTCTGCGCTTAGCAATGGTATCGGGCAGGATATGGACATACCAAAAGCCAGCAATAAAGCCGACGGGCAGAATGATGAGCACTACCCAAGAGACGATATTGGCAAATCCATCAATCATTTCTGGTGGCAAAAAGGAGGCGTATGAGAGTGATGGCAGCAATAAAAAGGCTAAAAGAGGACTGATGATGAGGGTCTTTTTCATGATTTTGGGCATAAATGGCTAGATATGGGGTTCAAAATGCTGCTTGAGGGTCTAAATTGCTGATTTCTAAGTAATTTATCACGCATTTTTAAAAATGCTTATTAGCCCTGTAAGCAATAAAATCACTTCCAAACATTTCAGGGTCGCAATCCTTCCTCAAAAAAGAGGCAATCTGTTACAATTCGAGGGCTTTGATTTGTAAAGCTTTTTTGTTTTATTTTGTTAATAACGCACGACACAAATTGGGTGAAAGCTCAAGTGTTCGCAAGTAAGGAGTATTAAAAATGGCAGTTGCTGATATTAAAACGGCGGAAATCGTCAAAGAAAACGCGCGTAGCGCAAACGATACGGGTAGTCCTGAAGTGCAAGTTTCATTGCTTACAGCCCGCATCAATGAATTAACCCCCCATTTCAAGGCTAACGCTAAAGACCATCACAGCCGTCGCGGTTTGTTGAAGATGGTTTCACGTCGCCGTCGCCTCTTAGATTACCTCAAAGGCAAAGATTTGGATCGCTATCGCGCATTGATCGACAAATTAGGTCTCCGTAAGTAATTCTTATCAGTATTGCAATGCCATCTCACTTAGGGTTGTTTCTTTCCAGAATCAGTCTTAAGAAGGTGGCATGTTTTTTGAGCGCTTTTAGATTATTTGTGTAGGGGATCTTGTCATTCCAATGAGTTTCTGAATGTGATCAGAGTCTCCCTGGAATGGCATCCCTTGTGATCCGAAATCGCTCCAGTGTTGTCGTGACACTGCTTTATCCCACGACAAGCGTAACGCTCATGTGAGTGTTGCGTGAACAATTTGGAGAAGATCAGAATGACAATGTTTAAAAAAGCAGTAAAAAGTTTTCAATGGGGCAATCATCAAGTAACGATGGAAACTGGTGAGATTGCTCGCCAATCTGGTGGTGCCGTAATCGTCAACGTAGATGACACTGTAGTTATGGGTACGGTAGTTGCTTCAAAGTCTGCAAAGCCAGGCCAATCCTTTTTCCCATTGACAGTGGATTATTTAGAAAAAACTTACGCAGCAGGTAAGATCCCTGGTGGTTTCTTCCGTCGCGAAGGTCGTCCATCTGAAGGTGAGACATTGATTTCCCGCTTGATCGACCGTCCACTGCGTCCACTATTTCCTGAGGGTTTTTTGAATGAAGTTCAGGTTGTAGTGCATGTGTTGTCTATCAACCCAGACGTTCCTGCTGATATTCCTGCTTTGATTGCTGCTTCTGCAGCCTTAGCCGTTTCAGGCATTCCATTTGCTGGCCCAGTTGGCGCAGCACGTGTTGGTTACGCTAACGGTCAATACCTTTTGAATCCAACTCGTACAGAACAAGCTACCAGCGAACTCGATTTGATTGTTGCTGGTACTCAAGCAGCTGTATTGATGGTGGAATCTGAAGCAAACCAATTATCTGAAGATGTGATGTTAGGTGCAGTGGTTTATGGTCATGACCAAATGCAAACCGCGATTAACGCTATCAATGATTTGGTACGTGAAGCTGGCAAGCCAGAATGGGATTGGACTGCCGCCCCTAAAGATGAGCCATTTATTGCTAAGGTCACTGCCTTGGCTGAAGCCCCATTGCGCGAGGCCTATCAGATTCGTCAAAAGGGTGCTCGTTCAGACAAGCTCAAAGAGATTTCTAAAGAAGTTTTGGCGAAGTTATCTGAAGAAGGTGATGTTGATGCCGTTGCTGTTAGCGACATCATGTTTGAAATTGAAGCGAAGATTGTCCGTAGCCAGATTTTGAACGGCGAGCCACGTATTGATGGTCGCGATACACGTACTGTGCGTCCGATTGAAATTCGTAACGGCGTATTGCCGCGTACCCACGGTTCTGCATTGTTTACGCGTGGTGAAACACAGGCTTTGGTTATCGCCACCTTAGGTACTGCACGTGATGAGCAAATCATTGATGCGCTCGAAGGTGAATACCGAGATCGTTTCATGTTCCACTACAACATGCCTCCGTTTGCTACTGGCGAAACTGGTCGTGTAGGTAGCCCAAAGCGTCGTGAAATTGGTCACGGTCGTTTGGCTAAGCGTGCATTGATACCAGTATTACCTAGCCCAGAGGATTTTGCATACAGCATCCGTGTTGTTTCAGAAATCACAGAGTCCAATGGTTCTTCATCTATGGCTTCAGTCTGCGGTGGCTGTTTGGCAATGATGGACGCTGGTGTTCCAGTAAAAGCTCATGTTGCTGGTGTAGCAATGGGCTTGATTTTGGATGGCAATCGTTTTGCCGTGTTGACCGATATCTTGGGTGACGAAGATCACTTAGGCGATATGGACTTCAAGGTAGCAGGTACTGCAAACGGTATTACTGCGCTCCAGATGGATATTAAGGTTCAAGGTATTACAAAAGAAATTATGCAAGTTGCTTTGGCACAAGCAAAAGAAGGTCGTTTGCACATCTTGAGCAAAATGCAAGAAGCTATGGGTTCAGTTCGCACAGAATTGTCTGCTCATGCTCCACGCATGGTGTCATTCAAGATTCATCCAGACAAGATTCGTGAAGTTATTGGCAAGGGTGGCGCAACAATTCAGGCTTTGACTAAAGAAACTGGTTGCAGCATCGATATCAAAGATGACGGAACAGTCACGATTGCTTCCACTAGTGCTGAAGGCATGGCTGAAGCGAAAGCCCGTATCGAAGGTATCACTGCTGAAGCTGAAGTTGGCAAGATCTATGAAGGTCCAGTAGTGAAGTTGCTTGAGTTCGGTGCTTTGGTCAACATTCTTCCTGGTAAAGACGGACTCTTGCATATCTCTGAAATCTCCAATGAGCGTGTAAAAGAAGTTAAAGATTACTTAGCAGAAGGCCAAGTGGTTCGCGTGAAGTTATTAGCCGCTGATGAGCGCGGTCGTTTGCGCTTATCTCTCAAGGCTGCAATGGCTGATGAAGGTGGTTCGATTTCTCCTTTGGCTGGTGCTGCAACTGAAGCCGCTCCAACTGACGAAACTGCTTAAGTTAATTTCAGTCGGAGTTTTCAATGCGCGTAATTGAGATCAAAGAATTTGGTGCGCCAGAAATGCTGGTGCCTAGTGCTCGCCCAGACCCAGCGGTTCCGACTGCTGGAACTGGCGAGGTTTTGATTAAGGTCCTCGCAGCAGGAATTAATCGCCCTGATGTTTTACAGCGCAAGGGTCATTACCCAGTTCCTGCTGGTGCATCCGATATTCCTGGTCTTGAAGTTGCTGGTGAAATTATTGGTGGTGATTTAGTTCACGCAGATAATGCTTTCGGCCTCAAGGTAGGTGACAAGGTTTGCGCCTTAGTTCAAGGCGGTGGTTATGCTGACCTTTGTATTGCACCGATTGCCCAGTGCTTACCTTATCCAACCGGATTTACTGATCAAGAAGCGGCAGCATTGCCTGAAACTTTTTACACCGTCTGGAGTAATGTCTTCATGCGCGGTGAATTGTCAGTAGGTGAAACTCTCTTAGTCCAAGGCGGTTCAAGCGGTATAGGCGTTACCGCTATTTTGCTTGCTAAAGCTATGGGACATAAAGTGTTTGTTACTGCTGGTACCGATGAAAAGTGTGCCGCATGCATAAAGTTGGGCGCTGACCTCGCTATTAACTACAAGACACAAGACTTTGTAGAAGAAGTGAAGAAGGCTACTGACGGTAAAGGTGTTAATGTCATCCTCGATATGGTGACTGGCGCTTATGTGCAGCGTGAAATCGATTGCTTGGCTGATGATGGTCGTATTGTGATCATTGCGATTCAGGGTGGATCGAAAGCGGAAGTGAGTACCAATCAAATTCTGCGACGTCGTTTGACGATTACTGGTTCAACCTTGCGTCCACGCCCAGTATCATTCAAAAAACACATTACCAAACAGTTGCACGATCATGTTTGGCCATTACTTAATGCAGGTAAGTTAAAGCCGGCAATCTATAAAACCTTTACGCTGGATCAAGCGGCAGATGCGCATCGATTGATGGAGTCCTCTGAGCATGTTGGCAAAATAGTTCTCACGGTTTAATTCAATAAAACTTATGCGTCCACTCATCGTCATCGGTAACTGGAAAATGAATGGTAGTCTTGCAAGTAATCAAGATTGGGTTAAAACCGTTGCCCGGGGTATGGAAAGCGGCATGCCTGCTGGTCGCAAGTTTGCTGTATGCCCACCGTCTCCTTATTTAGCTCAGTGCGCTCACTTAATTAAAGAACATTCTTTGGCGTTTTTAAGCCTAGGCGCTCAAGATGTCTCGGCTCAAACTTCTGGTGCTTATACAGGAGAGACAAGCGCCGCTATGCTCAAAGAGCTCGGCTGTCAGTATGTCATTGTTGGCCACTCTGAGCGTCGTCAAATGCATCATGAGGTGGATGAGATTGTTGCAGCAAAGGCACTTCAAGTATTAGATAGCGGTATGACTCCCGTGATCTGTGTTGGTGAGACTGCTGATGAGCGCAATTCTGGCAGAGCTGAAGAGATTGTTTGTGGTCAGATAGCCAAGCAAGTCTCAGTGCTTCAGGATCGATTGGCTGATTGTCTCATCGCTTATGAGCCAGTGTGGGCGATTGGTACTGGCAAGGTTGCCAGTGCGCAGCTTGCTCAAGATATGCATCGTCATATTCGTTTGCAATTGGCTGAGTTTGATGAGGATGTCGCATCACATGTAGGAATTTTGTATGGTGGCAGCATCAAGCCTGACAATGCTGTTGAATTATTTGCCATGCCTGATATTGATGGTGGATTGGTGGGGGGTGCTGCGCTAGACCCTCAAGATTTTCTAGCCATCTGTCAGGCATAGATTTTTTATTTGGAGAGAAGCTGTGGAATGGTTTAAGACTTTATTAATCGTGTTGCAGGTAATTTCAGCTTTGGCTGTGATTTTGCTAGTGCTATTACAGCAAGGCAAGGGCGCTGATATGGGCGCTGCTTTTGGCTCTGGTTCCTCAGGGAGCTTATTTGGCGCTAGCGGTTCGGCCAATTTTTTATCCCATACAACAGCCGTCTTTGCTGCAGTCTTTTTTATCAGCACTTTGGGGATTACTTGGCTTGGTAACAAGAAGGAAGTCAGTCCTGGGGTTCTCTCTGGAACCGTGGCTCCTGCAGTAACGCCAGCTGCTCCGACCGTTCCTGCTCAAGATCCAAGCAAACCAGCAGTTCCTAAGTAAAAAAGTAGGTTTTTACTGATTTTTCTGCCCGATATTTAGGGTGGTTTAGTTGTGCAATGCAGTAGAATTGACAGGTTTTGCAAGATGCCGACGTGGTGAAATTGGTAGACACGCTATCTTGAGGGGGTAGTGGCTTAGGCTGTGCGAGTTCGAGTCTCGCCGTCGGCACCAAGAAATGATGTTTAGCTAGAGTTTTGCTCTAAATCAATAGGTTTAGATGTGGATTATTTGATAATTTGTTTTTTTTGAAGAATCGCCAGAAGAACGACTCAGGACCATTTTGAATCTCGCTAATTACTTTCCTGTTCTGCTTTTTATCCTTGTAGGTATTGGGGTGGGATTAGTCCCCATGTTCCTCGGAAAAATTTTGGCTCCCTCGAAGCCTGATGCCGAAAAACTCTCTCCATATGAGTGCGGTTTTGAAGCCTTCGAAGATGCCCGTATGAAGTTTGACGTGCGCTATTACCTGATTGCTATTCTCTTTATTTTGTTTGATCTTGAAACCGCATTCCTCTTTCCTTGGGGTGTTGCGTTACGAGATCTCGGCTGGTTTGGCTACGCCTCCATGGTGATCTTCCTGTTGGAATTCATTGTGGGATTTGTGTATATCTGGAAAAAGGGCGCTCTCGACTGGGAGTGATCGATATGGCATTAGAAGGCGTTCTCAAAGAAGGATTTGTTACCACTACTGCAGACCAGTTAATTAACTGGACTCGCAACGGCTCTTTATGGCCCATGACCTTTGGTTTGGCCTGTTGCGCAGTGGAAATGATGCACGCTGGCGCATCCCGCTATGACTTAGATCGCTTTGGTGTCGTTTTCCGCCCCTCTCCACGTCAATCTGACTTGATGATTGTTGCTGGTACCTTATGTAACAAGATGGCCCCAGCTTTGCGCAAGGTGTATGACCAAATGCCAGAGCCACGTTGGGTAATCTCTATGGGATCCTGCGCAAATGGCGGTGGTTATTACCATAACTCCTATTCTGTAGTGCGCGGTTGCGACCGCATTGTGCCAGTCGATATTTATGTTCCCGGTTGTCCTCCAACAGCAGAAGCCTTGATTTACGGCGTTATTCAATTGCAATCTAAGATTGCTCGCACCAGCACGATCGCGCGGAAAGCCTAAGCCATGTCAGATCGTTTAGTTCAGCTAGCAGCTAATCTCGAAAAGGTTCTTGGTAAACGCATTCAATCCGTTGAGCTTGCCTTAGGTGAGGTGACTGTTGTACTCAATGCGGAGACCTATTTTGAATCTGTGATGTTGCTGCGGGATGATGCATCATTAGCGTTCGAACAATTGATCGATTTATGTGGCGTTGACTATCAAGACTTCCGTGACGGCGCCTGGAGTGGGCAACGTTTTGGTGTAGTAAGCCATTTACTGTCTATCAAACATAACTGGCGCCTAAGAGTACGGGCTTTCGCTCCTGATGACAGTTATCCACTGCTAGCCTCTATCACCCCAGTTTGGAATTCAGCAAATTGGTTTGAGCGCGAAGCATTCGATCTCTACGGCATTATCTTTGAAGGTCATGAAGACTTGCGTCGCATCTTGACTGACTATGGCTTTATTGGCCATCCATTTAGAAAAGACTTCCCAATCAGTGGCAATGTAGAAATGCGCTATGACCCAGAGTTAAAGCGTGTTGTTTATCAACCAGTCACGATTGAAGCGCGTGAAATTACTCCCCGGATCGTTCGCGAAGAACAGTACGGAGGCCCGGTTTAAGCCATGGCGCAAATTAAGAATTACACCCTCAATTTTGGTCCTCAACATCCTGCGGCGCATGGCGTATTACGTTTAGTGCTTGAGTTAGATGGTGAAGTGATTCAGCGTGCTGATCCGCATATCGGTCTATTGCATCGTGCAACTGAGAAATTAGCTGAGACTCGTACTTGGATTCAGAATGTTCCTTACATGGATCGTTTGGACTATGTGTCCATGATGGCCAATGAGCATGCCTATGTATTAGCCATTGAGAAGTTATTGCAAGTAGACGTTCCATTACGTGCGCAATACATTCGCGTCATGTATGACGAGTTAACTCGTCTGCTAAATCATTTACTTTGGATCGGCTGTCATGGTCTAGACGTTGGTGCAATGGCGGTATTCTTGTATGCCTTCCGTGATCGCGAAGATATTTTCGATATGTACGAAGCGGTATCTGGTGCTCGTATGCATGCTGCTTACTATCGTCCGGGAGGCGTATATCGCGATTTGCCAGATCAAATGGCTCAATACGATAAGTCTAAGATTCGGAACACATCTGCTGTAAAACGCTTGAATCAAAACCGTAGCGGCACCTTGCTTGACTTTATTGAGCAATTTGCTAGCGGCTTTGATGCCAATGTAGATGAGTATTGCAATCTATTAACTGACAACCGCATTTGGAAACAGCGTTTAGTGAATATTGGTGTTGTCACTCCTGAGCGTGCATTGCAGCTGGGCTTTACTGGCCCAATGTTGCGTGGTTCTGGTATTGAGTGGGACTTGCGTAAAAAGCAGCCATATGAAGTGTATGACCGCCTTTATTTTGATATCCCAGTGGGCGTTAATGGCGATTCATACGATCGTTATTTAGTGCGTATGGAAGAGATGCGTCAATCTAACCGCATCATTAAACAATGCGTAGCTTGGTTAAAAGCAAATCCAGGTCCCGTGATGAGCGATAACCATAAGGTTTCTCCACCGAAACGCGTGGACATGAAAACCAATATGGAAGAATTGATTCACCATTTCAAACTCTTTACTGAAGGTATCCATGTACCCAATGGGGAAGCTTACTCTGCGGTTGAGCATCCAAAAGGTGAGTTTGGAATTTACTTGATTTCTGATGGTGCTAATAAGCCATATCGTATGAAGATTCGTGCCCCAGGATTTGTACATCTTTCAGCGATGGATGAGATGTCACGTGGTCACATGTTGGCGGATGCTGTAACCATAATTGGTACGCAGGATATTGTGTTTGGGGAGATTGACCGCTAATTAAGCGTGCCAAGGATGAATTAATGACAACAACTCTTCAACTATCCGACAAAACGCTGGCAGAAATTGCCCGTAACGTTGCTAAATACCCGCCAGAGCAAAAGCAATCTGCCGTGATGGCTTCCTTGATCGCCGCACAAACTGAGGTGGGCTGGGTCTCGCCAGAGGTGATTGCTATCGTTGCACAAATTCTAGAAATGCCGACGATTGCTGTAGAAGAAGTGGCCACTTTTTACAACATGTACAACACCAAGCCAATTGGTAAATATAAGTTGGTGATTTGCACGAATCTGCCCTGTCAATTAACCCATGGTGAAACTTCAGCCAATTACTTGAAAGAAACTTTGGGTATTGGCTTTAACGAAACGACGACTTGTGGCACCTTCACATTAAAAGAGGGTGAGTGCATGGGTGCCTGCGGCGACTCACCGGTTATGCTCGTCAATGACAAGCGTATGTGCAGCTTGATGAGTAAAGAGAAGATTGATACTCTTTTAAGTGAACTCCGTGCAGAAGGGAAAGCAGTATGACTAGCTTGCACGATCGTCACATTAAGCCCTTGATCCTTGCAGGATTGAATGGTGATAACTGGCGCTTAAAGGATTACGAGAGTCGTGGTGGCTACCAGCAGTTACGTCGTTTAATTAATGATAAGGTTGCGCCTGATGCAATCATTGCTGAATTAAAAGCGTCCTCATTGCGTGGTCGTGGTGGTGCAGGCTTTCCAACCGGCTTGAAGTGGAGTTTTATGCCACGTCAATTTCCAGGACAAAAATATTTAGTTTGTAATAGTGACGAAGGTGAGCCGGGGACTTTTAAAGACCGTGACATCATGCGTTACAACCCACATGCCTTGATTGAGGGCATGATTATTGGTGCATACACCATGGGGATTTCAACAGGTTATAACTATATCCACGGCGAAATTTGGGAAGTGTATTCACGTTTCGAAGAGGCTTTAGAAGAGGCGCGTGCTGCTGGTTACTTGGGCGACAAAATTCTAGACAGTGATTTCTCATTTCAATTGCATGCCACGCCAGGTTGGGGTGCTTATATTTGTGGTGAAGAAACCGCTTTGCTTGAATCCTTAGAGGGTAAAAAAGGCCAACCGCGCTTTAAGCCACCATTCCCAGCTAGCTTTGGCTTGTATGGCAAGCCAACTACTATTAACAACACTGAAACATTTGCTGCTGTGCCATTCATTTTGGCTATCGGCGGCCAAGCTTATTTGGATCTTGGTAAACCTAATAACGGTGGAACAAAGATTTTTTCTGTATCGGGTGACGTAGTGCATCCTGGTAACTATGAAATTCCATTGGGCACACCATTTGCAGAGCTCCTAAAGCTTGCTGGTGGTATGCGTGAAGGTAAGGCTTTGAAATCTGTCATTCCTGGTGGATCATCTGCACCGGTAATACCTGGTACGCAGATGATGGATCTGACGATGGATTACGACAGCATTGCGAAAGCAGGATCCATGCTGGGTTCTGGTGCTGTCATTGTGATGAATGAAACCCGTTGTATGGTTCGTGCTTTAGAGCGTCTTTCTTATTTCTATCACGAGGAATCTTGCGGCCAGTGCACACCATGTCGTGAAGGTACTGGATGGCTATGGCGAATTGTGCACCGGATTGAACACGGCCAAGGTCGCCCTGAAGATTTAGATTTATTAAATGATGTTGCTGCCAACATTCAAGGCCGTACGATTTGCGCTTTGGGTGATGCAGCTGCAATGCCAGTGCGTGGCATGTTGAAGCATTACATGGATGAATTTACGTATCACGTAGAACATAAGCGCTGCTTAGATTCTGTAAAACCTTTATAAGTTATTGAGCACGGGACATCTTAAAGTGAGCATGGTAGAAATCGAATTAGATGGTAAGACAGTAGAAGTTCCGCAAGGTTCGATGGTGATGCACGCTGCGAACAAGCTGGGTAGCTACGTACCTCATTTCTGCTATCACAAGAAGTTATCCATTGCTGCTAACTGCCGTATGTGCTTAGTGGAAGTTGAGAAAGCACCAAAACCATTACCTGCTTGCGCTACACCAGTAACCCAAGGCATGAAGGTATTTACCCATTCTGCAAAGGCAGTAGAAGCACAACGCTCAGTGATGGAGTTCTTGCTAATTAACCACCCACTCGATTGCCCCATTTGCGATCAAGGTGGAGAGTGCCAATTACAAGACTTGGCGGTGGGCTACGGTAAATCGAACTCACGTTATGACGAAGAGAAGCGGGTTGTATTTCATAAAAATGTTGGCCCCTTGATCTCGATGCAAGAGATGAGCCGTTGTATTCACTGCACCCGTTGTGTTCGCTTTGGGCAAGAAGTTGCTGGCGTCATGGAATTGGGCATGATTAACCGTGGCGAGCATTCTGAGATCTCGACATTCCTTGGGCAAACAGTGGATTCAGAGTTATCTGGAAACATGATTGATTTGTGCCCAGTAGGCGCACTCACTAGCAAACCATTCCGTTATGAAGCCCGAACTTGGGAGCTAGGTCGCAAGCGTTCAGTAAGCCCACACGATAGCCTGGGTGCCAATACAACAGTGCAAACCAAAGCTAACAAAGTCATGCGAGTGGTTGCTTTGGAGAATGAGGCGATTAATGAATGCTGGATTAGCGACCGTGACCGCTTTTCCTATGAAGGCTTAAATAGCCAAGATCGTATCACTACACCCATGGTCAAGCAGGGTGGTCAGTGGTTAGAAACTGATTGGCAGTCTGCTTTGGATTACGTTGCCCATTCTTTGAAGACGATTTCTGCTGAAAGTGGTGCTCAGTCTATTGGCGCATTAGCCCATCCAATCTCCAGCACCGAAGAATTACATCTCTTGCAAAAGATTGTGCGCGGTCTCGGCTCCGATCAAATTGAAACCCGTTTACGTCAGACTGACATTCATGGTGCAGCATCTGCTCCTTGGTTGGGTATGCCGGTTGCTCACTTAAGCGAACTTGATCGCGCTTTGGTCATTGGTAGCTTCTTAAGAAAAGATCAACCAGTACTTGCTGCGCGTTTGCGCACAGCATCTAAGCGTGGACTGCAGTTATCTCGGATTGACGCCGGTGGTGATGATTGGCTCATTTCAGCTACTGGCATTGCTGCTGCGCCAAGCGCATGGCTAAATACATTAAGTGAAGTAGCTTTGGCAGTTTCTAAAGCCAAGTCAGTCACCGCTCCAGATGGCATTCCAAATATTTCAGTTTCAGCTCAAGCACAAAAGATTGCTGATAGCTTGCTCTCTGGCACTAAGGTAGCGGTATTGATTGGGTCAGCTGCTATTGCCCATCCTCAAGCTTCTGATTTGCATGTCTTGTCACAATTTATTGCTCAGCAAACTGGCGCAACCCTTGGTTTCTTGCCGGTTGGCGGAAATGCGGTTGGCGCATCTTTAGTTAACGCCAATGGTGCAGGTGTTGAATCAGTATTGTCAGGCGATCGTCGTGCCGTGGTCTTGATGAATCTCGAGCCGGACTTTGATTTGCCTAATCCCGAACAGGCTAGAGCAGCTTTGGCTAAAGCCAATACTGTGATTGCCATGACTGCCTATAAATCAGCAGACTTATTAGAATTAGCTGATGTCATTCTGCCAATTACTCCATATACAGAGACCGTTTCTACATTTGTTAATGCGGAAGGTAGAGCTCAGACAGTTCAACCATCTGTTAAACCTTTAGGTGACTCCCGTCCAGCATGGAAGGTCTTGCGTGTACTTGGCGGTCTCTTGAATTTAGATGGCTTCCTCTTTAATTTGCCAGAGGAAGTTTTAGGAGAGGCATTAGGTGATCACTATTGCACCCGTTTGAGCAATCAATCTACTATCAATACAGTAGTAAATGGCAGCTTAGCACCATCCAATGGTCTTGAGCGTGTAACAGATATCAATATCTATGCTGGCGATCAAATTGTTCGTCGTTCATCTGCACTGCATTTAACCCGTGATGCAAAACGTGCCAATCAAGTTGGTTTAGGGCAAGCACTCTTCTCAGAATTTAGTCTGAAAGAGGGGGATGTTGTTCGTGTCACTCAGGGTAGCCAATCCATTGATTTGCCAGCGACTCTAGAATTGAATTTAGCCCCTGGTGCCGTCAGAATTTCTGCGGGTACCGTGGCGAGTACACGATTAGGATCTATGTTCGGTCCTGTTACGGTCAGCAAGGTATAAGGGGGGCAAGATGGGTGATTTCTTGAACCTCATTACCACCCAAGGGGAAGCTATTTTTGGTTCCTTGTGGCCACTCATTTGGGCCTTGGTCCGAATTGTGATTATCGTTTTGCCCATGTTTGCTTGCGTCGCTTACTTGACGCTTTGGGAACGTAAGTTAATTGGTTGGATGCATATTCGTATTGGACCTAACCGGGTTGGACCTTTAGGTTTGTTACAGCCAATCGCTGATGCATTAAAACTCTTGATGAAGGAGATTATTGCTCCTGCACAAGCTAGTAAGGTGCTGTATTTCATTGCGCCAATTATGGTGATCATGCCGGCGTTTGCTGCTTGGGCAGTGATTCCATTTCAAGCCAAGATGGTCTTAGCCGACGTCAATGCTGGCTTGCTTTACATTATGGCAATCTCATCGATTGGTGTTTATGGTGTGATTCTGGCTGGTTGGTCTTCAAACTCCAAGTATCCATTCCTTGGTGCCATGCGCGCATCTGCGCAAATGATTTCATATGAAATCGCCATGGGCTTTGCCTTAGTGACAGTATTGCTAACTTCAGGCTCTTTGAACTTGAGCACTATCGTAGCTTCGCAAGAGCAGGGCTATTTTGCGAGCCTAGGCTTGAATTTTCTCTCTTGGAACTGGTTGCCATTGTTGCCCATGTTCTTGATCTACTTTATCTCTGGCGTTGCTGAAACGAATCGTCATCCGTTTGACGTGGTTGAAGGGGAGTCTGAGATCGTTGCTGGACATATGGTTGAGTATTCCGGCATGTCATTTGCTATGTTCTTCTTGGCTGAATATGCCAATATGATTTTGATTGCAGCAGTAGCATCCATCATGTTCTTAGGTGGTTGGTTGCCAATCGTTGATTTGCCTATCTTGCGTGATATCCCAGGATTCTTTTGGTTGTTCGGCAAAACTTTCTTCTTGCTGTCTTGCGTTATTTGGTTGCGTGCGACATTACCTCGCTATCGTTATGACCAGATTATGCGTTTGGGCTGGAAGATCTTTATTCCCATCTCAGTATTTTGGGTGGTTGTTATCGGCGCGTGGGTCGTATCCCCATGGAATATTTGGAAATAAGTTGATCAATCATGTTTAAGAAAATTTCCCAATTCCTTGATAGCTTGATGCTCAAAGACATCTTGACTGGCATGTCAATTACTGGTCGTTATCTCTTTAAGCCCAAAATTACTATTCAATACCCTGAAGAAAAGACGCCTTTATCACCGCGTTTTCGTGGCTTGCATGCATTGCGTCGTTATGAAAATGGAGAAGAGCGTTGTATTGGTTGCAAACTCTGTGAAGCAGTATGCCCAGCATACGCCATCACTATTGAGACAGCAGAGCGTGATGACGGTACCCGTCGTACTTCTCGTTATGACATTGATTTAACGAAATGTATTTTCTGCGGCTTCTGTGAGGAGGCTTGCCCTGTAGACGCCATTGTCGAAACCAATATCTTTGAATATTTTGGTGACAAACGGGGTGATCTGTATTTCACGAAAGAAATGCTCTTGGCTGTAGGTGATAAGTATGAAAAAGACATTGCCGCTAACCGCGCTATTGACGCACCTTATCGCTAATCGAATCGAGCACCTATCACTATGACATTCGATCCCTCCACTTTATTTGCTGTTTTCTTCTATGGCTTTGCAGGCCTATTGGTTATTTCTGCATTGCGCGTGATTACAGCGCGTAACCCAGTGCATGCCGCTCTGTTTTTAGTATTGGCCTTCTTCTGTGCTTCTGGTCTTTGGATGTTGCTCAAAGCTGAATTCTTAAGCTTGGCTTTGATCTTGGTCTATGTTGGGGCGGTGATGGTCTTGTTCCTGTTCGTAGTGATGATGCTCGACCTTGATCTGGAGCATTTACGCCGTGACTTTAAGAAATATCTGCCGGTCGCTTTCTTAATGGGTGCAGTGATTGTGCTTGAGTTATCAATCGTCATTATTCGCAGCTTCATTGGCACTAATGCACCTGTGCAGCCAATGCCTGAAGAAGTGATGGCCAATAATACCCAAGCATTGGGTATGCTGATCTTTGGTGACTATGTCTACGCCTTCGAAGTTGCCGGTGTGATCTTGTTGGTAGCCATTATTGCGGCAGTTGCCTTGACTCTCCGTAATCGTAAAGACTCCAAGTCGCAGAATATTCATGAGCAAGTGAATGTGGTTGCTGCAGATCGCATGCGCATTGTCAAAATGGGTTCAGACATGGCAGCAAAACAAGACGTTAGAGGAGGGAAGTAATGAATATCACTCTAGCGCACTACTTGGTACTGGGTGCGATCTTATTCGCAACTAGTGTTATTGGAATTTTCCTGAACCGCAAGAACGTGATCGTGCTGTTGATGGCTATTGAATTGATGTTGCTTGCGGTCAACATGAACTTTGTTGCCTTCTCGCATTATTTGGGTGATATGGCAGGTCAAGTATTCGTATTCTTTATTCTGACTGTAGCAGCTGCTGAAGCAGCTATCGGTTTGGCAATTCTGGTTGTGCTCTTCCGTAAGGTTGACACCATTAATGCCGAAGACCTTGACCACCTCAAAGGCTAGTCATGCAATTGACCTTAAATATTCCTTTACTCTGCGCAATTCCATTGGCTCCTTTAGTGGGTTCAATCATTGCCGGCTTCTTTGGCACCAAGTTAGGTGGTAATCGCATTGGTCGCGGCGCAAGTCAGTTTGTCACTATTTTAGGCGTAACGATTGCTTTCATTCTGTCATGTAATGTTTTGTCGCAAGTCATGGATGGTTTCTACTTCAACGGCACCGTCTATCGTTGGATGCAATTAGGTGAACTCAATTTAGATATTGGCTTTCTAATCGATCCTTTGACAGCAACCATGATGTGCGTGGTGACCTTTGTGTCCTTAATGGTCCATATCTACACCATTGGCTATATGCAAGGCGAAGAGGGCTACAACCGCTTCTTCTCTTACATTTCCTTGTTTACTTTTGCCATGTTGATGTTGGTAATGAGTAATAACCTCTTGCAACTCTTCTTTGGTTGGGAGGCCGTAGGTGTTGTGTCTTATCTTTTAATTGGCTTCTATTTTGAGCGTCAATCAGCGGTATTTGCCAACATGAAGGCTTTCTTGGTGAATCGCGTAGGCGACTTTGGTTTTATTCTTGGCATTGGGCTATTACTAGCGAGCACAGGCTCAATGCAATATGACGTGATCTTCGCGCAAAATACTGCTTTAGCTGCGCAAACATTGCCTGGTACCGGCTGGAATCTGTTAACGGTTGCTTGTATTTGCTTATTCATCGGTGCTATGGGTAAATCAGCTCAGTTCCCATTGCATGTCTGGCTACCTGATTCCATGGAAGGCCCAACCCCAATTTCTGCTTTGATTCATGCTGCAACCATGGTAACTGCTGGCATCTTCATGGTCTCACGCATGTCACCATTATTTGAGCTCTCCGATGTTGCCTTGAGCTTCATTTTGGTTATCGGCTCTATTACCGCGCTTTTTATGGGTTTCTTGGGGATTGTGCAAAACGATATCAAGCGCGTTGTGGCGTATTCCACATTGTCGCAATTGGGTTACATGACGGTAGCTTTAGGTGTATCTGCATATCCAGTTGCTATCTTCCACTTAATGACGCATGCTTTTTTTAAGGCCCTGTTGTTCCTTGCTGCTGGTAGCGTTATCTTGGGCATGCACCATGAGCAAGATATGCGCAAGATGGGCGGTCTTTGGAAATATATGCCTGTTACTTGCCTGATGATGCTATTGGGTAATTTGGCTTTAATCGGCACACCATTCTTCTCTGGTTTCTACTCTAAAGATTCCATCATTGAAGCGGTTGCTGCAAGCCATATTCCTGGTTCAGGATTTGCTTACTTTGCAGTTATGGCAAGTGTATTTGTCACGGCTTTATATTCCTTCCGTTTGTATTTCTGGGTTTTCCATGGCAAAGCACGTTGGGGTCATGCCGATTCACATGATCACCATCACGATCATGCAGAGCAGGGTGATGATCACGCTCACCACGGATTATCCCCAGGTGAGAAGCCGCATGAATCTCCTTTAGTAGTGACCTTGCCTTTGATTCTTTTGGCTATTCCATCGGTGATTATTGGTTTCTACACTATTAGCCCATTATTGTTTGGCACTTTTTTTGGCGATTCCATCTTCATTGATTTGGCTCGTCACCCAGTAATGAAAGAACTTGAAGATGAATTCCATGGCCCAATCGCCATGGCAATACATGCATTTACTTCTCCTGTATTAGGTCTAGTAGTGCTTGGCGTTTTAACGGCTGCCATTGGTTATCTCTGGGCTCCGAAGTTGCCTGCAGTTGTTGCGCAAATATTTGCTCCACTCACAAAATTATTTGATAACAAATACTATTTAGATGATTTGAACCAAGCTGTATTTGCTAAAGGTCTGATTTGGATTGGTAGTGTCTTGTGGCATCGCGGCGATCAAAAGGTTATAGATGGATTTTTTGTGAACGGCAGCGCCTATACAGTAGGACGCTTTGCTGGCGTGATTCGTCATTTGCAATCCGGTTATGTTTACCACTATGCGTTTGCAATGATTGCAGGCCTTGCGGTATTACTAGCTTGGGTTTTGTATGCTTACCTGCCTTTTGTTCGATAGGCCTTTGTTACTTAAGTAGCCACTATGATTCTTTCTTACGCCATTTGGACCCCAATTGTTTTTGGACTCATTATTTTGTTTTATGGGTCTGAGAAACCGTCTGCTGGAGTACGGTGGTTAGCCCTCATCGGTTCTATTGTTGGATTTATTGCAACTCTTCCCTTGATTATTAATTTTGATATTGCCAATCCAGGGATGCAGTTTGTAGAGAAGATCAGCTGGATTCCGCGCTATGACATTAATTATTTCCTTGGTATCGATGGTATTTCCGTTTGGTTCATCGTACTGACTGCCTTCATCAATATTTTTGTCGTGATCGCTGCTTGGGAGGTTATTGATACTAAGGTTTCACAGTACATGGCTTCGTTCATGATCCTATCGGGATTGATGATTGGTGTTTTCTGTGCGCTTGATGCCTTATTGTTTTATGTCTTCTTTGAAGCAACCTTGATTCCGATGTACATCATCATTGGTGTGTGGGGTGGTCAGAACCGGATCTATGCGGCTTTCAAGTTTTTCTTATACACCTTGCTTGGCTCCTTATTGACCTTAGTAGCCATGCTTTATCTTTATAACGTCACCAATAGCTTTGATATTTTGGTTTGGCAAAATGCTCGGCTCGATATCGTTGAGCAAATCCTACTGTTCTTTGCATTCTTCATGGCCTTTGCAGTGAAAGTGCCCATGTGGCCACTGCATACCTGGTTACCAGACGTTCACGTGGAGGCACCTACTGGTGGTTCTGTAGTGTTGGCTGCAATCATGCTGAAACTCGGGGCTTATGGCTTCCTTCGTTTCTCACTGCCAATAGCGCCAGATGCAAGTCAATATCTTGGCCCCTTTGTGATATTCCTCTCTTTGGTGGCTGTGATTTATGTCGGCGCAGTGGCCTTAGTTCAAAAAGATATGAAAAAGCTGGTTGCTTATTCATCTGTGGCTCATATGGGATTTGTTACTCTCGGCTTCTTCCTCTTTAGCCCATTAGGTATTGAGGGTGGCATCGTGCAAATGATTTCACACGGTTTTGTGGCTGGTGCGATGTTCCTGTCTATTGGTGTTTTATATGACCGGATGCATACCCGTCAAATTGCAGATTACGGTGGCGTAGTACACCGTATGCCGGCTTTTACTGCTTTTGCAGTTTTGATGGCCATGGCTAACTGCGGATTACCAGCTACATCAGGCTTCGTTGGCGAATTCATGGTGATATTGGCTGCAGTTGATTACGACTTTGTGATCGGTGTCTTAGCAGCAACTGCATTGATCCTTGGAGCTGCCTATTCATTGTGGATGGTCAAACGCGTATTTTTTGGCACTATCAACAACGTACATGTTGAGGAACTCAAAGATCTCAATGCCCGTGAATATTTCATGATGACTGTATTGACGATCTGTGTGATTGGAATGGGTGTATATCCAAAACCATTTACCGACATCATTCATCCAGCCGTAATCAATCTGCTGCAGCATGTTGCTGTTAGCAAACTCTGAGTAAAAGCAAATGCAAGCATTCGACCTATACGCTATCCTGCCGGAACTCGTTTTACTGATTGCTACCTGCTTATTGCTGGTAGCCAGTGTTTATGTTCGCGAAACAGTCACTTCAACCCCTGGAGTTGAGCAAGATATTTTCCATACACCGCGTGGTGTAGGTTTTGTTTATTTCTTCTCTTTAATTCTGTTGATTTATTTGATTTTTGCTTTTGTGGGTCGTTTGGGTGACGTGTCTTTAGTGGCAATGAACGGCTTATTCCAGTCCGACCCTTTGTCAAATCTGCTCAAAGCATGTTCTTGTGCTGCGGTATTAGTGAGCTTGATTTATTCCAAGCAATATTTATCGGATCGCGCTTTATTCCGTCCAGACTTTATTGTGCTGGTGCTGTTGGCTCTATTGGGTCAACTGGTATTAATCTCAGGCGCGAATCTCTTAACCCTTTATCTTGGTCTCGAGCTCATGGCTTTGCCGATGTATGCCTTGGTCGCGATGCGCCATACTAGTGAGAAAAGTGTAGAGGCTGGTATTAAGTATTTCATCCTAGGAGCTCTTGCTTCAGGCTTTCTACTGTACGGTATGTCCATGCTGTATGGCGTGACGGGTTCTTTAGATTTAATTGAGATTTTCAAAACAGTTGCTGACCCTCGCGTTAACCATTTAGTCATGGCTTTTGGTCTGGTATTTATTGTTTCTGGTTTGGCATTCAAGTTAGGCGTTGTACCTTTCCACATGTGGGTTCCTGATGTTTATCAAGGTGCGCCTACTGCAGTTACCCTCATGATTGCTGCGGCCCCTAAGTTAGCGGCATTTGCATTGTTATTCCGTTTATTGATTAATACCTTATTGCCGTTGATGGGCGACTGGCAGCCAATGTTAGTACTGTTGGCTGTTCTATCCTTAGTTGTTGGCAACGTGACTGCGATTGCTCAGACTAACGTGAAACGCATGCTGGCTTACTCAGCGATTGCGCAGATGGGTTTTGTACTGCTTGGCATGTTGTCGGTGTTTGATGATCACGCCTTTAGTGCATCGATGTTTTACGCTATTACGTATGTTTTGACTACCTTGGGTACCTTCGGTCTCTTGATGGCGCTCTCGCGCAAAGGATATGACTGTGAGACCTTAGAAGGGCTCAAAGGTTTAAATAAGCAACATCCTTGGTTTGCATTTATTGGCTTAGTCATGATGTTCTCATTGGCAGGTATTCCGCCTACAGTTGGTTTTGCAGCTAAATTGGGCATACTAGAAGCCTTGGTGGATGCGGAGCATACCTTCTTAGCTGTCATTGCCGTAATGGCCTCTTTGATCGGTGCTTTCTATTACTTGAGAGTGGTAAAAGTCATGTACTTTGATGAACCATCTTACGAAGTTACAGTCTCAGGCTCTGCATTTGCCAAGGGATTATTGAGTCTGAACACGATCTTGGTTTTATTAATCGGTATTATTCCTGCCGGATTGATGAGTGTTTGCTTAGATGCAATGCGCCGAACTTTATTGGGCTCATAATTTCATTGGCTGGATGAATTAAAGGCTCCCATGGGGGCCTTTCTTGTTTTAGGTAGCTGGTATGACATTTGAATGACATAAGGCCTTTGTACGATTGCTTAATTATTGATTGAACCCATATTGAAAGATTCTCCATGACCGAAAAATCATTCAAAGACCTACCTGTAGGTGATGAGCATTTACGCGAAGATCGAATTTCTGGCGAAGATATCTATGGTGGCATCTTTTTAAATATGAAACGAGACCAAGTGCGTTTACCAGATGGTGAGTTAGCAGCTCGAGAGTATTTAACGCATCCTGGTGCTGTGGCAGTCCTTGCATTATTAGAGGATGGTAGGGTCCTGCTTGAGCGCCAGTACCGGTATCCAATTGCAAAAGCTTGTATTGAAATCCCAGCTGGAAAATTAGAAATTGGTGAGGATCATCTCTTGTGCGCAAAACGAGAGTTAGAAGAAGAGACTGGCTATACCGCTAGAAAATGGAGTTACATTCGCCGCATTCATCCAGTCATTTCGTATTCAACAGAATTCATTGATATCTATTTAGCGGAAGACTTAGTTCCCGGTAATAGCAAATTAGATGATGAAGAGTTTTTAGACGTCTTTGCGGCGCCTTTAGAGCAATTACTTGCTTGGGTGGAAGAGGGCGAGATTACAGACGTTAAAACCACGATTTCGACCTATTGGCTGGATCGTTATCGCCGTGGCTTGATTAGCCCTAGGCCTATTGAATAGGTCATTTTCAAATCCTATTAAAATAAGATCTATTGATTTTGGTAATTTTGCCCCTATATAGGTCTTATGAAAGTCTACAACCTCGCTTGCCCTTTGGATCATCGCTTTGAGGGATGGTTTGCCTCAGAGGACGATTGTCTTGCTCAGCAGGATAAAGGTATGCTCGCCTGTCCAGTGTGTGATAGCCCTGAAATCACGCGTATGCCTTCTGCACCTCACATTGCAAGGACTGCCTCTACAGCGCTAACTACTCCCAATGAGAACATTGGCTCTACTAGCGGTGATGTGGTTGCCTTAACAGGAAATGATCATTCCCATTTGGAAGCCCAGGTTCAGGCTGCCTTTTTGAAGGGAATGCGTGATTTGATGGGTAAATCTGAAGATGTTGGTACTTCGTTTGCTGAAGAAGCTAGGAAGATCCACTACAAAGAGTCACCGGAGCGGACCATTCGTGGACAAACTACCCTAGATGAGGCTGAGTCTTTAAGGGAAGAGGGTATTGAGGTCTTAGCCGTTCCTTTAATGCCGGCTTTCAAAAATACCCTGCAGTAATTTCTTGGCTGCAAGATAAAAAATAGCGATCCGAAGATCGCTATTTTTATTTGGATTGATGAGTATTTATTTTGAGGTCGGCATGACAAACTCTGCACCCTTGGCAATACTTTCAGGCCAGCGCTGCATGACACTCTTTTGCTTGGTGTAAAAGCGAACACCTTCTTTGCCATAGGCATGCATATCGCCAAACAGAGATTTTTTCCAGCCACCAAAACCGTGCCAAGCCATTGGTACAGGAATAGGCACATTGATACCAACCATGCCAACTTGCACGCGTCGAGCAAATTCACGGGCGATATTGCCATCACTAGTGAAACAAGCAACACCGTTACCAAATTCACAAGAATTGACGAGGTTTAGCGCCTCAGTGAAATTGGTCACACGCAAGCAAGAGAGAACTGGCCCAAAGATTTCCTCGAGATAGATCTTCATATCGGGGGTCACGTTATCAAATAAGGTGCCACCCAAGAAGAAGCCATTTTCATAGCCGGGAACTTTGAGTCCACGACCGTCTACAAGCAGTTTGGCTCCAGATGCAACGCCACTATCGATATAACCAGTGATGCGCTCTAAAGCGGCTTTAGTAACGATAGGGCCCATCTCAGCATCAAGCTCCATACCATTTTTCACTTTGAGTGTCTTGGTGCGCTCAATTAGCTTAGGCATGATCTTCTCAGCAGCATCACCAACTAAAACAGCAACAGAGATTGCCATGCAGCGTTCACCAGCGGATCCGTATGCTGCGCCTACCAAAGCATCAATGGCTTTATCAATATCAGCATCAGGCATGATTACCATATGGTTCTTGGCACCACCTAATGCTTGTGAACGCTTGCCAAAGTGGGCGCAACGCTCATAAATATAGTTCGCAATGGGTGTCGAGCCAACAAAACTGATGGCTTGAACGTCAGGATTTTCGATCAGGGCATCAACCGCTTCCTTGTCACCCTGGATCACGTTAAATACACCATCAGGAAGACCTGCTTCTTTTAGTAACTTCGCCATGAGCAAAGATGCGGAAGGGTCTGTTGGGCTTGGCTTGAGGATGAAGGTATTGCCGCAAGCAATCGCAACCGGGAACATCCACATCGGAACCATGACTGGGAAGTTGAATGGTGTAATGCCAGCAACAACTCCTAAAGGTTGGCGCATGACCCAGTTATCAATATCTGTAGAAACCTGTTCGGTGTATTCACCTTTGAGGAGTTCTGGAATCCCAGTAGCAAATTCCACGATCTCAATCCCACGGGTGACTTCACCTTGAGCATCTGTGAATACTTTGCCGTGTTCAGCGGTAATAATGGCTGCTAATTCATCGCGGTGAGCGTTGAGTAGATCAAGATACTTAAAAAGGATGCGTGCGCGACGCAGTGGGCTAGTTTGACTCCATGAAACAAAAGCCTTTTGGGCAACGGCAACGGCAGCGTCTACCTCCTTACGTCTAGCTAATGCAACCTTGCGAGCAACTGAACCCTTTGCTGGGTTATAGACATCCGCAAAACGACCATCTTTAGGGTTAACAATAGAGCCGCCAACAAAGTGGCCGATATCTTCTTTAGATTCAAAGGCTTGGGGTGCGTTCATAGTCTTTTTTGCTTGGTTTGGATAGTTTTTCAGGGTAGAAAAGCCGGATGCTAGGTAAGCCTGCGCGACTTTGCTGTCTCGTATATTCTGGTTTTTAGTATTCTATCGCTTTAAGGCATTTTTAGTATTTTGACCCATTTTTCGACCTTTAAGACATCTTTATGAGCCTGCTGTTTTCAAGCTATACCCTTCATTCTCCGCGTGGACCCCTGGCGCTGGCCAATCGCATTGTTGTCGCCCCCATGTGCCAATACTCAGCCTCCAATGGCGAGGCAACCGATTGGCATTTAATGCATTGGGGTAACCTGCTCAATAGCGGGGCAGCATTATTTATTATTGAAGCAACAGCGGTTACCCCAGAGGCTAGGATTACCCCGGCCTGTTTGGGATTGTGGGATGACCGCACTGAAGCAGCTCTAAAAGACAAGCTGAGCCGTGCACGTCAATTGGCCCCAGCAACCCCAGTGTTTATTCAGTTAGCTCATGCTGGCCGCAAAGCCTCGAGTGCAACACCTTGGCATGGTGGTCAGCTATTGCCAGTTGGTCAGGGTGGCTGGGAAACGGTAGCTCCTTCAGCGATCCCTCAGCTAGAGGGCGAGCGTTTGCCGCACGAACTCTCAAAAACAGAGCTTAAAGAATTAATTGATGCATTTGTGGTTGCGTCTAAACGCGCAGATCGCATAGGCCTTGATGGGATTGAGCTCCATGGCGCCCATGGTTATTTGCTCCATCAATTTTTATCGCCGATTGCCAATCAACGAACCGATGAATACGGTGGCTCTTTTGAGAATCGCATCCGTTTTCCCTTGGAATTGTTTGCAGCAGTAAGAGCTGCCTATTCAGGTGTATTGGGTATTCGTATTTCAGCCAGTGACTGGGTGGAGGGCGGCTGGACTCCTGAAGAGACTGCGAACTTTGCAAAGCAACTCAAACCTTTGGGTTGTGACTTTGTTCATATTTCTTCAGGTGGAATTTCGCCTAAACAAAAAATTGCCTTAGGACCAAACTATCAAGTGCCTTTTGCAAAGATCGTCAAAGATCAATCTGGTTTACCAACCATGACGGTTGGTCTAATCACTGACCCTCATCAAGCCGAAGCTATTTTGCAAGCTGGTGATGCTGATTTTATTGCCTTGGCTCGGGCTTTTTTATACAAACCGCGATGGGGCTGGGAAGCTGCAGCAGCTCTAGAAGGCACAGTGAATGCGAATGAGCGTTATTGGCGTTGTTTACCACGAGAGGCTCAAGCAGTTTTTGGTAACGTTAAGGTAGGCCAGAGATAAGCTTATTCAAGAAATGATCAGGAGATAGACATGAACACATACACTCTTACAAAAAAAGTATTGGCAATCTTCAGTTTTATGACGGCCACCAGTATTGCTAGCGCGCAATCCTATCCCGATAGGGCAATCACCTTGGTCGTACCAAATCCTCCAGGTGGTTTGGTTGATACCTCTGCCCGCTTACTTAGTGAGCCGCTTACAAGAGTGATTGGTCAAACTGTTGTAGTAGACAATAAACCAGGTGCCAGTGGAAATATTGCCTATCAATACGTGGCTAATGCAAAACCAGATGGCTACACATTATTAATTTCATACTCTGGTTATCACGTTGGTAATCCAGCCTTGATGGATAAATTGCCCTGGGATCCTGTTAAGGATTTTTCACCAATTGCTTTACTGACTGTGTCGACCAATGTGATCGCAGTTCACCCTTCAGTACCAGTCAATAATTTGAAAGAATTCATTGCCTACGCAAAAGCCAATCCAGGTAAGCTCAATTACGCCTCACAAGGTAACGGTTCTGTTTCTCATATTGGCACCGAAATGTTTAAGCAAACTACTGGTATTGATATGGTTCACGTTCCCTATAAGGGCTCTGGTCCAGCGATTCAGGATGTATTAGCAGGTCAGGTGCAGGTATTTATCTCTACGCCACCGTCAGTCATGCAACACGTTCAGAGCGGCAAGTTGAAGGGCTTAGCGGTTACTGGTAAGAATCGTCACCCTGGTATGCCTAATGTTCCAACGACTGCCGAAGCTGGTTTACCATCATTTCAGTTGGAATCATGGGTTGCATTATTTGCCCCTGCTGGAACTCCTGCTCCAATCGTGACAAAGCTCACTGATTCTGTCAAAAAAAGCTTAGCACTGCCTGAAGTGAAAGAGCGTGCGGATGCAGCAGGCGTGGAATTACGTTATCTCACTCCAGCTCAAACTGAAGCTTTGGTAAAGAAAGAATTGCCTTATTGGAGCAAAGTCATTAAGTCAGCGAATATCACCTTGGACTAAATCTTTAATAAATGAAGTCTGATCTCGTTCTTAGGATCCGGGATCAGGTAATGAAGAGGATTGGGTAACTTGTGATGTGCTTACCCTTTTCAGATCTTCCGCCCATTCTATTTTTGGTGGCGCATAATCGCCGCTTTCCTTTTTTCTTAATCTAAATCTTTATATAAATGAAGCAACATTCTGTTCGTGAAGCATGGTTGGAAGATGCCGTGAGACATCTTGAGCCAGTATTTTCTAAAGCCGGCTATATAATTCCTCCTGTCAGAGTGTCTTGTGGTTTTCCTGCGTCTAGTAGCCCCAGAACGACTTTAGGGCAATGTTGGCCGCGTGAGCGATCTGGTGGAGGAGTAAATGAGATTTTTATTTCCCCTAAAATTGATGATCCAGTTCAACTGCTTGATACCTTGGTGCATGAGCTTTGTCATGCGGTAGACGATTGTCTCAGTGGACATGGAGAAGATTTCAAGGGCATTGCCCAAACCGTTGGCCTTGAGGGTCCTGCCAGAATGGCGCATGCCACTGAAGAACTCACCGTCAAACTCATGATGATTAGCCAGGAGCTCGGTCCGTATCCTCATCAGGCCATCGTTTTCCCACCACCAAGGCCTAGCAATGCCAGTCGTAGCAAAGCGAAATGTGGTCAATGCGGTTACGAGGTCACATTATTAAAAAAATGGGCCAGTTATGGTGCGCCTATCTGCCCAAAAGACAATATTCGGATGCTAGAGGATGCTCCTGAAACAATTGAAAATACCAGTGATTACGACAGTGATTCTGTTGGTAAGAGTGGTAAAGCCCCGCCTGATGAGATCCGCCGCGCTATTAGCTAGTGATAGATAAGTGGGTAAAATTAAGGTTTTATGCCGATTATTCGGCCAACAATCATTACTTGAGACTACTAACAAATGAACGCCAAAAAAATATTTAAGAATCCTAAAATTGCAGTAATCCTGGGTGATGGAATTGGTAAAGAGGTTATACCGGAGGGTGTGCGTGCGCTGGAGGCTGCCAATCGTAAATTTGGTATTGGTATGCAGTTCGATCACTTTGATTTTGCAAGCTGCGATTACTACCTCAAGCACGGCAAGATGATGCCGGATGATTGGTTTGATACCTTAATGAAGTATGACGCTATTTTCTTTGGCGCAGTGGGTATGCCTGATATTTTGCCGGACCATGTTTCATTATGGGGTAGTTTGATTCAGTTCCGTCGCGGTTTCGATCAATACGTCAATTTACGTCCAGTGCGTTTATTGCCAGGAGTACCTTGCCCGCTTGCAAATCGTAAACCTGGGGATATTGATTTCTTCGTAGTACGTGAGAACACGGAGGGAGAGTATTCCAGCGTTGGTGGAAAAATGTTTCCAGATACTGACCGCGAGTTTGTGATTCAAGAATCGGTCTTTACAAGACAGGGCGTCGATCGTATTTTGCAATATGCCTATGATTTAGCCCAGAGTCGTCCTAAGAAACACCTCACTTCAGCTACCAAATCAAATGGTATTGCGATTACGATGCCTTATTGGGATGAGCGCGTGGAGGCGATGTCTAAAAAGTTTTCTGATGTAAGAACGGATAAGTACCATATCGATATCTTGGCAGCGCACTTCGTAATGAATCCTGATCGTTTTGATGTAGTTGTTGCTAGTAATTTATTCGGAGACATCTTGTCAGATTTAGGCCCTGCGTGTACTGGCACTATTGCGGTAGCTCCATCGGGAAGTATTAATCCAGAAGGCAAGTTTCCGTCACTATTTGAGCCGGTACATGGTTCAGCCCCCGATATTTACGGGAAGATGATTGCCAACCCCATTGGACAAATTTGGAGCGGTGCAATGATGCTCGATCACCTGGGATATCCAGAGGCGGGTAAGGCGATTTTTAACGCCATCGAAAAAGTCTTATCAGCAGGCTCAGGCCATGCACCATTAACCCCTGATCTTGGGGGTACTGCTAAAACGGATGATCTTGGTAAAGCGATTGCTGCAGCAATTTAATTGCTTGATGAATTAAGCCATGGCTCAGCCCTACGCGCCATTACTCCAGCAAATGATGCTGGAGTTTCAAAGCCAGCGGCTTGAGTCTGCAGAGAGAATAGCGCGCTCAATATTGCGCATTAATTCTAAAGATATCGTAGCTCTTCAAGTTCAAGGCCTATGCATGGCAATGCAAGGGCGAGTAGCAGAGTCTGTAGAGCCCTTTACTAGAGCTTCAGCATTAGACCCTAAAAATTCTGAGCTACTTACCAATCTAGCGAAGGCCCAGTATGGAGCCAATCTATTTGGTGAATCCGCCAAGACCTATGAGAAGTTGACTCGCCTGATTCCAAATAATGCTCAAATCCTGACGGACATGGGAACTTCCTATGCCAAGCTCAAAGACTATGACAAGGCTTTTTCACTGTATGACAAAGCAATTGAATTGCAGCCCCAATATTATTTGGTCTGGTCAAATCGAGGTAACTTACTTGCAGATTTAAGCTTTAGTTTAGAGGCCATCGACAACTATCAAAAGTCCCTAGAGTTAAATGCAAATTACCCAGAGGCCTGGACTAACTACGGCAATGCATTATTTGACTTGGGGCGTTTTGAGGAAGCAAGATTAGCTCATGAAAAAGCGTTAACGCTGAATCCAAATTATGCCGAAGCGTGGTCAAATCACGGAAACGCTTTGCTTGAGCTTAAATCTGGTGAAAACGCCTACGAGAGTTATAGAAATGCCTATGCGTTAAAGCCCTTGCACCCTTATTTAATTGGACAGCTGCTTTCTACAAAGTTAACGTCGTGTATTTGGGATGATGTTGATCCAACCGTTTCTCAGATGCTATCTTTATTAGCTGACAACAATGCTGTCACCATTCCCTTTGCCTTGTTACAAACTCCGGCAAGTCTTGAGCTCCAAAAACGTTGCGCACAAATTTTTGTTGCTGATCGCTATCCAGGAATTGATTCGCAACAGATTGAAAAACGTAGTAGGACTCCTGATGACATAATCAGAATTGGATACTTCTCTTCAGATTTTAAGAATCACCCGGTCGGTATCCTGATGCAAAATCTGATTCATTTTCATGATCGGTCAAAGTTTGAGGTGTTGGGCTTTTTCTTGAATCCCAAATCCAATGATGAGGTTGAGAGTGGGCTCATCTCAAGCTTTGATAGCGCCTTCGAGTTATTTGGACTGAATGATACTAGTGCAAAAAATCTCATTCTTGAGCAAGAGCTTGATATAGCGATTGATCTCAATGGCCACACTGCAGGTGCTAGAACGGGCTTATTTTCTAAAAAAATTGCACCCTTACAAGTTAATTACCTTGGTTATGCGGGAACATCTGGCTCTGATTTTTATGACTACTTAATTGCAGATGAAGTGTCCATTCCTGAGAGTGACCAAGACTTCTTCACGGAAAAAATAGCGCGTTTGCCGCATTCATTTTTCCCTGTAGATACAAGCATTTCGATTGCTGCACTTGGTGATTTACCAACAAGAGAGAGTCAAGGTTTGCCTGCAGCTGGATTTATCTTCTCATGCTTCAATAATTCTTACAAAATTAATCCAGATATCTTTGATCTGTGGATGAGATTGCTAAAACAGGTTCCAGCTAGCGTCCTTTGGCTATCAAAGACTTCTGAGAAGGCAATGAAGAACTTACAAAATGAGGCTATTGCACGTGGGGTTGATGTACGCAGGCTTGTGTTTGCGACCCGTGTGCCGGCAAGGAAAGACCATTTAAGTCGTCTTCGTTTAGCAGATCTTTTTTTGGATACTCCCAACTACAATGCACACGCTACGGCTGCTGATGCTTTATGGGCTGGAGTGCCTGTCTTAACGCAGTTAGGTCAGACCTTTGCAGGCAGGATAGCAGCTAGTCAGGTGTCTTCATTAGGTATGCCTGAATTGATTGTGAATACCCCAGAAGAGTATTATGCAAAAGCTCTAGAGCTTGCTACTCAACCGCAACTAATAAAAGATTTACGCATGAAACATGAGGCTAATCGCTTAACAGCCCCTTTGTTTAATACCAAAGAATATGTTAGAGATTTAGAAAAACTTTACACGGACTTTCTTGAGCAGAAGTCTTAGTTGCTAACATGAACAGGACTCCAAACGGGGTCTTTTTTGCTTGATTTCGCGATCTCAGCCAAAATCTTTTCATGCTGTTCCAAGTCTTCACTATTAGCTAGCATTAATTTTAAGCTTGTTGGCAGTGCTTTTGTATGGCCGGTTGAGTCAGCGCCTACTGTGTAATCGATTAAGTCAATGGAGAGGTCTTCCTGACCTCGAGTCATTGCGATATAGACTTCAGCTAACAGCTGAGCATCTAATAACGCTCCATGTAGAGTACGATGTTCGTTACTGATTGAGAAGCGATCACATAAGGCATCTAGAGAGTTTCGTTTACCCGGAAACATTTGCCGTGCATCTAGCAAAGTATCAATAATCTTAGAGGCTAGGCCACGAAATGGTGGTCGCTTGAGAAGTGCAAATTCATTATCCAGAAATCCCAAGTCAAAGGCTGCGTTATGAATCACAATCTCAGCACCATCTACAAATTCAATCAACTGTTCAACAATACTGCCAAATAATGGCTTGTCAGATAGAAATTCTCTAGAGAGTCCGTGAACGGCAAAAGCCCCCGCATCAATATCTCGCTCAGGGTTGACGTAATAATGGAAGGTGCGATCCGTCAAGCGACGGTCGATAACTTCAACGCAGCCAATTTCAATAATGCGATCACCAGTTGCTGGATTTAAACCAGTAGTTTCAGTGTCTAAAATCACTTGACGCATTAGGTTCCCTCAAGAACGGATGGTGGAATTTCCATAGGGCCATTACCTGCATATTTATCTAGATAGAGATAAATCACGGGTGTAATGATCAGAGTCACAAACTGAGAGAAGATGAGTCCACCAGCCACACTGATACCTAGCGGTTGTCGTAACTCTGCACCTGCACCAATACCAAAGGCAATCGGAAGGGCGCCCATTAATGCAGCAATTGTAGTCATCATGATGGGGCGAAAGCGCAAGATACAGGCTTCACGAATCGCTTTATCGGGCGTCATGCCTTGATTGCGTTGGGCATCCAAAGCAAAGTCAATCATCAAAATCGCATTTTTCTTCACAATACCAATGAGCAGCAAGATGCCGATCGAGGCAACAACAGTTAGCTCAAATCCGAAGATGCGTAGGGACAAAATTGCACCAATCGCTGCAGAAGGTAGGCCCGCCAGAATGGTGAGGGGGTGAATATAGCTCTCATACAGAACACCAAGCAAGATATAAATAACTCCTAGTGCAGCCAATAGCAAAATAACCTGACCCGATTGATTGTCTTTAAATACGGCTGCATCACCACCATAACTCGTGATGATGGAAGACGGTAAATCAACCGCCTTAACAAAGCCATCTATTGCCTTGGTTGCATCCCCTAAGAAAACATCTGGAGCAAGGTTAAAAGAAATTGTTACTGCTGGAATCTGACCCTGATGGTTTACTGCAGTGGGTCCCACGGTTCTGACAAAGCTTGCCAGGCTGGATAGCGGAATCAATTTATCTGTCGCTCTACCCCGCACGAAGACCTTGTTCAAGTCGGTTTCAAATTGACGATCATTCTCTGCTGTTTCCAAAATAACGTAATAGGTATTGACAGGGGTATAGATGGTGGATACCTGCCTCTCACCGAAAGAAGAGTAGAGGGCTGTACGTATATCGGCGATAGATACTCCCGCACTGGCGGCTTTTTCTCGATCAATTTCAATCTTGACGTTCAAACCTTTTAATTGCGAGTCACTAGTGACATCCTTAAAAATGGGATCAGCGCGCATTTTTTGTAACAATTTTTCAGCCCATTCATTGACACCTTCAAAGCCAACGCTTTGCAGGGTAAATTGATAGCGACTTTTACTGCTTCGACCACCTAGCTGTAAATTTTGTACTGGACTCATGTAGACCTGAATACCAGGAATTTCTTTGAACTTGGATCTAAGACCCTCCATTACCTTGCTCATTTTTTGGCGCTCATCCTTGGGCTTCAAAATGATGAAGAATCTTCCGGTATTGCGACCTGAACTTTGGCCGCCACCAAGAATAGAGATTGAGGTTGCAACATTGGGGTCGCTATCAACTACTTTCGCAGCCTGATCTTGTAGAGCCATCATTGTGCTAAAGGAAGTGTCCTCAGAGGCTTCTACAGTCACGCGTAACTGACCAATATCTTCTTCCGGAAAAAATCCTTTAGGGCTATAAACAAAGAGAGCAATAGTAATGACAAAGCTGGCTAATGCCCCAAATAACACTCTCTTTCTGTTTGCCAAGGCTAAATCTAAAAAGTGAATATATTTTTTTAAGGTCCATTCATAGGCGCGATCGAACTGCTTTGTAATTTCATATTCTTTTGGATGCTCACCAGGTTTAGGCAAAAAGCGGCTGCATAACATGGGTACTACTGTTAATGAGACAACCGCTGAGACCAATATAGACAGTGTTACCACAACGGCAAATTCTCTAAAGAGAAGGCCGATTGGACCTACCATGAAAAATAGCGGAATAAATACAGCAACCAAGGAAATAGAAATGGAGATGATGGTAAAGCCAACCTCTTTGCTACCTTTTAATGCTGCTTTTAAGGGGTCCATACCTTCTTCAACATAACGCATGATGTTTTCTAGTACTACGATTGCGTCATCTACCACTAAGCCAACAGCAAGAGTGATGCCCAGTAAGGAAATGTTATTCAGGCTGTAGCCTAAAAAGTAGAAAACAAAGAACGCGCCGATCAGAGAAATCGGTAAGCTAATGGATGGAATGACAGTTGCAGACAAATGCTTTAGGAACAAGAAGATGACTAAGACAACGAGTGCGATAGTGAGAAGCAATGTCAGATTGACATCATGAATTGACTCAATAATCGAAAGGGAGCGGTCATTAACCAGTGTTAACTGAATAGATTCCGGCATTTGCGCTTTGAGAGAAGGCAACAGTTTTTTGATTGAATCAACAACTTCAACCGTATTGGCATTTGGTTGGCGCAGTACGGCAATCGCTATTGATCGTTCACCATTTGCTGAGGCAAAGGTCTTTACATCTTCAAAGCTTTCTTGAACATCGGCAACATCTTTGAGATAAATTGGAAGTCCATTGCGCTGTGCAACGATCAAGTTGCCAAATTCCTCAGCTGTCACTAACTGTGGATTGGCATAGATGGTGATCAGTTGGCGGGGGCCATCGAGAGTTCCAATGGGGCTATTGGTATTGGCTTTATTGACTGCAGCAGCAACCTCATCCATGGTGATATTGCGATTGCCTAAGGCATCTGGTCTCACACTTACTCGGACTGCATACCGCTTTGCTCCGTACACTAATACTTGTGACACCCCAGTGATAGTGGATAAGTTTGGAGACATCAAATTCTCTGCATAAGCATTCATTTCAGAGAGGCTGATTGACGGGGAGCTCATACGCACAATTAATACGGGGGTATCGGCAGGATTGATCTTTCGATATGAAGGAGGCACCGTCATTTCAATTGGTAAGCGGCGTTGCGCCCGTAAGAGGGCTGCCTGAACATCAACAGCTGCTTTATCAATATCACGATCGCTTGTAAATTCAAGAGTCACGCTCGTTGAACCAAGTGAATTCGTAGAGCTGATGACTTTGATGCCATCAATCGTTGAAAATTCTTTTTCAAGCGGTAGCGCAACAGCCGAAGCCATGATTTCAGGTGATGCACCAGGTAAGGTGGCCGTTACAGAAATCACTGGTGTATTGAAGCTAGGAAGTGCGGCTACCGGAATCTTAAAATAGGCAACCCCTCCAGCAACGACAGTTGCAATAGACAGCAATATCGTCATTACAGGGCGTCTAATGCATAGCTCAGAAAGCGTCATTTTGGTTCAGCAGGAGTGGTTTTATTAGCAGGGGGCTGCTCTGATTTGGAGGATTTTGCTTCACGCACTTTGCTGCCAGTACGTAAATTCTGCTTACCTTCAACCACAATGCGATCACCAGCATTAATTCCAGTAATTACTGAAGTGCCAAGGTATTCATAGGTCGCCTTTACCGGTTTTGCAGTGACCTTGTCATCCTTGTCAACAACATACACTAGGCGCCCATTGGGGCCAATGACAATGGCCTGAGTAGGCACAGCAATCACATCTTTTAGAGTGTTGGCGTTCAGTGAAACGCGAGCAAATTGCCCAGGAAGCACTTCTAACTTATCGTTCGGAATTTGTGCCTTAACACGAACAGCGGCAATCAGAGGGTCTACTTGATTGTCGATCACCAGAACCTGACCCTCATAAGTATTTTTTCCAGTATCACCAATAGTGACTTTTACAGTTAAAGGTGCATCACCCTTCTTATTTTCCAGGATGATGGGAATATCCTTTTCTGGAATAACAAACTGAACATTAATCGGATTGAGTTGCGTAATTGTCACCATCGAACCTACGCTCGAGGTGGCAGTAGAGCTTGTTGCAGTAGATACAATATTGCTTGCTTGGACTAGAGAGCCAGGGAAGACATTAATAATTCCTGCTCTTCCATTAATAGGTGAGCGAATAGAATCAAAGGAGAGTTGCACCTCCGCAGAGCGAGCAGCAGCTTGTGCAGACTTGGCATTGGCTAAGGATGTCTCCAAGCCAGCCCTAGATATAAAGTTTTTCTCTACCAACTCTTTTGCACGTTGATATTGTTTCTGAGCATCATCAGCCAATGCTTTAAGCCGTTCGTAATTAGCCTTGTCATTGCGATCATCAAGAGTAAAAAGAAGCTGTCCCTCTTTAACTTCTTCGCCATCCTTAATATGAATTTTAGAGACTGTATTGGTTACCATTGGACGGATATCTACAATGCTGTTAGAAACCGTCGTGCCGGTAGCTTCAATAACCAGGGGGATATCTTTCTTCTGTACGACTACGCTAGTAATAACTTGCGGACCACCAGCTTTTTTTCCTGCTGGTAAAAAGTAATCAAAAGCCTTCGATCCTGCGTACAAAATGATGATGACTATTAGGATGCGCCATTTGTATCGAATCGCAAAGGATTTGACAGTAGCAAAATCGAGCTGCTTTAACTTGCCAGTAATGGGTGATAGTTTTTGCCAAACAGCACACAAACGGGCTTTGCCAACATTTTTAAGCTGGCCTAACTTGGCGACTAACTGATCGAGAGAAGATTCTATTTTTGACACAGTCTCGTTTTTCTAAGTTTTTTGTAGTTTAAATGCGGTTTCTGGCTAAATGATGCCTGCCCATTCTCTCATAAGCGGGCTTTAATCGCGCTGGGCGAGGGCTAATCTAACCTAGGGTAAAAACTCTTCAACACCCTTATTAGCTAGCTGATCAGCCAGCTCGTTTCCGGGGTGGCCATTGTGACCCCTGACCCAGTGCCAAGAAATATCGTGGTCAGGGAGCAAGGCGTCCAATTCTTGCCATAAATCAGCGTTTTTGACTGGATCTTTGTTGGCGGTCTTCCATCCACGCTTTTTCCAGCCCTCAAGCCATTCAGTGACCCCTTTTTGCACATATTGGGAGTCCGTCCAAAGCTCAACGGAGCTTCGTTGTTTCAAGGCGCGAAGGGCAAAGATCACAGCACAGATTTCCATGCGATTGTTGGTGGTGAGTTTTTCGCCGCCATGGATCTGCTTCTCATGATTACCTGAACGCAGGACCGCACCCCATCCTCCTGGCCCGGGGTTACCTTTGCAGGCACCATCGGTATAGATGACGATATGAGGAGGGTGATGTGCTGGTTTGGTATGAGGCATATTGCTAATTTAATTGACCTCAGTCTTGTTCAAGGAATCGCATAATTGATTACGTTCGGCAGCAGGGGCTAACTGGTTGATTGCTGGAAGGCGAACAGATGCCACTTGTCCTATCAGCCTCATGCCTTTGTGACGCTTGATTGCCGAGACGATGAACACTGCACCAAAGATAGGCCACCAACGGTTGCCCATCGGTTCGAGAAAGTCCATGCGGTTCATGGCAGGTTCGCCGTGTAAAGGAAATTTGTAACACCCAAAGTGACCACGGTCGAGTGAATAATTCAATAGTTGCAGCCAATCTTTAATACGTAAGAGGCCAATAAATTGGCCATCCCGCGGTAGATAGGGATTGCCAATCAGCCTACTGAGATATTGTCTGGCACCCCATAAGCTGGCAGGATTAAAACCAGAAATGACCAAGCGACCCTCAGGGAGCAATACTCGATCCACTTCACGCAAAATTTGATGGGGATCGGCTGCAAACTCGAGGACGTGAGGCAAAACAATGAGGTCAATACTTTCATTGGCAAAGGGGAGCTCATTCGCGTTACCTTCTATGACACGCCAACTAAAACGGTGCGCATCTTTTCGACTATCTTGTGAGTTCACCAAGAGGGCATGCAAGGGCATGCGGTTTTCGCTTAGGGCATTGATTTGGGGTAGGCCAATCTGGACTGCATGAAAGCCAAAAACATCCGCAACAATGCGATCAAAGCACTTTTGCTCCCAGCCAAGCACATACTGCCCAGGAGGCGACTGGAGCCACTTCTCCCATGAACTCCAAGGGGGTGCGGGCATCTGCGAAGGAATAGGTGGGGTTGGTATCATCGGTTTATGGATAAGAATACTTTATTGCAAGTTTGGCCGATCCCGGCCTTTGATGACAACTACATCTGGTGCATCCATGATGGAAAGTCAGCCTTGGTGGTTGATCCGGGCGATTCTGCTCCTGTTCTGGATTACCTCTCACAGTCTGAGCTGACGCTAAAAGGCATTCTGATTACCCATCATCATGCGGACCATACTGGTGGCATTCTCAATTTATTGAATGCATTGGGCCCCCAGATTCCGGTATATGGCCCTGCCGGTAACAATATTCCTGGGCGAACTCAAGTGGCAAAAGAGGGCGATCAGTTTGAGATCGATTCCCCGCGTATTAGTCTAAAAGTTTATGAGGTGCCAGGCCATACCTTAAGTCACATCGCTTATTTTGCGAATATGCAAGCTAATGTTATCGAGCCTATGTTGTTTTGTGGCGATACCCTATTTGCTTCTGGGTGCGGACGCTTGTTTGAGGGTACACCAACTCAGATGACAGAGTCTTTAGCCAAGTTTGCTGCACTCCCTAAAAATACATTGGTGTACTGTACCCATGAATACACTTTATCCAATATTCGATTTGCACTTGCAGTCGAGCCAAATAATGCGAACTTAATCTCTTGGTCAGAGCGTGCGCAGAAAATTCGTCAACAAGGTTTGCCAACACTACCGACAACAATTGGACAAGAGCTACAAGTAAATCCGTTTATGCGCAGTGATCAGGCGGAGGTGATTGCGTCTGCAAAAGCGGCTTCTCATCAAGCAGATCTTCCGAGTCCAGCGCATGTGCTAGCAGTGATTCGTGCTTGGAAAGATCGATTCTGATGCGTTTGATCTATGCGGCAATCGCGGTTGCCGTTTTTTTATCAGGCTGTTCCAGCACGGGTGTTTGGTCATCGGATACGCCAGCTAAAGCAGGCTCTAAAGCATCCAAGGCTACTTCCGTTAATCTGAAGAATCAGTCTGTTAGTAAGGTGTATGCACCTTCTGATAATTTATGGATACGGATTCGGGATGGCTTTCAAATGGAGCCGATGAATACCCCATTAGAGATTGAGCAAGTTCGCTGGTTAAGTGCTCGACCTGATTATGTCAACCGCTCTATGGCACGTTCATCGCGTTACCTTTTTTATATTGTGCAAGAAGTCAATGCGCGCAATATGCCAACCGAAATAGCCTTGCTTCCCTTTGTGGAGAGTGCATTTGTTACCCATGCTAAATCGAGTGCAAAAGCGGTAGGCCTGTGGCAATTTATGCCAGCAACTGGAAAAGATTTTCAATTAACGCAAAACGTCTTTCGCGATGAGCGTAGAGACGTTTTGCAATCCACCGATGCTGCTTTGGATTATTTACAGCGTCTCTATAATCAATTTGGTAGTTGGGAGTTGGCTCTTGCTGCTTATAACTGGGGTGCCGGCAATGTTGCTAAAGCCCAAAAACGCAATCTCGCTGCAGGCCTATCAACGGATTATGAGAGTTTGAACATGCCTCGCGAAACCCGCATGTATGTTCCTAAATTGATGGCCTATCGACAGATTGTTTTAGATCCATCGGCTTATGGCATCGTCTTACCAGAATTAGAAAACCACCCTTACTTTGTTGCGCTAGATGTTGGTAATGATATTGATGTTGCCTTGGCGATTAAGTTGGCGGAAATTCCTGAGGATGAATTTCATAGTCTGAACCCCTCTTTTAATAAGCCTGTAATTCTGAGTAATGCTAACCAACAAATCTTGTTGCCGTTCGGCCATGCAGAAATCTTTCAAGAAAATCTCAAGAAGTACACGAAACCCCTGTCTTCTTGGACCGCAGTGAGGATTAGTAAAACTGAAAGTGTTGATCAAGCTGCCAAAACATTGGGCGTCAGTCCAGAGGCGCTAAGACAAGTGAATGCCATTCCGAGTGGTATGCGTATCAAGGCGGGATCTACCGTGATCATTCCTAAGGTTGGTAATCGTTCAGGAGATGTTTCTTCGGCGATGGCAGACAATGCCAGCCTGAGTCTAGTCAAGCCACCGCCACCCACACCGAATTGCCCTAAACCCGCTAAAGGGGTGAAGAATGCCAAAGCAGTGAAATGCGCCCCAGTCAAGCCAAACAAAGGTGTTGAAACGGTTGCTAAGGCTAAATCTCCACAAAAAAATGCTGCATCTCAGCATAAATCCGCATCGACAGGACTTGCAAAATCTGCGAAAAATGTAACTTCAGCGTCCTCAAGCGGTAACCCTAGTGCCAAGGGGGCGAGCAAAAACCCGTAATTTCAGAAACTTTTAGATTAGGTTGACCATGTCTTATAAAGCACATCACGAACGCTCGATCAAAGACCCAGACGGATTTTGGGCTGAGCAGGCTAATTTGATTCACTGGGAAAAGCCCTTCGATCAGGTTCTGAACTACGACAACCCGCCATTTGCAAAATGGTTTGAAGGTGGCCTAACGAATCTTTGCTACAACGCAGTGGATCGTCACTACCAAGTCAACCCAAATCAAATTGCATTAGTAGCGGTTTCTACAGAAACCGATCAAGAGAAGGCGTACACATTTAAAGAGCTCTACGAAGAAGTGAATCGTATGGCTGCTATTTATAAAGCCAATGGCATTAAAAAAGGTGATCGTGTACTGATTTATATGCCGATGATTGCCCAAGCCTGCTTCGCAATGTTGGCTTGTGCCCGTATTGGGGCGATTCACTCAGTAGTATTTGGTGGCTTTGCTTCCCATAGCCTTGCTTCTCGCATTGATGATGCAAAACCAAAAATGGTGGTGACTTCTGAAGCAGGTATGCGTGGCGGTAAAGCCGTGCCTTATAAGCCATTATTGGATGAGGCAATTACTCTCGCCAGCTACAAACCAGAAAAAGTATTGATAGTAAATCGTGGACTGTCTGAGTTCACTACTGTGGCTGGAAGAGATTTGGACTATGGGTCTGAGCGTCAACAACACCTCAACGATATTGTTCCAATTGAATGGGTAGATGCAACGCATCCTTCCTACATTCTGTATACCTCAGGAACGACCGGTAAACCTAAGGGTGTTCAACGTGACACCGGTGGTTACGCAGTGGCATTGATGTCCACCATGAACCATATTTTCTGTGGCAAAGCTGGTGAAACGATGTTCACCACCTCAGACATTGGTTGGGTAGTGGGGCATAGCTACATCATTTATGGCCCATTGCTCAATGGCATGGCAACCATCATGTATGAAGGCACGCCATTACGTCCTGATGCTGGCATTTGGTGGGAGTTGGTTGCCAGATACAAAGTATCGGTGATGTTCTCTGCACCTACTGCGGTGCGTGTTCTCAAAAAACAAGATCCTGCATTCTTAACCAAGCATGATCTTTCCACATTACGTGCTTTATTCTTGGCTGGTGAGCCACTCGATGAACCAACAGCAAGTTGGATTCATGATGCGATTAAAAAACCAATTGTCGATAATTACTGGCAGACTGAAACTGGTTGGCCAATGTTGGCGATTCAACGCGGCGTAGAAGTGATGCCCCATAAGTTCGGTTCACCAGGCGTGCCATCCTTTGGTTACAACATGAAACTTCTAGATGATGCTAGCTCCGCCGAGTTAGGCCCTGATCAAAAGGGTGTCATCGCGATTGAAGGTCCGCTACCTCCAGGTTGTATGCAAACTGTTTGGGGCGATGACAAGCGTTTCGTGAGCACCTATTGGGAAACGATTCCTGGGAAGTTAATTTATTCCACCTTCGACTGGGGTATTAAAGATAAAGATGGTTACTTCTTTATCTTGGGTCGTACTGATGATGTGATTAACGTTGCTGGCCACCGCCTTGGTACACGGGAAATTGAAGAAAGCATCTCTAGTCATCCCAATATTTCTGAAGTTGCGGTGGTTGGTATTGAAGACAAGCTAAAAGGTCAGGCAGCCATTGCCTTTGTGATTCCTAAAGATTCAGCCAAAGCGGAGAATTTAGAAAAAGAGTGCATGAAGACAGTAGATAGCCAGCTAGGAGCGATTGCTCGTCCTGGTCGTGTTTATGTCGTGACCGCATTACCGAAAACCCGTTCTGGCAAGATCGTGCGCCGCGCATTGCAAGCGGTTGCTGAAGGGCGCGATCCGGGTGATATTAGCACTATGGAAGACCAGACTGTGTTGGCTCAGATTAAGACCATTATTGAGCAAGGTGCAGCAACTTAAACTTCGGCAGCAAAAAACACTTTTTTGCATCTCCCCAGATTTCGGATTTGGGGAGGAGCCACCTCTAAAGCCCATTAGGCTGGGGATTCAAGGGTTTATGGACCAAAACTGGTATGATTGAAAGGTTCGAAACTTATTAAATACCCTAGCGCTTAAAGACACTCACCTCCCGCATAAACAAGCCTCGGGTTAGTCTTTTTAGGGGTTTTGAGCGTCGGATGGAGCAGGGACTGGAGATGGTTTGTCACCCTTGCTTCCTTCTTTTCCTCCTGCCGTGTTGGCTCTAGCCGACGGCACCATATTCCCCGGTTTTAGTATTGGCGCTCCTGGCGAAACTACCGGTGAAGTTGTTTTCAATACCGCCTTAACGGGTTATCAAGAGATCATTACCGATCCAAGTTATTCACGCCAAATCGTGACCTTGACGTACCCTCATATTGGGAATGTCGGCGTAAATCCACAAGATGCTGAATCAGATCAAATTCATGCTGCTGGTCTCGTGATTAAAGATCTACCAAAACGGGTTTCTAATTTCCGCTCTGAGGGGAGTTTAGATAGCTACCTCACTAAAGCCGGAGTTGTTGGGATCTCTGGAATCGATACCCGTAAACTCACCCGTATCTTGCGTGATCAAGGCGCCCAATCTGGCGCTATTGTGGCGGGTAAGTTGGGCGAGGATTACGAGGTCTTGTCTAAAAAGGCGCTTGAGCTAGCTAAAGCCTTTACTGGAATGTCTGGACTGGACTTAGCCAAAGTAGTGACAACTCCAAAAGCGTATGAATGGCGTGAAGCTGAGTGGGAATTACATGGTCCCGATGACAAACCAGTTTATAGAACTCTGGATAAAACCAAACCCACCAAAAAAGTGGTTGCTTATGACTTTGGCGTGAAGCGCAATATTTTGCGCATGCTCACTGAACGTGGATGCGAGTTGACAGTGGTACCTGCACAAACCTCTGCTGCTGAAGTTTTAGCAATGAATCCCGACGGCGTATTTTTCTCAAACGGTCCTGGAGATCCTGGTCCTTGTGATTACGCAATCGCTGCTGCAAAAGAAATCATTGAAAAAGGCGTACCCACTTTTGGTATCTGCTTAGGCCATCAAATCATGGGCTTGGCAGCAGGCGCTAAAACCCTGAAGATGAAGTTCGGTCACCATGGTGCAAATCATCCAGTGAAGGATTTGGATACTGGCCGTGTTGCTATTACTTCTCAGAATCATGGCTTTGCTGTTGATGCCAATACCTTGCCAGACAATATTCGCGTGACACACGTTTCCTTATTTGATGGATCGTTGCAAGGTTTGGCTTGGAAAGATAAGCCAGCGCTTTGTTTCCAGGGCCACCCTGAAGCATCACCTGGACCGCATGACATCGCCTATTTATTTGATCGATTTGTGGAGCTTATGAATGCTGCCAGCAAGAAGGAGGGCAAATAATGCCTAAGCGTAGCGACATTCAGAGTATCTTGATTATTGGTGCTGGTCCGATTGTGATCGGACAGGCGTGTGAGTTTGACTACTCCGGTGCACAAGCTTGTAAAGCACTACGAGATGAAGGTTACAAAGTCATTCTAGTAAACAGTAATCCTGCAACTATCATGACCGACCCTGAGATGGCTGATGTAACTTATATTGAGCCAATCACTTGGGAGGTAGTAGAGCGCATCATTGCAACCGAAAAACCAGATGCCATCTTGCCAACCATGGGCGGTCAAACTGCTTTGAACTGTGCATTAGATTTGCATCGCCATGGTGTATTAGAAAAATATGGCTGTGAATTAATTGGTGCTTCACCAGAAGCTATTGATAAAGCAGAAGATCGTCAGAAATTTAAAGATGCAATGACCAAGATTGGTCTTGGCTCTGCAAAATCTGGCATTGCTCACTCCATGGATGAAGCATTAGATGTCCAGCAGCGCATTCAACAGGAAACTGGCAGTTCTGGTTTCCCGGTAGTAATACGTCCTTCCTTCACCATGGGCGGTTCAGGTGGCGGTATTGCATATAACCGTGAGGAGTTCGAAGAGATATGCAAACGTGGCCTTGATTTATCCCCAACTCGTGAACTCTTAATTGAAGAGTCGCTGCTTGGTTGGAAAGAGTTTGAGATGGAAGTGGTGCGTGACCGTAACGATAACTGCATCATTGTTTGCTCAATTGAAAACTTAGATCCAATGGGTGTCCACACGGGTGACTCCATTACTGTTGCGCCCGCCCAAACATTGACCGATAAAGAATATCAAATCATGCGCAATGCATCGATTGCGGTTCTCCGTGAAATCGGTGTGGATACTGGTGGCTCAAACGTTCAGTTCTCGATCAATCCAGTGGATGGTCGCATGATTGTGATTGAGATGAACCCTCGAGTTTCCCGCTCATCAGCTTTAGCCTCCAAAGCCACTGGCTTCCCGATTGCCAAGATCGCAGCCAAATTAGCGGTGGGTTACACACTGGATGAGCTGAAGAACGACATTACTGGTGGTGCTACTCCAGCATCATTCGAGCCATCGATTGACTACGTAGTCACCAAGATTCCCCGTTTTGCGTTTGAAAAATTCCCGCAGGCCGATTCCCGTTTGACAACCCAAATGAAGTCGGTTGGAGAAGTAATGGCTATTGGCCGTACTTTCCAAGAGTCTTTTCAAAAAGCCTTACGTGGCTTAGAGGTTGGTGTGGATGGTTTAGATGAGTTCTCGACAGATCTAGATGACATCATCAATGAAATCAATGAGCCCGGACCTGATCGTATTTGGTACCTTGCTGATGCCTTCCGCATGGGCATGGGTTTAGATGAAATCTATAACGAAACCAAAGTAGACCCTTGGTTCTTAGAACAAATTGAAGAGCTCATTACGATTGAGACTGAACTGAAGCTACGTAAGATTGATAGTCTCTCAGCTGCAGAACTGCGTTTTGTAAAGCAAAAAGGCTTCTCTGATCGTCGCTTGGCAAAGTTACTGGGAGTTGATGCATCTTCCGTGCGTGCTGCACGTCATCGCTTAAAAGTAGTACCAGTCTACAAGCGGGTAGATACCTGTGCCGCTGAGTTCTCGACCAATACAGCCTATATGTATTCGACATACGAGGCTGAACATGGTGAATGCGAATCTCGTCCCACAAGTAAAGAGAAAATTATGGTCTTGGGCGGCGGCCCTAACCGTATTGGTCAAGGTATCGAATTTGACTATTGCTGTGTGCACGCTGCCTTAGCGATGCGGGATGATGGTTATGAAACCATTATGGTCAACTGTAATCCAGAAACTGTTTCTACTGACTACGATACTTCGGACCGCTTGTATTTTGAGCCCCTCACGCTTGAAGACGTATTAGAAATTGTTGCGAAAGAAAAACCCAAAGGGGTAATTGTCCAATACGGTGGCCAAACGCCTCTGAAACTCGCTTTAGACCTAGAGCGCAATGGTGTACCGATTATTGGTACATCGCCCGACATGATTGACGCAGCGGAAGATCGCGAGCGCTTCCAAAAACTCTTGCAAGACCTAGGTTTGCGTCAACCGCCTAACCGGACTGCACGGGCTGAAGAAGAGGCATTGAAACTTGCCGAAGAAATCGGCTATCCCTTGGTAGTGCGTCCCTCCTATGTATTAGGCGGTCGCGCCATGGAAATCGTTCACGATGGCCGTGATCTTGAGCGATACATGCGTGAAGCAGTCAAAGTCTCTCATGACTCTCCAGTTTTACTTGATCGCTTCCTCAATGATGCAATAGAGTGCGATGTGGATTGCATCAGCGATGGTCAGAAGGTTTTTATTGGTGGCGTGATGGAGCACATTGAGCAGGCCGGTGTTCACTCAGGTGACTCAGCATGTTCATTACCTGCTTACTCACTCTCCGATGAAACAGTTCAAGAGATCAAGCGTCAAACTGCAGCGATGGCTAAAGGTCTCAATGTTATTGGTCTCATGAATGTTCAGTTTGCGATTCAGAACGTAGATTGTAAAGATGTGATTTACGTTTTGGAAGTAAACCCACGGGCATCTCGCACCGTACCGTTTGTCTCTAAGGCAACGGGTTTACAGCTAGCGAAGATTGCTGCTCGTTGCATGGTGGGCCAATCTTTGGAGCAGCAAGGTATCAAGTCTGAAGTAAAGCCTCCATACTTCTCTGTCAAAGAGGCAGTATTTCCATTTAATAAGTTCCCGGGCATTGATCCTATTCTGGGACCGGAAATGCGCTCTACTGGTGAAGTGATGGGTGTGGGTAAAACCTTTGGTGAAGCGCTCTTCAAATCGCAATTGGGTGCTGGCATTAAATTGCCGAAGAGCGGTACTGTGCTCCTGACAGTGAAAGATAGTGATAAGCCCAAGGCAGTTGAGGTGGCTAAGTTATTGCACCAGCTCGGTTTCCCAATGGTGGCTACCAAAGGAACGGCTGCTGCCATTGAGGCTGCTGGGTTACCGGTGCGCGTTGTGAATAAGGTCAAAGACGGTCGTCCTCATATTGTGGATTTCATTAAAAATGGTGAAATCTCCTTGGTGTTCACGACGGTGGATGAGACCCGGACTGCCATTGCTGACTCTAGGTCTATTCGAACTAGTGCTCAAGCAAATGGCGTGACCTACTACACCACCATTAGTGCAGCTCGTGCAGTCATGGATGGCTTGCTGGCATCCCAAAACGGTAGCAAAGAGTCCCTCGAGGTGTATTCATTACAAAACTTACATCGGACGCTCATTTAATCTAAAATCCAATTTATAGGCGCGTTTTGCGCCTGTTTTTAAGTTAGGTTAGCAGCATGAGCACAATTCCCATTACTAAGCGTGGTGCAGAACTCCTGAAAGAGGAGTTGCACCGCCTCAAGCATGTCGAACGTCCAGCAGTGATTAATGCCATTTCTGAAGCGCGCGCTCAAGGTGATCTTTCAGAAAATGCTGAGTACGATGCAGCCAAAGAAAAGCAAGGTTTTATTGAGGGCCGCATTCAAGAACTAGAGGGCAAACTCTCTGCTGCTCAAATTATCGATCCTGCAGCATTAGATGTTTCTGGCCGGGTCGTTTTTGGTGCCACAGTTGATCTTGAGGATCTCGAAGACGGCACAAAGTTCACTTATCAAATCGTAGGTGATGATGAAGCAGATATTGCATCAAACAAAATCTCCATTAGCTCTCCGATTGCCCGTGCCTTAATTAGTAAAGAAGAGGGTGATGTGGTTGCTGTGCAAGCTCCTGGCGGCAATCGCGAAGTTGAGATCTTGTCAGTACGCTATATCTAATTAACATCATGAGCGCTGCTCACTATTTTGGAGCGCAAAGACTTTTTACGCTAATAGCATCATTTTGGGTAGGTAGCCTTCTAACCGTTGGGTATTTAGTGGCACCAGCTATCTTTAGTACTTTGACAGATCGTCAAGTTGCCGGAATGGTAGCGGGAGCCATTTTTAGAATTGAAGCGTACTTGAGCATTACCATTGCCATTGCATTATTGGTACTGGCCAATCTCTTGGTTAGACGTGGCCTGAATGCTTATCGCTTGGCTCGTTGGCTTTTGCTAGCAATGTTGCTGTGTTCTTTGCTGGGTATGCTGGTCTTGATACCTTGGATGAATACTCTTCGCGATCAAGCTTTAATGCAAGGTATGCCGGTAATGCTTTCGCCCTCTGCCGAACTCTTTGGCAAACTCCATGGAGCCTCTAGTGCGTTGTACTTAATACAGAGCGCGCTTGGCATCTATTTAGTCTGGCGCTTAATCGGTTCATATACCAAGCAGCATTAGATTGGTAATAAAAAACGCCGACTAGCGGCGTTCTTTAAGAAAAAATTAAGCTCTAGGAGCCAAGAGATTTTTTCTTATTGCTACTCATACGAACCTTGCGTCTCTTAATCGGGGCAGGTGCTGCAGCTGCCTTGCGATAGCCAGGTGAGGACCAGCCAATCTTAGACTCAGCAGCTTCTGAGCGAAGAACGCGCTTCTTAGGTGTTGAGGATTTGACGGCCGCCGCACGTTCAAATGGCGATTTATTGGACGCTGAACGACGGTCTGATCTTTCAGAGCTGCTGGTGCGAATACCCGATTTTGCTGGTACACGATTGGGTTGACGTTTGGTGCGGGGTGCTTGCAAAGTTTTTTTAGTTTGTTTGCTGGAGCGACCTAAATTGGCATAAGCTTCATCAACGATATCTTTTGGTTTCCAAAGCACCAGTAATTTGCCAATGTGCTGTACTGGTGCGGCATCTAATTGCTCGCATAGCTCTTCATAGATTGCGATGCGAGCTTCACGATCATCACCAAATACGCGGACCTTAATTAAGCCATGATGATTGATGGCTAACTTTGCTTCCTTAATGACTGCTGGGGTAAGGCCGTCTCCGCCAATCATCACCACAGGACTTAAATCGTGTGCATCAGCTTTGAGGGATTTGCGTTGGGCAGGGGTAATAGTCAGTGCTGTCATGGACTTGATGATAGAGCATTGATTGGTAAAAGCGCCTATTTAGACTGGATTTGCTTGGTTTTCAGTCGATTCCTTTTGCTTTAGGGGGCAGAAACTAGGAAAATGTAGGGCGAAAGTGGGTAAGTTGTGGCGAAGAATAAATTTAATAAAAGTTGGTTGCAGGATCATCTGACTGATCCTTATGTGAAGATGGCTCAAAAAGAGGGCTATCGCGCAAGAGCGGTTTATAAGCTCAGTGAAATCGATGAGCAAGATCACCTGATTAAGGCAGGGATGACGATTGTTGACTTGGGTAGCGCCCCTGGCAGCTGGTCTCAATATGCCCGTAACCGTTTGACTGAATTGGGCAAAGGCAATCCCAAGATTGAGTCAGGCAAGCCGGATGGCCAAATTATTGCGATTGATATCTTGCCAATGGAAGATATTGCTGATGTGAGCTTTATCCAGGGCGATTTTCGTGAGGAAGAGGGTCTTGCAGCGCTAGAAGCTTTATTGCCAAAAAATGCAGAAGGCAAGGTTGATCTTGTTCTCTCGGATATGGCCCCTAATCTTTCGGGGGTCGGCGTAGCTGATGCTGCCCGCATGGCCTTTTTGGCAGAGATTGCGCTCGACTTTGCAGTTGATCACCTTAAGCCTGAGGGTGCCCTACTGATTAAATGCTTCAATGGCAGCGGCTATAGCCAGATCGTGGAATTGTTCAAAAAGGTCTTCAAAACCGTCGCCTCTAGAAAGCCCAAGGCCTCTAGAGCCAAGTCTTCAGAAATCTTTCTCTTGGGAAGAAACCTAAAATCTCCTAAATAAGGGAGCAATTCGTCCTAGAATAGTCCAATAACCCCCTGAAATGCATGGGTTTATCAAATAAACATCCCATTAGCTCTTAAAAAATGCTGGTAGTAGAATCAAATACTTATGTAGCGATTCGCTTTAACTCCTGGTTCACTCCAGAAAAGGACTCAATTTTGAACAGCAATATGTTCCAAAAAATCGGTGTGTGGCTCATTGTGGGCTTGGTGCTTTTTACTGTTTTTAAACAGTTTGATAAGCCTAAGGACCAGAATCAGGTTACCTATTCCCAATTTATGGATGACGCCAAATCCGGCAAGGTGAAGCGCGTTGATGTACAAGGTCGCACATTGCAGGTAACTCCTGCGGATGGTAATAAATATTCCATCATCTCTCCAGGTGATATTTGGATGGTGGGTGACTTAATGAAGTATGGCGTACAAGTGACTGGTAAAGCAGAAGATGAACCGAATATGCTGGTTTCTGCTTTGTACTATCTTGGACCTACTTTATTAATTATTGGTTTCTGGTTTTTCATGATGCGCCAAATGCAAGGTGGCGGTAAAGGTGGTGCATTCTCCTTCGGTAAGTCGAAGGCTCGTCTTATTGATGAGAACAGCAACACCGTTACCTTCGCCGATGTAGCGGGTTGCGATGAAGCAAAAGAAGAAGTATTTGAGTTGGTCGACTTCTTAAAAGATCCGCAGAAGTTCCAAAAGCTTGGTGGACGTATTCCCCATGGCGTCTTGCTTGTTGGCCCTCCTGGTACTGGTAAGACCTTATTAGCGCGAGCGATTGCGGGTGAAGCGAAAGTTCCTTTTTTCTCGATTTCAGGATCTGATTTCGTAGAAATGTTTGTGGGCGTTGGTGCATCTCGCGTGCGTGATATGTTTGAAAACGCCAAGAAGAATTCTCCATGCATCATCTTTATTGACGAGATCGATGCAGTAGGTCGTCATCGTGGTGCTGGTATGGGCGGTGGTAATGACGAGCGCGAACAAACCTTGAATCAAATGCTGGTTGAGATGGATGGCTTCGAAAGCAATAGCGGCGTGATTGTGGTTGCCGCAACTAACCGTTCAGACGTGTTGGATAAAGCCTTATTGCGTCCGGGACGTTTTGATCGTCAAGTGCATGTTGGCTTGCCAGATATTCGTGGCCGTGAACAAATCTTGCAAGTACATATGCGTAAGGTTCCGATTGACCCAGATGTGAATGCTGCAGTATTGGCTCGTGGCACTCCCGGTTTCTCAGGTGCTGACTTAGCGAATCTAGTAAATGAAGCTGCTTTGTTTGCTGCACGCCGTAATAAGCGTTCAGTCGATATGAAAGATTTTGAAGACGCTAAAGACAAGATCTATATGGGTCCTGAGCGTAAGTCTGCTGTGATGCGCGAAGAAGAGCGTCGCAATACGGCGTATCACGAGTCTGGTCATGCGGTAGTTGCTAAAGTGCTGCCTAAGGCTGACCCTGTGCACAAAGTGACCATCATGCCGCGTGGTATGGCATTAGGCGTGACCTGGCAGTTACCTGAATTTGATCGTGTAAATCTTTATAAAGATCGCATGTTGGAAGAGTTGGCAATTTTGTTCGGCGGTCGTGCTGCTGAAGAAATATTTTTGCATTCCATGAGTACTGGTGCTTCTAATGACTTTGAGCGTGCCACCAAAATGGCTCGCGATATGGTTACTCGTTACGGCATGAGTGATAGCCTCGGTACGATGGTGTATGTCGATACTGAATCAGAAAGTATTTTTGGTCGCAACAGTACTAAAACGGTTTCTGAGTTGACACAGCAAAAAGTGGATGCAGAAATTCGGATGCTGATTGATAGCCAATATGCTTTAGCAAGATCAATCCTCGAGCAAAACCGCGATAAAGTTGAAGCGATGGTAGCCGCATTGCTTGAATGGGAAACCATTGATGCTGAACAAATCAACGACATCATGGAAGGTCGTCCACCACGGACGCCTAAGCCACCACCTGCAACCCAGTTCGGTAACTCTGCTGGTACACCAGGTCCAGCAACGGGTAGCGCCCCAGCAACAGCATAAATATCAGTCTTACTTAACAGGCTGTCTTTATGGACAAACAAGGCATGCAATTAATGCCCATAACATGGCGTTGTGGGCGTTTTCTTTTTAACTTTCATCAACGCAAGCGTCCCCTCGTTATGGGGATTCTGAATACCACACCGGATTCGTTTTCTGATGGTGGGAAATTTAGAACGGTAAAAGATGCATTGGCCCAAGCAGAGCTAATGATCACGAATGGCGTTGATCTGATTGATATTGGTGGTGAGTCGACTAGACCGGGTGCTGAACCTGTTTCTCTTCAAGAGGAATTAGATCGCGTATTGCCTGTTATCGAGGGTTTAAAGGATTGCGGCGTGCCGCTATCAATTGATACCTACAAAGCCGAGACGATGCGTCAAGCGTTAAGGGCTGGCGTAGATTGCGTTAATGATATTTGGGCATTGAGGCAAGAAGGTGCAATAGATGCCGTGCTAGAGCATGCTAATTGCGGCATCGTCTTAATGCATATGCAACGCGACCCTCTCACAATGCAATTTAATCCGGAATATCAAGATGTGATTGCAGAGGTGAAGCAATTTCTTCAAGAGCGGGCTGAATTATTGCAAGCAAATGGTGTCGAGCGAAACAGAATAGCTATAGACCCAGGCTTTGGCTTTGGTAAAAGTTTTGAACATAATCTACATATGCTTTCTCAATTTCAAGCATTCTCAACACTGGGCTATCCCGTCCTTGCGGGGATATCCCGCAAATCAATGATTGGCAAAATTACTGGTAAAGATGCAAACGATCGGGTTGCCCCTAGTATTGCAGCAGCGATCATGGCTGCTGATCGAGGCGCCAATATTATTCGTGTGCATGATGTTGCCGAATCGGTTGACGCCTTAAAGCTTTGGGAGGCCATAAACACCCAGATTTAGATCTAAAAATCTAAAGTTCTGAGTTTTATAATGATATTTATGAAAAAACAATACTTTGGCACTGATGGTATTCGCGGTGAAGTAGGTAGCTTTCCGATAGTTCCAGAATTCATGACCCGCCTAGGCTATGCCGCTGGCATGGTATTGAATCAGGATGTCAAAGCAGGTGAGCGTTGCAAAGTGCTGATCGGCAAAGATACCCGCGTATCGGGTTACTTGCTTGAAGCGGCCCTAGAGGCTGGCTTTGCTGCTGCAGGTGTTGACGTTCTGTTATGCGGCCCCATTCCAACTCCGGGCGTTGCCTATCTCACGAAAGCTTTGCGTCTTTCTGCAGGCATTGTGATTTCTGCATCACACAACCCCTATCAAGATAATGGGATTAAATTCTTTTCCGCTAATGGCGATAAGTTATCGGATGAGTTTGAACTATTAATTGAGGCTGAGCTAGAAAAAACCATGGGGTGCGTAAACTCCAAAGAATTAGGAAAAGCCTATCGCTTGGATGATGCAGCAGGGCGCTATATTGAGTTTTGTAAATCTACTTTTCCAGGTGAATTAAATCTTAAAGGTTTGAAGCTGGTAGTGGACTGCGCCAATGGCGCTGCGTATCACACCGCACCTCATGTATTTCATGAGCTTGGTGCCGAAGTCATCTCTATTGGCGTTAACCCAGATGGACGCAATATTAATGATGGATGTGGAGCTACAGCACCAGCAGCCTTGATTGCTAAAGTTAAAGAAGTGAATGCTGATATCGGTATCGCCCTTGATGGTGACGCAGACCGCCTGCAAATGGTAGACGCTACAGGTCGCCTCTTCAATGGCGATGAGTTGCTCTATGTCTTGGCAAAAGATCGCCTAGATCGAGGCCAAAAGCTGGGCGGGGCAGTAGGCACCCTCATGACGAATTTAGCCGTTGAGAATGCTATTAAAGGACTTGGCATTCACTTTGAGCGTGCCAATGTTGGCGATCGTTATGTTTTGGAATTACTCAAGCAAAGAGGCTGGATCATTGGTGGTGAGGGATCTGGACACTTACTTTGTTTAGATCAACACTCCACAGGTGATGGCACGATTGCAGCATTACAAGTCTTAGCGGCCATGAGTCAGAACAAGAAGAGTCTTGCCCAACTGCTGGAAACAGTGAAGATTTTCCCTCAAGTACTCTTGAATGTGAAATTCAAACCAGGGTACAACTGGAAGTCGGATGAATCTCTACAGCAGCAGATTGCTAAAGTAGAAAATGATCTCAAAGATACTGGCAGGGTATTGATTCGGGCATCTGGCACTGAGCCTCTCTTGAGGGTCATGGTCGAAACCAAAGATGCTGATGTTGCCATGACTGCTGCAAAGAGTATTGCAGATCTAGTGCCTACAATTTAGTCATACATCATCATCGCTAATTCTGAATTTGGTTACCTATGGGCTGTTAGTGCAAACTTATCGTAACCAGTAACGAGAGAATTGCACCACATCTCCCATAAGTAGATCTCCACTCTACAAACGAAATATGACACGTGTGTGTGGATTGCATGACATTTCACGTAGTGATACAAATCTGATGCAAGATATCAAAAAATATGACTTAGGTCTTAGGTCTTAGGGCCTGGGAAGACTCATATTTTGCCTTAACAGAATTGGCGTGAAACTAAATGGTTGCTCAGACTTAGGATTGACTTGGACTTTAACTGCTTGGACTTGTTCGGCACCCATTACCTCTAGGCGCAGAACATTTTCGACTACGTGTTTTTGGTCTATGGTTTTTAATGGCTGGTCTATGATAAGTCGATGGCTATCGCCATGGATTAAGAGAACGGGCTTCTTAAACTCCTGCGTATGTTTGCTGAGTGTGTGCAAGGTATCTCGATAGCCGCTTTCCGCATGAGTTGCTTGCGTAGGGGTATAAAACATATCGGCCTGATAGCCAAAGACAATGCCTAAATAGCCCTTCATCGAGGCAAGTGCAAAAGCACTTTGTATCCAATCTAGATTAGCTTGGTTTCGTTCATAGTATTCCGCTTTGGATCGTTCATCTCGCTCAAAATTATTATTGGATCCAGGGATATGGAGATTGACAAAGAGAAAATGATTTTTAACCCAGTAAGCATTCTCAACGAACTTTTTATTTTTAGGATCTACATCGGCTTGTCTGGTGAGATCAAGCGTTTGTTTGCCCAGACTTTTAGAGGTATTGAAGAAGATGTTTCTGAGCTTATCTAGTCGCTCAATGGGATCATAAGAACCAGCGAGCGGTCTATGACAATCAGTCCATTCATTATCACCAAGGCTGTAAATAAGAGGGGAGGTAAATTGATTGAAATAGGCCTTAACTTTCTGATTGTATTCATCGCTACATGGAGTAGAGCCCGATTTTGTATCACCGATAAAGATGCTAAAGCTCGGTTTGGTTTTATTTATCTCAGAAATCAATCTCTCATAGCGAACATCATCTTCCGGAAGAGAGTAGGGCATGTCACCTAAAGCGACAAATTGAAAAGGTTCAAATGATTGGGCAGAGATAATCCCCGAGCAGGCGATGAACAGCCCAACTAAAAACGCTTTAAATAATTGCATATTTATTTGTGAGAGATAGGTGCATCAGTTAACTCCTTAATTTCCAGTTCGCCAAATATATAGGACTCTAAGCTACAGTGTTTCCAGCCGAGATCGTGAAAGACATCCGCATAATTCTTGGAATATTTGCGGTTACTTTGGTAAAAGATATCCGTGAGCTCATCTTGCTCATCTTCCCCGACAGTATCGGAAAAGTAAATCACTTTCTCTCCACCATAAGTCTTGCTGATTGTGCCACCAGGAATATCATCGACGCAAATCCCAATATTAGGATCGTAAGCCTTGATGAAGGATGGCTTGATGCTGGTTAAAACGGAGCCTAATTTCCAAACTGTTCCACACTTAATCTCTTTATTTTCTTGCTGGAAGATATTGCGTTCTACTAAGGAGCCCATCTCTAGGGGAATGATTTGATAGTACATGGCAGACTCCAATTCAATGCATTAATGGTTAGGGTGATTTTGCTATGCGATTGTGACAATTTTGTAGCTGTTAAAAATAGATGTCGAGCTTACTCAGAATCTCCAAGTGATTCCGACTTCGCTGCGCGTGGCACTAGCTTGTTGCGATGCAAAAGTTTGACTGTAATTCATGCCGGTACGCATATAAGAAAGTCCTAAATCCAGGCTCTCAGTAAGTGAGTAAATTCCTGCGATCAGGGCGTAATGGCTGACATATTGTTCAACTGTCGGTGGGTTTGTTGTTACTCCAAGATCCAGTGCAATTTTCAAATCTTTGCTCATGGACCAAACAGGCGCTACTGAAACTAGAAATATGTTCGTGCGATTATTATCGGTAGCAAACCCTACGCTGTAATTGATGTTGTAGGGCGATCGCATATACATCGCATTCATATGAACTTCTATGTCATGCCAGTATTTTGAGGCGATAAAGTTAATTCCATAATTGAATGCTGCTAAACCTAGTCCAGCCACTTGTTGCTGTTTGCCGGCCGGCAATACGACTGTGGGCTTAACGGCAAAGGCATAACCTAGTTGCTCGTCCTCATAAAACCGCCATTTACTTGCAAGGACATAGTTGGCAAACTTTGCGTAATATCCACTAGGTTGGTTGTAGTAGGTGGTAGAAACTGAGGCCTCAAATTGATCGCTTAAGCCACGTGTATAGGTAAAAGGAAAGGCTTTTGCATCTGTTCTGCCCGTATATTCCTCACCAGGCGTGGTCACGTCTGCTTGTTGATTGCCGCCATTACGATTAATCGAGAAAAAATACTGCTCTATTTGATTGCCACCAGCTTTTACCGTACCTGCATCATCCGTATTCAATGGTTCAAATCCATGGGACAGCATTGGGAGAAGCAGAAGAGCAAAGCAAAGGCGTTTCATGAGAATCTTGCAGGACGTACTAATGAATTTAAGTTTTTTTATAGTCCAATTCCATGTCATTTAGATGTCTGATGCTTAGGGAGTTCTTTTGCCTCTCTTTGCTTGAAAAACATGCATAAAACAAGGTGCTTCAAGTCATTCATGATCATTTTCTGACCGAGTAATGAGTTTAATCAATATTCTGCAAGATATTGATTAATATAGATATTATCTGTAAAAGTTGGCTTGTCACTAAATCGTCATAGTGAAAACGTATCGTCAATCCATCGCAATGTTGCGTTATTTCAATATCAGGACTAATCACATGAAATCTTTCTTGAAAAAAGCACTAGTTGTTAGCGCTATTTCATTGGCCCCAGTTGCATTTGCTGCAGATATGACAGGTGCAGGCGCAACATTCCCATATCCAATGTATGCAAAGTGGGCTGAAGCTTACAAAGCAAAAACCGGCTCTAATTTGAATTACCAGTCTATTGGCTCTTCTGGCGGTATCAAGCAAATTAAAGCCAAAACGGTTGACTTCGGCGCCTCTGATGCTCCCGTTAAGTTTGAAGATTTAGAAAAAGATGGCTTAGTACAGTTTCCAGCAATTATTGGCGGCGTTGTTCCGGTCATGAACGTTGATGGTGTTAAGCCGGGTGAGCTCAAATTAGACGGCCCAACCTTAGCAGATATTTTCCAGGGCATTATCTCTGACTGGGGTGATAAGCGTATTGCAATCATGAACCCAGGCGTGAAGATCCCTTCCGGCCCAATTACTGTCATTCATCGCGCAGACGGATCTGGTACGACCGCTATTTTTACTGACTATTTAGCAAAAGTAAGCACCTTGTGGAAAGATGCTGTTGGTGCTGGCGCCGCAGTGAAATGGCCGGCCGCTTCTTCAGTTGGCGGTAAAGGCAATGAAGGTGTTGCTGCAAACGTGTCTCGTGTTAAGAACTCCGTTGGCTACGTTGAGTATGCATACGCCAAGAAAAATAAGATGACAACTATTTCCATGAAGAACAAAGATGGTAACTATGTCATGCCTGATGACCTCACATTTGCAGCTGCTGCCGCAGGTACTGATTGGTCTAAAATTCCAGGTATGGGCACTTACATCACTAACGCTCCCGGTGCTAAATCATGGCCAATCACCGGCGCCTCTTTCATCTTGATGTATAAGAATCCTGAGAAGAAAGCAAATTCAGCTGAAGTATTAAAGTTTTTTGACTTCGCTTTCAAAGAAGGCAAGCAGATGACTACTGAATTAGATTACGTTCCAATGCCTGATGCCACTGCAGACTTTATCCGTAAAAACGTATGGACAAGTATTGCTACTAAGTAATTTTGTTAGATTGATAATTTAACGTCAACACATGAACAGCTCCACGCAGGTGGAGCTGTTTCAATATTTATTGAAGCTTAAAATGATTGATACAAACCAGTCGCACTCAGCACCAACGCCGCAGGCGCTGCGAATTGCTAAGTTGCAACGTATACAAGATTTCTTGTTTCATGGAATCACTCAATTTTTTGCACTATCAGTGCTCATTGCACTTTTAGGCATCATCATTTCTTTGGTGATTAATGCCTTGCCAGCTCTTGATAAATTTGGAATTGGATTCTTCTTCACCAAAGAGTGGGACATTATTAATGGTGAATTTGGCGGCTTAATTGCTATCTACGGAACGATTGTTACCTCTCTGATTGCTTTACTCATTGCGGTTCCTTTAAGTTTTGGTATTGCAGTATTTCTAACTGAGCTATGCCCGGGCCCACTAAAAAGGCCCTTAGGTACTGCAGTTGAATTACTTGCCGCTGTGCCATCGATTATTTACGGTATGTTTGGTCTGTTCATATTCGCACCACTATTTGGTGAATATATTCAGCCCGCATTAGCGGCGACATTGGGGCAAGTTCCTGGTTTAGGAATCTTGTTCTCAGGCGCATTTAACGGTATCGGTATTCTCTGCGCAGGTTTGATCCTTGCGATGATGATTCTGCCGTTCATCGCCTCAGTAATGCGCGATGTATTTGAAATCGTTCCGCCTGTTCTCAAAGAATCTGCTTATGGTATTGGATGTACGACTTGGGAAGTTGTTAAGAATGTTGTGCTTCCCTATACAAAAGCTGGTGTGATTGGCGGCGTGATGCTTGGGTTGGGTAGGGCACTTGGTGAAACCATGGCTGTTACCTTTGTGATTGGTAACGCCCACCGCTTATCCCCCTCATTATTTGCTCCTGGAAACTCAATTGCATCGACCTTAGCAAACGAGTTTGGCGAAGCTGAGCTTGGAGCGCATTATTCCTCCTTATTCGCCCTGGGTCTTGCGCTATTTGTTATCACATTCATTGTTTTAGCTGTTGCTAAGTGGATGTTGATGAATATGGAGAAAAAGCAAGGACTCAAAACATGAACGGCCTCTCAAATATTAATCCTGCAATTTTTGCCAAGCGTAAGCGTGCAAACAAAATTGGCTTAGTCCTCTCTATGATGGCGATGGTCCTGGGTATGGTTTTTCTGCTCTGGATTTTGAGCGTTTTATTTATCAAAGGTTTTTCATCAATTAATTTAGATGTCTTTACGCACAGTACACCTGCACCGGGATCGGAGGGCGGTGGTTTGGCTAATGCGATTATTGGCAGTCTCATGATTGTGGCTAGCTGTACCTTAATCAGCACTCCTGTTGGCGTGTTGGCTGGTTTATATCTATCAGAGTATGGCGATAGAAGTAAGGTTGCCTCAACTACTCGTTTCGTTACTGACATCATGTTGTCTGCCCCCTCAATTGTGATTGGTCTATTCGTGTATGCATTGGTAGTGGCACAAGTTCGTCACTTCTCTGGTTGGGCTGGTACGATTGCATTGGCTCTTATCGCAATTCCGGTTGTTGTGAGAACAACAGAAAATATGCTGCGCTTAGTTCCAGGAAGTTTGCGCGAAGCTGCCTATGCTTTAGGTACTCCGAAGTGGAAGGTAGCCTTTATGATTACCTTACGAGCTGCGCAAAGTGGTGTCATGACTGGTATCTTGCTGGCCTTAGCACGTGTAAGTGGTGAAACAGCCCCATTGCTCTTCACAGCACTGAATAATCAATTTTTCTCAACTAATATGAATGCACCTATGGCCAATTTGCCAGTGGTAATTTTCCAATTTGCCATGAGTCCTTATGACAACTGGGTTGAGCTTGCCTGGGGTGGTGCCTTGCTGATCACGTTTGCCGTTCTCGGCTTAAATATTTTGGCACGCGTTGTATTCCGTGAGAAGGTCCAAGGATGATGAGTAATATGAAATCAATGTTTGACTTAAATAAGATTGATAGTCAAGGGGGTAGTGTGGAAACAACAAATCAACAATCAGGCCAAGCTGCGATTAATGCGCTTGAAGTGAGAGATCTTAACTTTTATTATGGCTCTTTCCAAGGTCTGAAGAATATCAATCTTGATATTGAGCAAGGTAAAGTTACTGCCTTTATTGGCCCATCAGGTTGCGGTAAATCTACTCTGTTGCGCACACTAAATCGTATGTATGACCTCTATCCAGGCCAACGTGCTGAAGGTCAAATCAACTTCTATGGTCAAAACATTCTTGAGCCAGGCCAAGATTTGAATTTATTGCGTTCACGTATTGGCATGGTTTTCCAAAAACCGACTCCATTTCCAATGTCTATTTATGAAAACATTGCCTTTGGTGTTCGCTTATATGAAAAACTCTCACGCTCTGAAATGGATGAGCGGGTAGAGTGGGCGCTCAATAAGGCTGCATTATGGACTGAAGCAAAAGATAAATTGAATCAAAGTGGTTTATCTTTATCTGGTGGTCAGCAACAGCGTTTGTGTATCGCCCGTGGGGTTGCCGTGAAGCCCTCCGTCATCTTGCTTGATGAACCTACTTCTGCTTTAGATCCAATTTCTACAGGTAAAATTGAAGAGTTGATTAATGAGCTTAAGCATGAGTACACGATTGCAATCGTTACTCACAACATGCAACAAGCTGCCCGTGTTTCGGATTACACAGCTTATATGTACCTTGGTAGTTTGGTGGAGTATGGTAAAACAGATGAAATCTTTATCAAGCCTAAGCGTAAAGAAACAGAAGACTATATTACCGGTCGCTTCGGTTAATTGGAGACATTAAATGCCAGATAAACACCTTTCATCCCAATTTGATGCTGACCTCAATTCGCTTTCAAGCCGTTTGCTTGAAATGGGCGGATTGGTTGAATCTCAAATTGCTACCGCTATGCGTGCCTTTACGCAAATGGATCTTGATACCTGCAATATCGTCATTGAAAATGAAAAGCTGGTAAATGACCTAGAGATTCAAATTGATTTAGCTTGTACAGAAGTTATTGCTCGCCGCCAACCTACTGCTCGTGATCTTCGTTTAGTAATGGCAGTATCCAAAGCGATTACGAATTTGGAGCGCGCAGGTGATGAGGCAGAGCGTGTAGCTAAGAGAACCAAGCGTTTAATTGAGGCTAGTGCACCACATAACATCAACGTTGCAGAGATTCGTCTTTCAGGACAGATGGCTATTAATCTCTTGCGCTGTAGCTTAGACGCCTTTGCAAGGCTTGATACCACAGCTGCTGCTGAAGTTGTTGCTGAAGATCGCCAGATTGATGAAGAATTTAGAGGCTTCGTCCGCAAGTTGATTACGTATATGTCTGAAGATCCCCATACCATTTCTACAGGTCTCGATATGCTGACGATTGCTAAGGCGATTGAGCGTATTGGTGATCATGCCAAGAATATTGCTGAGTTTGTGATTTATATCGCAAAAGGCTCTGATGTACGCCATATTCCGCACGAAGATTTAGTGCGCGAAGCGAACAAAAGCGACTAAATAAGCCCAACTATTCGCATGACTCACCGCATACTAGTTGTTGAAGATGAGCCATCGATTGCAGAGTTGATTGCAATCAACTTATCCCATGCTGGCTTTGAGGTAGAGAAGGCGATGCAAACTGATATCGCCCAAGGTCTCATGAAGGAGCGACTGCCAAGCCTTATCATCTTAGACTGGATGCTCCCTGGAAAATCCGGTGTGCAGTTTGCAAAAGAACTGAGAGCAAATGAGCGCACCAGAGGTTTACCAATTTTGATGCTCACTGCTAAAAGCGAAGAGGCCGATAAGGTCTTAGGATTAGATTCGGGTGCAGATGATTATGTGACCAAGCCTTTTTCTCCTAAAGAGCTGATTGCCAGGGTTAGAGCCCTTTTACGCAGACAAACTCCAATTGAAGATACTGGCCCGCTGACCGTGGGTCCTTTGAGGCTCGACCCAAGTTCCCACCGGGTTTTAGCTATTTGGCCCAATACTGATCCAAGACCGATTTCTTTAGGACCTACTGAATACAGACTCCTTCAGTTCTTTATGAGCAATCCTGAAAGAGTCCATTCACGTACCAATTTACTTGATAACGTATGGGGCAATGAGGTCTACATTGAAGAACGTACGGTTGATGTTCATATTAAGCGTTTGAGGGCTGCACTAGCCCCGGTCGATTGCGATCGTTATATTGAAACGGTCAGGGGTAGCGGTTACCGGATTACCAAGACTCCTACAGAGTCTTAAATCCATCAATTTTTGTCCTTTTCGCTCATTTCCGTGGTGTTTCTGGAGATGATCTAAGATGGCAGCATGATTTCCGCCTTAACCCGCTTTTTTTTCATTGTTGGTCTTGCAATCATTGCCGCCTTCATCACCCTATTTAATCTAGGTGTTGAGTGGGCTATTGTTGTTGGGATTGCGCTCTTGGCGGTACCGCTCATCTATACCTATATCAACTTAGCGCGACTAGGTAAATATGTACAAGATGACTCTATTGAGTCCATGCCTTTGCCAAGCGGACTTTGGGTAGAGGTGCTTTATAAGTTGCAGCGTTTAGTGAAGAACTTAAAGCTAAGAATGCGCAATATTGAACAGCAACACGAGAATTTTATCGAGGCTTTTCAGGCTTCACCTAACGGCATTGTGATGCTAGATGAAAATGATCAGATTGAATGGTGCAACTCCATCGCTGAAAGTTTCTTTGGTTTGAACTTTAGGCGCGATGCGATGCAAAGGATTAATTTTCTGATCCGTCGCCCTGAGTTTATTCAATATTTAATGAGACGAGATTTTGAGGAACCTTTGCTATTAGAGCGAATGGGGCCTCAGAGTAGTCTGAGCTTAATATTGCAACCATTTCCGTTTGGTAATCAACGACACTTGCTACTGGTACAAAACGTCACCGATCTGCAAAAAGCAGATGCGATGCGTCGCGATTTCGTAGCCAATGTTTCGCATGAGATGAGAACCCCGATTACTGTTTTAATGGGGTTTCTTGAAACAGTCCAAACATTGGATCTTGAGAAGAGTCAACGTGATCAGTATTTCGACATGATGATGTCTCAAGCGCAGCGTATGAAAAGCCTCGTTGAAGATCTATTAACACTTGCTAATCTAGAATCTAATTCGCTGCCTGCCACTACAAATAAGGTGAATGTCGAAACAATCATGGCATTACTTAGGAATGATGCGGAAGCTTTGTCTCAAGGAAAACATAGTTTTAGTTTTGAGGTGCTTGCTAAGGAAAATATCTTGGGAGATGAGCGCGAGATACTGTCTGCATTTAGCAATTTAGTATCCAATGCTATTCGGTACACACCAGATGCTGGGGAAATTCAGGTGAGATGGGATGTGAACGCACAAGGTCAGGGTGAATTTTCTGTAACAGATACAGGCCCTGGAATAGCGTCAGAACACTTATCAAGATTAACAGAACGTTTTTATCGGGTAGACCGGAGCAGATCTCGTGATACTGGAGGGACTGGCTTAGGCTTGGCCATCGTTAAGCATATTGCCAACAGGCATCAAGCTCTATTAAACATTGAAAGTACTTCAGGAAAAGGGAGTACTTTTACCTTGCAGTTTCCAAAAAACCGCTTAACTGCTTAAGCCTTTTAGAAAATCAATCCTTCTTTTTCTTTTTCTTTTTCTTGGATTCTTTTGGCAATTTATCGGCTTTGCCGCTGGCGTATAAACACCAAACCTTGATTTCTTCAAATAACTCGACAAGGTCCTCATGTGGGAGACTTTTTAAGTCAACTAGCCCAATTGCGCCAGTTTCTTGCAGTTGTTTAACTGCATCTTCATATCGATAATCACTCATGGCTTCAACTTGTCATTGTTAGGGATAGGCAATCCTACCAAACTAATATGACAAATTCCCCTTTTTGACTGTTTTAATGGGTTTTTAGTCCGGATCGTCAGAAACTTCTGACTCTCTTTTAACTCCGGTTAGCCCTGCCATCAGTCGCTCTAGAGGGCCGCCGATGATCAGGGTTAGCAAAATTGCTCCCAAGGATAATCCCCCCAAAACAAATTGCCCAGCCCCAAAAGACGCGCCAATCAGAGCGCATGCCCAAAGACTGGCTGCCGTAGTCAGGCCATGAACCTTTTGGGAGCGTTGCTCACGAATGATGACTCCAGCACCTAAAAATCCTAGACCAGTGATCAGTCCTTGGAGTACGCGACTGACAGCCTGTGCATCATCTTGGACAAAGTCACTAATCAGCATGACCGCTGTTGCCGAGCCAATGGCAACTAAAGAGTGAGTCCGAATGCCAGCAGATTTGTGATGAAGCCAACGGTTAAGGCCAAGAATAGCGCCAACTATCAAGGCTAGAGCTAGTCTTAATGCGATAGTGCTGTAAAGGCTCCAATCCATGATTCGAATTCCTTAATGAATGATTAACAAATCAGTGTATCCCAGTCACTTCAATCTGTCATAAAAACGCCTCTCCCTTGTCATTTCATTATTGAATAATCTGAATGAGGTTGTTACTGCATTTCCACACAATGGAAATGCCGAGATTAATCTTTCATCACAAGGATGCAATATGAAAAAATTGATTTTACGTTTATGGAACGCTTGGAATGAAGCAAGAGTAGGGTATGCAAATCGATATGCGAATCACCGAATTGGTAGCTAGTCATCAGCATGTCATGTATCAACGCTATATTCAATTGTCGGATATTTTCTGACCAAGATAAAGTGGTAGCACTCTCCCTTAGACCCAGTTTCGACTGGGTTTTTTCTTTGATTGATATTAATAAAACTGAAATAAAGACGCACTAGGATGGTGTCATCTTCTCTTTAGAAAGTGAAATCGACATGAACACAAATCTTACTCAATATTTGTCTGATGTATTTCGCAACGAAGTCCAAGAAAAACCTCCACTAGACTCCGGTGAAGTTAAGCCTAAAATTGCCTACTTAAATGATCGAAAAACAAATCAATTTCTAATAGACGGAAAGTATGCATTGCGTCTCGATGAAATTATTTGAACTCAAAATTTATCTATTCATTTCTGATGACTCGCCCCTATAACATTCTCTTTCTGTGTACTGGCAACTCTGCTCGCTCTATTCTTGGAGAAGCCCTAGCTATGACCCTTAGTCATGGCCGCTTTATTGGCTATTCGGCTGGTTCTAAGCCAAAAGCCTATGTACATCCTATTGCTTTAAAACTTGCTAGGGAGATGGGTTATCCACTGGAATTACTGAGAAGTAAAACCTGGGACGAGTTTGGTAAAGAGGATTCACCTCAAATGGATTTCATCATTACCGTTTGTGATTCTGCGGCTGGGGAAGAATGTCCTTATTGGCCCGGTCATCCTACTACTGCCCATTGGGGCTTTATGGATCCTGCTGCTGTAACTGGTAGCGAGCATGATATGTGGGGAGCCTTTAGAAAAGTGGAAATGGGATTGCGTAATCGGATTGAATTATTAATTGATCTTCCAATAGATAAGTTGGATCACTTGCAGATCAAAGATGAACTGCATGCTATTCATCATCAATGCAAATAAGACGGATTAATAACAGATCTTAATATGGCGACCTATAGTGTTTATTACGCCGGCTTATCGCTGACAACCCATCAAAAATTCACCCTTGCCAAAGCGATCACCAAAATTCATGCAGATGTGACTGGTGCAGAGGCCTATTTTGCTCAGGTGATCTTTAAGCAATTAGATCAACATGATTGTTTTATTGGCGGCGTTCTGCTTGATGAACCACATATTTTTCTAAATGGTCAAATCCGCATCGGTAGAAGCGAGCAAATGAAGAAACAATTGTTAGTTGAGCTCGAGATTGCTATACAAAGCACTACTAAATTAGCAGGGCACCAAATTTGGGCCTATATTGACGAAATTGTCCCCGGTCAAATGATTGAATACGGCCAAATCTTGCCTGCGGTAGGTGACGATAGTGTTTGGTTCTCGACTCTGCCGGCAAGTATTCAGAAAAAGCTGATTTACCTCAATTCTTAATCAACCCTCCTTATTTGTATAAGCATTAAGATGTGCAGGTAAGTTCATTGCCTAGGTAGCCCATGTCTTCTGAGAAGAAACCCCTATTTGCCGTTCTGAGGTCAGTAGAGTCCTTTAAAAATCCTCGCCCAAGTATCAAAAAGCGAATGGCCGATGGCAAGGCCTTACGTAAGCAGGTGAGCATTGCCGAGCAAGGGGTATATACAGCGCCAAAAAGCCGCATTGATCCTGTCACGATCTTGGAAGAGCAGGCCAAGCAACGCATTCAATCTTTAATTCCGATTCGCTATGAACGGATGCTGCAGTCTCCCTTCGCTTTTTACCGTGGTGGCGCTGCCATCATGGCGCAAGATTTAGCCAATCAACCCACAACTAATATCATTGTCCAGCTCTGTGGAGATATGCATGTTTCCAACTTTGGTTTATTTGGAACAGCAGAACATCGATTGGTATTTGGTATCAATGATTTTGATGAAACGCTACCTGGCAGCTGGGAGTGGGATATCAAACGTTTAGTTTCTAGTGCTCTGATCGCATCAGAGAGTTTGGGTGGCGATAAGGCCTTGGGTAAAAAGTTGGTTTACCACATTGCATCAGAGTATCAAAAGCGGATTGAGCAATACGCCAAAATGCCTTATTTGGATTTGGCGCAAGAATTTATTGGTGAGAAAGATATTCGCAAGCACTTTAGTAAGGAGCATCAGAAAAAATTAGATGCCTACCTGAAGGAGACCAAGGGGCAGGGTAATATTCAGGTGCTGCAAAGTTTGACAACACTGGTGGGCAAGAATCGACGCATTATCAATAGACCTCCATTAATTGAACATTTTAAGAAAGATGCCTATGGCGTCTCCTTAGAATCCATGATTGATAAAGCCTTGTTGAATTACTCCAGCACATTATTGGTAGATCGACAAATCTTGTTTCAGCGTTACTCACTCAAAGATTTCGCCAGAAAAGTAGTCGGTGTTGGTAGCGTTGGAACCAATTGCATGGTCTTATATTTCGAGGGTGATAGCGAAAACGACCCCTTATTTCTGCAATACAAGGAAGCGCAAAAATCGGTCTTAACACCATATCTTGGCGAATCTATCTATCGCGATATGGGTCACCGTGTTGTAGCTGGCCAGAGATTGCTTCAGGGTGCCCCCGATATCTTCTTAAATTATGGCGCCGTTCAATATGATATCCATAGGAGTCAGGGTTTCTATTTGCGTCAATTGCGCGATATGAAAGGCGGTATCGGAGTTGGTACTGGTGGAGTGACTTTAAAAAACTTTCCTGATTATGCAAAGTTATTCGGTTGGGCCTTAGCCTTAGGTCATGCACGTTCGGGTGATGCTGCCATGATTGCGGGATACTGCGGTCAATCAGCAGTGCTCAATGAAGCGCTATATTCTTTTGCCAAGTCGTATTCAAAGCAAAATATGAAGGACTATGAGCAATTCTGTAAGGCGGTTAAATCTGGAAAATTACAGACGGCAAAGAAAAAAATCGCCCTTTGAGACATATTACCGTTTAGTCATCAGACTGTCATTTTCTGGGTGGATATTGTAGTTTACCCAACTTTTTTTTGCTTGATTCTATGAAAATATCCTATCTCATTAAAGCCGTACTCCCGATTTTGTTTACTTCCTTTGCGGGATTCATTGAGGCGGCTGCGATCTATCCAATTGATCAAGCTAGTATTTTGGCCAGCTCTAAATTCGATATCAAAGTAGAGTTCAATCAAGTAATTGATCCCAGTAATCTCTCCATCACTATCAACGGAGCACCTGTCAATCAACTGATCACTAGCAAATCAGAATTTATCTCTGACGAAAACGGTAAGGGTAGCTCAGTGATCTATCGGGATGTGCAACTGCCTAAGGCCGGAAAATATGAGTTAGTAGCTCGTACACCACAAGAAAAGTTACAAGTGACTTGGGATGTTTATGCAAGCGATCCACGTAAAGTAAAAAATGTCATTTTGTTCGTGGGTGATGGCATGACCATTGCCAACCGAACTGCTGCCCGTGTTTTATCCAAAGGCATCACAGAGGGTAAATATCAAGGTAGGCTGGCATTCGATGACATGCCTAGTACGGCGATGATTGGAACTTCGGGCTCTGATTCTTTGATTACCGATTCTGCCAATTCCATGAGTGCTTACACAACAGGACACAAGACTGCTGTTAATGCCATGGGCGTTTACGTTTCTCGTGCCAGTGATAATTTATCTCACCCTAAGGTAGAGACGATCACTGAGTTGCTCAAGCGCAAGACCAAGATGTCAGTAGGCATTGTGTCTGATGCTGAATTACAAGATGCCACCCCAGGGGCTATGGTAGCCCATACAAGACGTCGCGCTGATAAGCAATACATTGCTGATCAATTATTAGCCAGTGGGGCTGAGGTTATTTTGGGTGGTGGTGCTGCTTACTTTTATCCTCAATCGGCAAAAGCATCTAAGCGTAGGGATGAAAAAAATCTCATTGAAGCATTTAAAACCGATGGCTATCAACTGGCATTTACTAAGCAAGAGTTAATGTCTGCTGCAGATAATAAAAACACGAAAAAATTATTTGGCGTGTTTCATCCAGACAATATGGACGGCTCTTTAGATCGCCTTTTTCTCAAAAAGAATACTGTTGCCCAATACCCGAATCAACCTGATCTCACAGAGATGACTCAGTCGGCGATAGAGGTCTTATCTAGAAATCCAAATGGGTTCTTTTTGATGGTAGAGGCTGCTCTAATTGACAAGTTCAACCACCCATTAGATTGGGAGAGAGCGGCTTTTGACACCATCATGCTGAGCAATGCTGTACAAATTGCTAAAGATTTTGCCAAAAAGAATCCGGACACACTGATTATTGTGACGCCGGATCATACCCATAGTGGTTCGATCAGTGGCGTAGTTCATGACGATATACCGGGCCCACTGCGCGAGAAGGTGGGCACCTATGCATCGGCTGGATTCCCTAATTACCCTAAGGCAGATGTGCAGGGTTATCCCAATCAAATTGATGTGACTAAACGTCTGGCATTCTTCTATGGCAATTACCCAGATCACTATGAAACCATGCATCCCAAGCTAGATGGGACGTTTGTCCCAGCTGTCAAGAATGATTCTGGAAAATTCGTAGCTAATCCGAAATATATTCAACTACAAGAAGATGCCATTCATGTGGGTGGCAATTTACCATCTCATCAGGATGTTGGTGTGCATACTGCAGACGATGCCTTGCTCAATGCAATGGGCCCAGGTTCAGAGAAATTCAAAGGCTTTATGGATAACACAGAGGTATTTAAAGTTATGGTTCAGTCTTTGGGTCTTGGCTCAAAATAAATTCCCTGCTTATGAGGTTTGTTACTCATATTAATTAGCTGTCATTGACTGAAACTGCATTCAGTCAATGACACAATACTGAAACATTCCTGGTTCAGTATTGCGCTGTGAATACTAAGCCTGAACTTCTAAAATCAATCCTTACCTGTCCTCATTGCCAAGCCTCTGAGGTCATCAGCATTGAAGTGGGTAGCTCTTACCACCTCTATCGTTGCCATTCTTGTAGCACGATTCTGAAGCCCAAGTCGGGTGATTGCTGCATTTTGTGTAGTTTTGCTAATCGCGATTGCTCAAGCTCTGAGCAAAACTTGGCTGACTAAACGAGTCCTGCCAAGCCCAGCCCATTAGGCCTGCTGTCATTTTCATCAATGTGTCACGGTTTTTACATAAAATAGACATATTCGATACAGCATTCCATTTTTGGGGAATATTTTGGCAAGTCATCCCGTAGATCCTTTATCTAATCCTGCAGACCTCATTGCTGCAGTGGATTTGGGATCTAATAGTTTCCGGATGCTCATTGCACAGGCAGTCAATACACCCTCAGGCACCCAACTAAGACCTATAGATACCTTGCGTGAGTCGGTGCGTCTTGCTGCCGGCCTTACAGAGAATAAATTACTTGGTAATGATGCGTACCAAAGAGGCTTAACCGCTATTCGCCGCTTTGGCGAGCGTATTAGAGGATTTGATCCTGCCAACGTGCGCGCGGTTGCGACAAATACCCTACGAGTTGCAAAAAATGCACAGCAATTTGTAGATGACGCTCAAATAGCTTTAGGCTTTCCAATCGAAGTGATTGCAGGGGTTGAAGAGGCGCGTTTGATCTATATCGGTGCCGCCCATGAAGTCCAAGCCGTGCAAGGCAATCGTTTGGTGGTTGATATCGGCGGCGGCTCGACGGAGTTTATCATCGGCAAAGGCTATGAACCCAAGCTCTTGGAAAGTCTCTACATAGGCTGCGTTTCTCATAGTATGCGTTTTTTCCCCAAAGGCAATATCGATGCACATGAATTTAAAGAGGCAGAGTTAGCTGCCAGACGGGAAATTCAAGTCATTGCCGGGGCTTACCTCAATTCTGGCTGGAAACAGGCAATTGGGTCTTCAGGTACGGCGAGAGCTCTGGCGGAGCTGATTTCCGCAAATGACCTCAATGGTCACGGGGATGGCCTGAGCATGGGTCGCGCGAATCCCAGCAGCGGTCTGATTACGCGTGAAGGCTTAAAAGCCCTTAAGAAACATTTGCTTAAATATGAGAATGTCAATCAAGTTGAGTTGGTAGGTCTTAAGGATGACAGAAGGTCTGTTTGGCCTGGTGGCTTAGCCATCATGCTGGCGGTATTTGATGAGTTGGGCATCGAAGAGATGGAAGTCACTGATGCGGCTTTAAGAAGCGGCGTCTTATACGATTTACTGGGACGCTCACAACATCATGACATGCGCTACGTAACAGTTGAACAGTTCATGCAGCGTTATGCGGCAGATCGTGAGCAGGCTAATCGGGTTGGCAAACTAGCGGTTGATTTTTTACAGCAGCTACCAAAGCCTGAGGCAGAGAATAGAGCAGATAATGTGGCTTTGTTGCAGTGGGCGGCTAATTTGCATGAAATCGGCCTTTCAATCTCGCATAATGGTTATCACAAGCATTCAGCCTATATCGCAGCGAATGCCGATATGCCTGGTTTTTCGAAGAATGATCAAGCTAGATTAGCGGCCTTATTGATTGGCCATACTGGCAAGCTTGGAAAGCTTGCAAACAACCATAGCTTCTATGATTGGCGCATGTTGTTTTGCTTGCGCTTAGCTCAAGTGCTGTGCCGTGGTCGCAATGACACCAATTTACCGCGTATTAAAGTTTCTGAACACGATGGATCTTATCTAGTCAGTCTTTCTAAAGAGTGGGCCGCTGAACACCCTCTAACAGAATTTAGTCTAATTAAAGAGGCGGCTGAATGGGAGAGAGTGGGCCGCTCTTATCAAGTCAGCCTGAAGTAATCTGCTGCAGAATAAAAAAAGCCGCTTCACGTGGAAGCGGCCAATTCACCTGAAAATATTTTCTTAGAATTACATCCCCAAGAAATGCTTTGCATAACGTGGATTGATATCTGACAAACGCAGCATGGTCAGTAAGTCTGCAGTATTGAAGTCAGGATCCCATGCTGGAGCGCTACAAATCTTGGCACCCAATTTAAGGTAACCCTTAATCAATGGAGGAGCGTCAACTTCTAGACCACCATTGAGCTTATCTAAGGGCAATGGTAAGCGGGGGAAGGCATGAAACTCAGTTGGCGCCATTTGATCGCTGCCAAGTGAGTTATAGAGACTGGCTGCAAAGTGACCACCGTCTGCCATCGGAATGCTTGCGCAACCGAGCATGATTTCGTAGCCATTTTTCAGCATGTACTGGGCTAAACCACTCCACAGAGCCATGATGACAGCACCAGAGCGATAGTCCTGGTGAACACACGATCTGCCAAGCTCGACTAATTTAGGGCGCAAGTGATCTAAACGGGTGAGGTCAAACTCAGAGTCAGAATACAAGCGACCAATTTCCTTAGCCTTGTGTGGTGGCAGAACGCGATAGGTGCCAACCACCTTAAGTGTATCTTGATCGCGAATTAATAGGTGGTCACAATAAGCATCAAACTCATCGACATCTAAACCCTCTGGGTTTTGAGAGAGATTTGCGCCCATTTCTTCTGCGAAGACTTTATAACGTAAACGTTGTGCTTCTTTGACCTCACTTGCACTACTAGCCCATTGAATCTGAAAAGCAGGGCGTTTTGCTTTTGCTGCCTGAGGTACAACGGCAACTGCTTCAGCTGCCGCTAATTCAGCGCGGGCTTTGGTGGCAAATTTTTTCCCAAATAGCTTCTTGGCCAGCTTTTTAGAGAGCTTTTTAATGGGATTTAACTTAGATTGGCTTGGATCCTTTTTCTTCCTAGGAGAAAAGATCTCAAAGGCGCCAATTGGGTTTGGTATATCAGACATAGTTAGCCTTGTGTATGATTTATATGATCGTAGAGCGCATTTATTACGGTTTTAAGACAATCGGAATACAGACGGCAGACCACATCAGAACGGCAATAAACAGGGCTAACATGACCGCAGCAGAGCCAAAATCCTTGGCGCGCTTAGAGAGGTCGTGATGTTCAAAGGAGATGCGATCTATGGCCGCTTCAACGCTGGAATTGAGCAACTCAACGACCAATACCATGAGCAAAGAGGCAACTAGTAAAGCCTTTTCCAAATAACTAATTGGCAAAAGGAAGGCGACTGGCGTTAATAAAACGAATAGCGTCAATTCTTGTCTAAAAGCACTTTCTTCTTGAAAGGCATAAACCAAGCCACACCAAGAATTCTTAGCTGCATGCCATGCTCTAGCAAGTCCACGATTCCCTTTGTGGGGGTTTTGATCTATGTGATAGGGGGAGGTCAAAACAAGCCCTTATTAAGCAATGGCAGTAACATGCACATCAGTCGTTGGTACCGGCTTGAGATGTTTTGCAAACTCTTCAGAAGCGGCTCTCCATGAAAATTTCTCAGCGTGCGCACGGGCAACTTCACGAGGAATTTTTAATGCTTCGATACAAGCCACACGTAAATCTTCATTCATGGCGCCCGCTTTGGAGCTCCCAAGAACATCAATGGGGCCGGTAACGGGATAAGCCGCCACAGGAGTACCGCAAGCCATTGCTTCTAGTAAAACAAGTCCAAACGTATCAGTCTTACTAGGAAACACGAATACATCAGCTGCTGCATAGACTTTGGCAAGCTCATGCTGTTGCAGAACACCAAGATAGTTCACTTCAGGATATTTTTCTTTAATGCCCGCCATCGCTGGACCATCGCCAACTACCCATTTAGACCCAGGTAAATCGATCTCTAAAAATGCATTGATGTTCTTTTCAATCGCCACTCGGCCAACATACAAAAATATAGGGTGTGCAGTATTAAGAGTCTTGGATTCTTGCATTTTGAAAATATCCAAATCAACACCGCGTGACCACAGAACCACATTATTAAGGCCGTATTTCTCAAGGTCATCTTTCACAACAATCGTTGGTGCCATCACTGCCATTGAAGGGCCATGGAACCAGCGAATAAAGGTATAAGTGATTGCCAGTGGAATACCAGTACGTGCTTTTACATACTCTGGGAAACGGGTGTGATAGGCAGTAGAGAAGGGTAGATTGTTCTTAACAGCATATGAGCGGGCAGATAAACCTAAAGGACCTTCTGTAGCAATATGCATGGCATCGGGTGCAAACTCTTTGATACGACGGGCTACTTCTTTGCCTGGAAATAAGGAGAGCGCGATATCTGGATAAGTCGGGCAAGGGATGGATTTAAATCCATTAGGTGTAATCATTTCAACCTCATGACCCATGGCAGTCAATTCAGCGCGGGTTTGCTTGAGGGTGCGAACAACGCCATTTACCTGTGGATCCCATGCGTCAGTGATGATCATAATTTTCATAGCACAGCCTCTTTCAGAAGTGATTCAACAGCAGGTTGGAAGGCAATTTCAGGAGTTTCAACAGGTTCACCTTTGATATAGGGCCAGTGAACAATTTTTAGCTCACCCGTATGGGTTTCAACTAAGGCGGTTAAACTTTCGACCCAGTCGCCATCGTTGCAGTAGAGCAAACCATCAATCTCACGGATTTCTGCTTTATGGATGTGGCCACAGACAACTCCGTCGCATCCGCGCAGACGGGCTTCTCTAGCCATAATATGTTCGAAGTCAGCGATGTAACTCACTGCATTCTTAACTTGATGCTTTAAGTATTGAGAGAGTGACCAATACTGCAAGCCCATTTTGACTCGCAGCATATTGAAGTAACGATTAATATAGAGAATGAAGGAGTAGAGCGTATCGCCAACATAGGCAAGCCATTTGGCGTACTGCATCACTCCATCAAAAAGATCGCCATGGGTAACCCAGAGCTTCTTGCCATCTAAGGTAGTGTGAATTACTTCCTCAACAACCTTCACATCGCCGAAAGAGAGTCCAAAAAATTGACGGGCGCTTTCATCATGGTTGCCGGGTACGTAAATCACTTCAGCTCCCTTACGAGCCTTACGTAATAGTTTTTGTACGACGTCGTTATGAGCCTGTGGCCAATAGAATGACTTCTTTAAACGCCAGCCATCAATGATGTCACCAACGAGATAAAACTTATCGGCTTCGTTATGCTTTAAAAAATCGAGGAGGTAGTTTGCCTGACACCCTGATGTTCCTAGGTGTACGTCTGAAATCCAGATGGCTCTGTAATGCATCATGAAACCGTATTAAGCCAAGCCACTATGTAAGCATCATGACATTTTTAAGTCAGTTTGATGACGCAAGGTATTTGCTTTATATTGAAGCCGAATATGAGTATTCCTCCAGCATTCATTGAGAAAGAAACCCCTTTTATTACCCGTTTTGGTCTATGGATGGCCATTTGGGCTCATGTTCTTTCTGGGGTAGCAACCCTCTTCATGGTGTTTCCATTCGCTAATCTGAAAACCAGACACTTTCATATTCAGCAGTGGTCAATAAAGCTGCTGAAGATTTTTGGCATTCAATTGCGGATGATGAACCCAGGTATTCTGCCGAGCAATTCCTATTTACTGGCGTCCAATCATATTTCCTGGCTAGATATTCATGCTATCAACGCCTTCAAACCCATTCGGTTTGTGGCTAAGTCTGAAGTTGAAAAGTGGCCCATATTTGGATGGATGGCAAAACAGTTAGGTACGGTTTTTATCAAACGGGATAGCTCAAGACATGCTCATCTGGTAGTGGGGGAGATGAGTGCCGTACTGAAATCTGAGTCAGTCTGTATTTTTCCCGAGGGCACATCCACCATCGGTGAAGCCGTGCGTCCTTTTAAGCCAAACTTATTCGAGGCAGCTGTGATGGCAGATTTGCCGGTCTACACCCTAGCAATTCGCTATTTATCCAAGGCAACTGGTCAACGCTCAGATGTGCCTGCTTTTGTAGGGGATATGGGGCTTTTGGAATCAATGAGCAAGATTCTCAAAAACCGGAATTTGATTGCGGAGCTCACCTTTTTTCCACCCCCTGCGGCAACGCCTCAGCAGCCAAGTGATCGAAAATGGCTGGCTCTGCATAGCCATGAGCAAATTGCCAAGTACCTAAGCTCGTCAAATACCTTGTAGTCTGTAACAATAATGTCATAAGTTAGGGCGTAAACTTCACATTATTCAGTGGAAATAAGATGACTTCAAAGCATACAGAGATGGCAGAGTGGTATCAACGTGCTCAAGAAGAGATTCTTGATAGCATGGATGAAGAGCTCGAAATGGAGCTTGATGACGATCGTCTCTCGCCTGATGGTGAAGCTGGTTCCCAAGTCCCTCGCAATGTTTACTTTAAAGAGCTCTTCAGATTGCAGGGAGAACTTGTAAAGCTCCAAGATTGGGTCGTAGCGAATAATGTAAAAGTAGCTGTGCTATTTGAAGGTCGCGACTCAGCCGGTAAGGGTGGGGCTATCAAGCGGATTACCCAGCGCCTGAATCCGCGCGTTTGTAAGGTGGTGGCTTTGCCTGCGCCAAATGAACGTGAAAAGACGCAGTGGTATTTCCAAAGATATATTTCTCACTTGCCAGCTGGCGGTGAAATAGTGTTGTTCGATCGCAGTTGGTATAACCGCGCTGGCGTTGAAAAAGTGATGGGCTTTTGTACCGACGCAGAGTATGAAGAGTTCTTGAGAACTGTTCCCGATTTAGAGCGCATGATGATTCGCTCTGGAGTGATTTTGATTAAATACTGGTTCTCAATCTCTGATGATGAGCAGTACAACCGATTCATGATGCGTATTCACGATCCATTGAAGCAATGGAAACTCAGCCCAATGGACTTAGAGGCTCGTCGCTTATGGGAGCAATACACCAAAGCAAAGGAAACGATGCTGGAACGCACGCATATTCCGGAAGCCCCTTGGTGGGTAGTAGCGGCCAATGATAAGAAAAAAGCCCGCTTAAATTGCATTACGCATTTGCTAAACCAGATCCCTTATAAAGAGATCGATCACCCTGTGATTACGCTACCGGCCCGCGTTCACAACCCTGATTACCTCCGTGGACCGGTGCCACCAGAGATGTACGTCCCTCAAGTCTATTAATCCTCGCGGTATAGTGATAATCTCTTGCAAACAGAGGTTATTGTGAAAAAACTCCACCCGTCGATTACCAATAGAGAATTTAAGTTGCTTATCAAGCCCAAAGGCTTAGATCGTCGCAGCAAAATCACCGCCCTTAGCGAACAGCTGATCAAGTTTTGCAAGAAAAACAAGGTTGATTTTTTTCATCTTGATAATGCCAATACTGGTTTGCGTAACATTTATTTTTATGACACACCGGGCGAAGATTTTCGCCTGAACAATATTATTTTACGTGTCAGAGAATCACGCCAAAATATTTGGGTGGATGATTACGCGGAGGTCACGCTGAAATGTCGTGCGCATGAGATGGATCATGCCTCAAACTTTGACCCGACACCACAGAAAAAGATCAAATCACGGATTCGCTTCAAAGAAGAAATTCTCCGTGGGGATGGACTGGGTACACAACGTCAAATATATTCAAATAATGCTATCTTAGATGCTGTTCCGATTGATGATCTTTTTGATAGAACGCTCAGCAGCGCTAATAAATTCTTTCCTGGCCTTGCTAAACTCGCCATTGATAAAAAATCACCGCTACGTATTGTGGGCGGATCAACCAATAAAATATTAGAGGCCTGCTTGCCATTGGGTAATTTCGTCTTTGGTGATGGCGTTCAGGCACATTGTGATATTGCTATTTGGATGAAAAGTGCGGGAGACCCTATTGTTGGAGAGCTGGCTTTTTCATATCGAGTCAACGATGAAAACCGAGCACAAGCTAAAGCCCATAAGCGAGCAGATAAATTCTTCAAACAACTTCAAATTGATCTTGCCGATTGGCTAGAAATAGGGAGCACTAAAACTGCCTTGATCTATGGAAAGCCTGAATGAGCCTTGAAGACCCTGGTGGGAAGATAGGCAAAGTCACTCTGAGTGATTTATTTATACAGTTTTTGATTATTGGTGCAGTGAGTTTTGGTGGTGGAATCATTGCTTACGAGCGGATTCTTCTCATCGGAAAACGAAAATGGCTCAGCGCTGATGAATTCATGGGTTACTTGGCGATTAGTCAAACCATGCCTGGTTTAAATTCAGTGAACTTAGCAGTGCTCGCTGGCGATCATTTGCGGGGAATATGGGGTGCAGTGATTGCTGCATTAGGATTAATTCTTCCGGGATCTCTTTTTGTCTTAATCATTGGCATTGCTTATACCAATAACAATAATCATCCACTCGCAAATCTGCTTTTAACTGGGATTGCCGCTGGCGCATGCGGTTTATTGGCTGCGATTACATACCGTATTGGCGATGAGCACTGGAAGCATTTGAAATCCGTCATCATCATTGCTTGTACCTTCGGACTTATGAGCATTGCAAAACTTTCTTTGCCTTTGGTTCTGTTAATCATGGCGCCGATTTCTATCTATCTATATAGGCCAAAACTACAGTCATGAGTTTGCTAGTTCAACTCGTACTCACCTTTAGTCTTTTATCGATCCTGGCTGTTGGGGGAGGTACTGCTGTCTTGCCAGAGATGCAAACTCTTTTGGCTCATCAATTTGATATTACTCATGCACAATTTGTTCATATCTATAGTATTGGTCAGGTAGCGCCTGGCCCCAATATGTTGATGGTGCTTATTATTGGTTTCAAAGTTGCAGGAATAGTGGGTTCGGGTATTGTGCTGCTGGCCTTTTTTCTACCTTCTAGTATTTTGTGTTTTTATGCAGGTCGCCTATGGAGTCATTTTGCTCATAATCCCTGGCGACGCACTATCCAGAGTGCTTTAGAGCCTATCTCTATTGGATTGATGGCATCTGGCGTGTATGCTGTTGCTAAGGCATCAATCGTCAGTCCAGTGACTCTGATCTTGGCGTTGTTTACGCTTTACTTGATTCTGAGAACCAAGATCAATCCCGTTTTTGTGATCTTAGGATCAGGCATGCTGGGTTTTATTTATCTGCGATTTTTTTTAAGTTAGTTCAAAACGCTGCTCTGACTCCAAGCATTAAGCTTCTTCCTGGTTGAGGCGCGTAGAGTCTTACTGCCATAGGTGATGTTGCATAGCGAATTTCCTCATTGAGAAGATTCTTTAGTGCCATATATCCAGTCCAATTGACTTTACCAATTCGCTCCGTGTAGGAGAGATTGGCATTTAAGAGCTTATAACTCGGGGTAGGACCAATTTCCCAGCTTGCTAGCCTGTTCTGTTGATAGCTGTAAATATAGGTAGTACTGGTAAGCCAACCATCACGTTGATAAGCGAGTTCACTACCGAGTCTAGGTGCTGGCTGCAAAGGTAAATTGCCACCAGCATTGAAGCTTCCTTGCGATACATCACCAAATAGCCGTCCACCAATACCTGTTTGATTCCAGTTATAGGTCAATTCTCCTTCGGCACCGCGGATATTGGCATTTGCTTGCGAAGTTTGTACCACTGAGAAGTTGTCATTCGTACTGCTATAAGAGCCAGTATAAAAACCATAGATGTAATTACTAAATTGATTGCGATAGACGCTCACCTTGCTCCGCATGAGCCCTAAGGTTTTCTGAAAACTCAATTCAAGATTATGTGACGTTTCTGTACCTAAATTGGAATTACCGATGTCAAAAGTAGCAGTGGAATCATGCGGACCATAGGAGTAAAGCTCTTGTGGTGTTGGTGCCCTCTGTGAAACGGTATAGGCCAATCCCACACCATAACCGCGAGCTACATCAAGCATGCCACCAGCAGAGTAAGACATCAGATTGAACTGTCGGTTTTGAATGGTTGGTGGTCCATAGGTATTTGGAGTAAATCCTTGTGAACTCGTACTCGGAAATTGTGTGGCTGAATTGGGATTTTGGGCAGCATAGTTATAGCGCGCTCCTAGACTGCTCTTAAGGGGTCCGTAACGACCTTCCTCAACCCAAAATAGTGCGGTGGAGTTCGATTTTGTCTGCGGCACGATGGCATAGTTATTGGTATTTAAATCCATCGCATTCAGAGTAGCTCCGATTACTTGTGCGCCAATCACTCCTTTCGACCCTAGCAGTTCTTTGTGGGTAAGCTCTAAACGCGCTTCCGATGCAGTGTTATTCCACTGCGTTGATGCCACACCATTGTTAGTAAATTCAGTATGTTGATAATTGGTGTTAGCTGCACTAATCTTGATCGATGAAAAACCGTCAAAGGGATCATTGGCTTGATGGGCAAAGTCATAACGATTTTGTGACTGCTGAATAAATCCACCCTCAGCAGTGGGTATGCCGTAGTTATGATTCATACGTTCTAAGGAGACACCGGTATAACCGTCTGACCTTAAATAGGATGCACCTAATCCCAAACTATTTTGATTGCTAAATGAGAATGGAAGCTTTCCACTATAGGGTACGTTCACGGTTTGCCCAGGATTGATTGACCAATTGGCATTGGGACCCCCTTGTTCAGCAAACCCCGGAATACGGTAATTATTTGAATTGCTAATCGTCGAATCAAAATGTAATGCTAATGGACCAGCAGGTGCATCTAATTCAATATTTGCGATTTTACCTTGGTTGACTGTTTCATAGCTGGTATTCATGGCTCCAGACAGGGCATCTGGCATTGAGGTGACGATGCGATCATTCACCACATTCACTAGACCACCACTAGAACCCGATCCATATAGAAGGGCAGATGCACCCCGCAAGATTTCAATTTGATGCGTGTTTTGCATCGGATTAGCTACTGCGTGATCAGTGGAGATGCTAGATACATCTCCAACGGATAAACCATTTTGCAAAATCTGCACTCGAGCACCTTCAAGTCCTCGTATTACCGGTCTAGATGCACCCGAACCATAACCCGTTGCTGAAACACCTAGCTCATTTGCCAGAGTTGCTCCAAGCGTGCCACTCAGTTTGTTTTGTAAATCATCACCTGAAAGCACCTTGTTAGGCGATAAAAACCCTTGACCATCATCACGCACGCCGCTGACATTGAGTTGCAATGATGGTTCGGCATTGCCTTGCGGCCATGCCGAAAAGCTAGCAATCGAAGTAGCTAGTAATAATGCATATCGAAATGTGGAGTAATGCCTGTAATTCATATTTCATCCAAGATCACCAAAAAGTGGTGATGATTAAAACGGGAGGTATCCAACCTTATTAGTTGGTACGGGTTTTAAAGGATGTCAGCAGGGGGAGCGCGCGATTGGTAAGCCGATTGGGCAGCTTGCGCAAAGTGAAATTCTAGGGGGGTTGCTAGAGCAGAACTAGTAGCTTGAGATACTAGCGCTCCGATGAATACTTCTGGTATGAAACCAGCTAAAGTTAAGGCATCAAGAAGATGGCAAATATCTGAGCTGTGAACCGATGTGGGAGCAAATTCATCTGCGGATGATGGGCTAATACTTTGTTGCTGAATACTTGCGTGGCTAATACTGTGAGCAAAGCCAATCCAATGGGTTCCCATCATGCAAGCCATAAGCAAAGCCATAAGCAAAGCCACTGCAATAGCAGCGTGAACTTGCTTAGTTAATTTGCTGTAAAAATAGGCAACCATACTCCGAATCTTACAGGATTTGCCTGTAATAGCTCTGCCGGTGTAGAATAATGGTTCCGTCGGAGTGTAGCGCAGCCTGGTAGCGCACCTGCTTTGGGAGCAGGGGGTCCAAGGTTCGAATCCTTGTACTCCGACCACTTTCCTGATTGTTCTAGATACAGACCCAGCATATTCTGCCCATAGCTCAGCTGGATAGAGCAACGCCCTTCTAAGGCGTAGGTCGCACGTTCGAATCGTGCTGGGCAGACCAAAGGCCTGACTGGCCGATGAGATCTAGTGAAAAACCTGATATTCACTGCCCTAAAGGAGTGCAAGCAACTAGGCAAACTTTCATATGGACCTGATAATGTTACTTCCAATAGTAAAACAATGAAGAATCAATATGACATCTCAATCTAACAATGAACCAAAAAACCAGTCTCGCCGTGATTTATTAACGTCAGGAGCTGTAGCATTAGGGGCTACTTTGTTACCTGCTGGTGTACAAAATGCAGAGGCTCAATCTAATTCTAATAAGCCTTCTCCAATTGCACCGAATACTCCACCTGCTGGCTACAACATTCTTTTTGTTCTGGTTGACCAAGAGCATTTTTTTCCCAAGTGGCCGATGCCTGTTCCTGCTCGTGAAGCGATTAAAAAGAAAGCCATTACTTTTACGAATCACCAAGCTGCATCGATGCAATGCTCTTCAGCTCGTTCAGTGATTTACACAGGTCAGCATATTCAGCATTCAGGCATTTTTGATAACCTCAATTTTTTATGGCAGCCTGATTTATCGCTAAAGGTTAAAACAATTGGACATCGCCTTCAAGAGCTGGGCTATCACTCTGCCTACCAAGGTAAATGGCACTTATCGGCCAATATGGATACAGTCAAGTATGCCTATGACGCTCCGATGGATAAGTATCGAAAGATTATTAAATCCTATGGCTTTGATGACTTCCTAGGCGTTGGTGATATCGTCGATCAACAGCAAGGTGGCTATACCTTTGACAAACTCACACTCTCATCAGCGATTGGTTGGTTGCGTAATGAAGGGCAAGAGCTCAGAGCTAAGAAGCAGCCTTGGTATTTGGCGGTCAATATCGTTAACCCTCATGATGTGACCTACGTGAACTCGGATTCGCCCGGTAAACCTGTGCAAGGCGCTAAGCATGCGATGACCATCTTACCTCCGCCTACAACTGAGCTATATCAAGCGACATGGGATAACTACCCACTGCCAGAAAGTCGTAAGCAAGCTCTAGATGCTCCCGGCAGACCAAAGGCGCACAAGCTGTATCAAGAGATTTGGGACTTGCTAATGGGCTCATGGCCTAATGAAGATCGACGCTGGAGGTTGTTGCTTGACTACTATTTTAACTGCATGCGCGATAGTGATGAGAATGTTGCAGCAGTCATGCAAGGCTTAAAAGATAGTGGCATGGAAGACAATACTATTGTGATCTTTACGGCTGACCATGGTGAGTTGGGGGGCACCCACCAAATGAGAGGTAAAGGTACTACTGCTTATAAAGAGCAGAATCATATTCCACTCATGATCATTCATCCTGCTTATCCTGGCGGCAAAGAGTGCCAAGCGATTACTTCACAAATTGACCTAGCCACTACTATATTAGCGATGACTGGCAAGGATCCCAAGACTGTTGCAAAAGCAGCGGAAGGACTCAAGGGCAAAGATCTCACGCCATTATTTAAAGAGCCTGAAAAGGCTAAGGTCGACTCAGCAAGACCAGCTTCCTTGTTCAACTTCAATATGTTGATGTTTACCAGCTGGTTTTGGGCTGAGAAGACCTATTCTTGGTTGATGTCTGGTAAATATGACTACAAAGAGTCGGCTAAGATTTTGAATGCACATCAACCCAACTTTGTTAACCGGGTTGGTATTCGTAGTGTGTTTGATGGAAGATACCGTTTCTCACGATATTTCTCACCGCTGCAGTTCAACACCCCAACCACGATGGAAGAAATGTTAGCGAAGAACGATTTAGAGCTTTTTGATCTTCAAAACGATCCGAATGAAATGAATAACATGGCTATGGATCCTAAGAAGAATGGCGATTTGATCATGGCCATGAATAAAGTTATGAACGAACGCATTGCTCAAGAAGTTGGAATTGATGATGGTAGCTTTTTACCAATCCGAAATGGTAGATGGCATGTGGCAAAACAAGGCCAGAGGTAGTTTTTGGGTTTGAGTGAATGAGGGCTTTGGGTCGCCAGTTGCCTCTGATCTTAGAATATGTTTTGTCGGTTAACCCGACAAATTAGACATCTGACCATCAGACCACCTGTGAATGCCATTCAAGATCCACGGCATTCCACCCAACACTGAACTGACCTGATTTTTAGTACCACTCCAAAAGAGAGGATTTTTGATAATCTTCACCTTAAAGGAGTGCTAAATATGGCAAAAGGCCAACGTCTTAAACCCGAGCAAATCGTCACCTTATTGCGTC
>NZ_JACVOW010000021.1:0-264893 GCF_018882265.1 Polynucleobacter sp. AP-Feld-500C-C5 | reverse complement strand
GAATATATCCACTACTACAACCATGATCGAATCAAGCAAAAACTAAAGGGATTGAGCCCGGTGCAATACCGAACTCAATCCCTTGTGCTAACCTAACTAAACTGTCCAACTACTGGGGGTCAGTTCAGAGGGTGGCTTTTTTAATTATTCAGCTTCGTACAACTCTTAAATTAAGAGCGTACGTCTTTACCATTCAAGCTTAAGCGATTTATCGAGCGGGTTTGGCATAAGCTAATCAAGCGATTACGTTCTGCCATCACTTTATCTGTATAGCCACCATCATCTTCAATATTAGCCGCGCCAACATAGAACTTCAGACCATTACGCAAAGAACCTGCGGTGGCAATGAGGTACTTCAAGATATAAGCGCCAACACGAATATTGACCTCTGGCTTGACCGCTTCTTGCGTGCCACCAAACAAGGCATATTTCTCACGGTGCACTGAAGTCATTACCTGCATCAATCCTTCTGCGCCTGCATGACTCTTGATATTAGGATTAAAGTTGGACTCTATAGAGATCACCGCCAATAACAATACGGGATCAATGTTCACTTCCTTGGCAATCAAGATCGTATTAGAAACATATTCTTCAATCTTCGCGCGATCGAGGCTGTATTTCTTTTCAAAGAAATCTGCAACTGCACGCTGATTCTGAATCGAACCCATCAAATTGCTATCCAAGGCTTGAGGGTCGATCTTGGATGTTGGAATGCGATCAGCCAAATGAGAGATCGACTTCACTTGAATCTTCGCGACAGAGGGCGCTAACAAAGCAATGGTTTGTTGTTTGGCGCTTGGAAAGCTAGAGCCGCCAGGGATTGATTTTGGGTAAATGACTCTCGCAATATTTGTTTCAGAGGCAACGGAAGCAGAGCTCTCATTAGCACTCTTATATTGATCGAGCATGCTAAAGCCATTGCTCCACACGATATGGCGCGCCTCATCTGGCACCAAGATACGGGCGAGATCAAAGGCACCTGCATTCGTCCCATTACCTGATAGCCAAAGACCTACTACCATGAAGACGCTCAGAGCCAATAGACCGTTAACGACTCGATAGACTGGAGCCATCGCCTGGGCTAGCAGCGCCTTAGCACTCAAAAAGGCTGGTTGCCTATCGAGTATCTCAATCAAATTTTTGGATAAATATTTCTTCATTCACCTTGTCGCGAGCAGCTCAAAACTTTATAAAGAATTTTGCTGCAACGCAATATTTAAAAAACATGGGTCATCCTAAAAAGGTTCTTATATCAAGTCAAGAATAAGGAAAGCTATTTCAATAACTTTTAGGTCTTGAATTACGGGAGTTCCCGTATATGCACCAAATAAATCATATTAAGTCTATTTAAATCAATGACTTATGGAAGTTAAGAAGCACTAATTTCATTTTATAAAAAATTACCTAAATCTAGACTTTTTTACTATTCGGAATGAAAAATTACCTGCAAAAACCATACATCTAGTATTTCAGTCGCTCAAAATTTCTACCGGTAGTATCAGACTGACTAATACTGCAAGACAGTTTTTTCAAGACTTTGAGTTCTTGAGTTCCCAAACTGAGTCCAGCAAGGATCAATTTCTGACTAGCTCAAAAGCTAACTCAAGTCAGAATGTATCTAAATAGGATCGCCCAGCCCCTACACTTACAGATGATGAAATTCTCCCGCAAGCTCCTCGCGCCCCTAGTTTTATTGTTTTTTTTGCTGAGTCCTTTGAGGGCTTTTGCCCTTTTCGATGAATGCAAGAACCTCTTTCCGACCCAACAGGTTCCAATTACCACCCAAATAGGACGAGATCTTTGCTTTGATAGCTTTGCAGTTTTCTACTCACCTCAGGATAAAAAGCCGATTTATACGGTAGAAAAACTTCATCGCGACCAACTGTTAGCCCCACACCCCCGCAGAAGCAACCAGTTTTATGAAGAGGCCAGACTTCCTTTTGTGGAGCGGGCTTTGCTCTCAGACTACCGCGGCAGTGGTTACGATCGCGGTCACAATGCCCCCGCTGGAGATATGAGCAATGAAAGAGCGATGGCTCAGTCATTCTCATTGGCAAACATGATGCCGCAAGCCAGACAGAACAACCAAGGTATTTGGGCTAAAAATGTTGAGGAACCAACTAGACTCTATGCCAAAAGAGCTACTGGAGATATTTATGTCTTTACCGGCTCCACTGGAAATCAAGGCAGCATAGGCAGAAGCCATGTCACCATTCCGAGTCATTTATTTAAGTTAGTTTATGACCCTGATAAAAATGAGGCTTGGGCTTACTGGATCGAGAACAGTAATGAAGCCCAAATGTCCCCGCCTATTTCTTATGCTGAATTGGTGAGCAAAATAGGAATTGATTTTCAATTACCTATCAAAGTAGGAGCTTCCCAGACCAAGCAAGCAATCGCGCCAACCGTCAAACCCCCAACTGCCAAGCCTCATCAGGATTTGATGGGAGGATGGTATCCAATCTTTTTCGATGAGTATTCAGCTGATAAGGTCAACGCCCTGATTGCCCGTATTCAAGATGGAAAAGTAGCCAGCGTTCAGATTCAATATGATCGCAATGCTGAGTTAGCGAACAGCATTGCCAGACAAATCGACTTAAAAACATCATTAAGAACTCAGCTCACACAAAGCAGTCCGCCAGACTCACCCAACGTGAGCTACGAACGTCATCGGGTTACTGCGATCGTTCACTCAAAGTAGTTTTGATTTGGCTTGCAAGCCATGCGTACGCTGAATAGGAGCTAGCAGTCCACGTAATCCGTTGTGATCCAGTGTATGCATTAGCTCTAGTAACTCACCTAATTCCCCTTTAGGAAATCCCTCGCGCGCAAACCAAGCCAAATAGTTTCCTGGCAAGTCTGCTAGTGCACGCCCTGCATGCTTACCAAAGGGCATCTTCATGAGTACGAGTTTTTCTAGTGCTTGTGCATCCATTGAAAAGAAATCTTACAAGGGAAAGTAAATTCCCCCACAAATTTCATCATTTATTTAAAGATAGGCTTTTCTTATTTGAGAATCATTCTCATTTGATGTTATATTGAGAACCATTCTCATTTACTTTTATCAACCCTCTCTCAGAAAACTATGAAACTGACCATTCAAAAACTGATTGCCTTTAGCCTCGTCCTCGCCGCTACTTTGCACCTCTCATTAGCCCATGCTGGTGAAGGAGCCTTTGGCTGGATCTATACCCTAGACCTTCAGCCTAAAGGTAAGTGGGAATTTGAGCAGCGACTACAACTCAACCAAACGCAAGCCTCAGGCACTTACGATGCATGGACTGCTAGAACAGAACTTGAGTACGGCCTGACCAACGACTTACAAGTTGCTGGCTATATCAATTCGTACTACACGAATGCCAATCAAAACTACACCAATCCAGAAGCGTGCGGCGATGCGCCTACTTGTACCGGAGGTTATGGAGTCCCTTCTTCACATGACCCATCGACTGCATATAGAAAGAGTGGTATCGAAGGCGGCTCTTTAGAGGCTATTTACCGCATTACAAATCCAGTGACTTCACCCGTTGGTGTTGGTCTTTATTTAGAGCCCACCTGGGGAAGAAATAAAGATGAGATCGAAGCTAGGTTATTACTGCAATCGAACTTCATTGACGACCGCTTAATTTTGGCTAGTAACGTCGTTGTTGCCAACGAGCGCTTGAAGTTTATTGAAAATGGCAACGTTCCTGAGTCAATGTTAGATATCTTGGTTGGTGCTAGCTATCGATTTGCCCCGAAGTGGTCAGCTGGCGTTGAAGCACGCTTTCACAATGACTACTCAGAACTTAATTTACGTAATCAAGTGCAGCGCGCAACCTTTGTTGGCCCGAATTTGCACTATGCCGCAAAAGACTGGTGGGTTACAGGTGCATGGCGCTATCAATTAGCAGGCGGAACCTGCATGGGTGGCGGCGAGGCAGAATGCTCCAATGCCCGCGTGTGGGATAGCCACTCAGTCAATGAATACATTCTCAAAGTTGGCTTTCCGCTGAACTAATAAAAAATAAGATCATGAATTGGAAACCAAATCCATATGCTGTAGTAGGGCTATCCATACTAGTTGCACCAATCTTTGCGCAAGCAAAGATTTACATCTCTAGCGAACAAGCCCAGCAAATACTTTTCCCCAATAAGGTACTCAGTAAATCACCCATCATCATTACTGATGATTTACAAGAAAAGATGCGGGCGGCTTCTAGCATCCGCCATCCCTTTCAAGGTGATCGTATATGGAGGTCATCTGATGGCGGATGGTTTGTGATTGATGAGGTCGTAGGTAAGCATGAAATGATTACCTACGCCGTCGCCTTAAATGCAAAGGGTAGTGTTTTGGGCATTGAAGTCTTAGAGTATGTGGAATCTTATGGCTACGAAGTAGCTGAGGCACAGTGGCGCAAACAATTTGTTGGTAAAACTATCAACGACCCCATCAAACTCAATCAAGATATTCAAAATATTGGGGGCGCAACCCTTTCTTGCAAGCACCTCACCGATGGGGTGAAACGGATCACCGTGCTCTATGACTTGACCCTCAAGAACATGCCAGTCAAATCTCAATAAGCACCCAATGATGTCATGAAGACTCGCTGCAAACCGCTTTTAGGAACCTTTGTCGAAATTACTATTGATCAAGATACCAATGAGGCTGCTGTAGATCATGCCTTTGCCGCCATCGAAAAGATTCAGGGCTTAATGGGCTTTCATCAGCCCGATAGCGAACTCAATTACCTCAATCGTTATGCCCATCTCCGGGCGGTAGATATTCATCCCTGGACCTCACAAGTACTAAGCATTGCAAAACAGGTACATCGTCACTCACGTGGTCTATTTAACTGCGGTATTGGGCATCGCTTGGTTGCGGCTGGTCTTTTACCCCGTCATATTGACTTCACCAATCACAATCTTGGTGGCATTGAAGACATCTGTTTTTTGACGCCTGAGCTCATCACCTCCTCTCGTCCCGTATGTTTAGATCTTGGTGGCATTGCCAAAGGCTTTGCAGTTGATATGGCAGTCAAGATTTTGATCTCCGAAGGGATTCGCTCTGGCATCGTCAATGCAGGCGGTGACTTGAGAGTATTTGGAGATGCCCCTAAACCCGTTCAGATTCGCAATCCAAAAAATCTTTCAGAGCTGCTTCAAATCGGCTCTCTGCAAAACGCTGCGCTAGCTACTAGCAGTCTGTATTTTGCAAAAAGAGACGGGCATGAAAGTCATCTCATCAATCCCCTAGCAACAGAAGAATCTGATATTTATATTCAATCTTCAGACTCCTATTCCATCCTCGCAAAAGAATGCGTTTATGCCGATGCCCTCACTAAGGTACTCGCTTTATCAAAACAAGCCAATCATCCTTGCTTTGCTAAATTCTCAGCACAAGCCATTCGGATTGCCATATGAGTCGTTTAGGAAAAATGCCAGAATGGCAGAAATGGTTTGTGATACTTGGGATCTCCAGTTGCTCTTTAAGCGGCGGCATTTACTTAATAGGTCACGAATTTCAGATTCAGCGATCCATTTTGGGATCACACAATATTTTAGTGATTCATGGGGTAGCGGCTATGCTGACAATCCTTGCGCTAGGGTCTGTTCTACCATTCCATCTCAAAGCCGGCTTGAAGTCTAAAAGAAAATGGTGGAGCGGCTTAGGCCAACTGAGCTTCTTAAGTGCATTAATGATTACTGGCTCACTTCTGTATTACGGCCCAGAAGCCATTCGGGAAACGGTAGTGAGTACTCATTGGGGGCTTGGTCTTCTGTTTTTTGCCGTTTTCTTAATACACATTCCCATGGGCCTGAACAAGCAAGCGAGGAGTTAGCAACATAAACACCTTACTTCTAGATTGATTCGCCCTATAAAATCCATAGCAATGGATAACTCATTGCTCATCAGCCCAGCCCTCGGAATTATTGTGGGAGTTCTCATGGGGCTGACTGGCGCGGGTGGCGGCATTCTCTCTGTCCCACTATTAGTATTTGCCCTTCATCTGAATATGGTAGATGCCAGCCCCATATCCCTCTCGGCAATTGCCCTTGCTGCCAGCGTGGGCGCTTTACTGGGGCTAAAAAATAATCTTCTACGCTATAAAGCCGCCATCTTCATGGCTATCTTTGGAGTGATATTGGCTCCTGCTGGATTTTGGTTGGCAAGCCGCATCCCAAATGGTCCGCTACTACTTATTTTTAGCAGCGCGCTCTTTTACTCCGCGTATAGCCAATATAGACAAGCTCGCAATACTGCTTTAGGTATCCCAGAACCTCCAAGGCAGCCACCCCCTTGTTTAATGAATCCATCAGCTGGAAAGTTGTCTTGGAATGTTCCCTGCGCTAAGGCACTTGCCCTTACCGGCGGCTTGGCAGGTCTCTTATCGGGACTGCTTGGAGTGGGCGGTGGCTTCATCATCATTCCAGCCTTAAAACGCTATACCAATTTATCAGCGCAATCGATCATCGTTACTTCATTAGGCGTACAAGCTCTGATTTCTGGTGGTAGCGTCATCTTTTCTGCGGCAACGGGTAGCTTTAATTTTATTGTGGCTGCACCCTTTTCTATCGGCGCGCTCGGTGGCCTACTCATTGGTCTAGCAATCAGTAAAAAGCTCAGTGGACCGAAGTTGCAGCAAGTCTTTGCAGTCATGGTTTTTGGTGTAGCAGTCAGCCTCACGCTGAAAGGTCTGCATTTCCTATGATTTGTATTGATGTGTGAGGTCGTGCAGTAATAAACCGTGAAGGCTTCTAGTTCGCTTCAGACTTCTAATCATCTTTGAGTTTTCCAGTAGGGCCAAAACAAATTGACCATCAAGCCCAAGATGACAATACCTGCTGCCAAAATTTTCCATAGGGGCAAAGGCTCACTCAAGAAAAATGCTGCAGAGCCCATACCAAAAATGGGCACCAATAAGGGTGCAGGTGCCACTGCTGCTGCAGGATGTTTGGAGAGTAGCCAGGCCCAAGCGCCATAGCCAAAGAGCGTGTTTCCCCAAGACTGCCACAGAACACCAAGCCAGGCACCTGTTGGCGCTGAAGTGAGTGAGACATACATCGAGTCCCAACCCCCTTCAAAAATCCAGGAGATCAGCAGCAAAGGTGGAATTGCAAAAGCACTAGCCCACACTACATAAGAAAGCATGTTGATAGCACCGGCACGACGACTAGCAGTATTGGCTACACCCCAAGAAAAACCTGCAAATACCACTAAGGCTAAACCCAGAAAGGTGGTAGTAGCATCTGTATGGACCGCAATAATTCCTAAACCGGTCATAGCAATGGCTACTGCAACCGCCTGATAGAGTTTTAACTGTTCTTTAGCAAACAGCATCGCAAAACCAATCGTGAAAAATACCTGTGTCTGGACGACCAAAGAAGCCAGGCCAGGTGAAATATTGCCATCAATCGCAAAATATAAAATCCCGAACTGCCCGACCCCTACCGCAAGACCATAAACACAGAGATTGACCCATGAGACCTTTGGTCTAGGCAAGAAGAACACTGCTGGTAAAAAGGCAAATACAAAACGCAAGGCGGCAAACAAAAAAGGCGGAAAACTCTCTAAAGAAATTTTGATCACTACAAAGTTGGTGCCCCATACGGCCACAATGGCTAATGCCAACAACAAATGGCTGACAGGTAATTGGTAATTAAGAGATGGCTTCAATGAATTACTCACGCGTCAGCAATTCTGCTACATGCTCTGCAATCATCATGGTTGGTGCAGCCGTATTACCCGAAGTAATGGTCGGCATGGCAGAAGCATCAACTACCCTCAAATGATGAATTCCCCTTACTCGTAATTGTGAGTCTAGAACGGCCATCGGATCATCAGGCCGCCCCATCTTACAAGTACCCACTGGATGAAAAATCGTCGTACCAATATCTCCTGCTGCTTTCACCAACTCTTCGTCACTTTGATATTGAATACCCGGCTTATATTCTTCTGGCGTAAAAGGTTTGAGCGCATTGCTTTCCACAATCTTGCGAGTTAAACGCAATGACTCAACTGCCACCTTACGATCTTCTTCAGTAGATAAGTAGTTCGGTTGAATTGCTGGAGGCGCTTCAGGATCAACAGAGGTGATGTGTACGCTACCTCGTGAAGTGGGACGCAAGTTACATACACTGGCAGTGAACGCATTGAAGGAATGCAAGTCTTCACCAAAACGTTCAAGCGACAAAGGTTGCACGTGATATTCCACGTTAGCACTCTTTTGAGCTGAAGAGCTATAAGCAAATGCCCCCAGCTGAGAAGGCGCCATCGACATTGGCCCCGAGCGCTTCAAGAGATACTCCAGTCCAATCATCATCTTGCCAAATAATGAATTTGCTTGGGTGTTGAGAGTTTTGATGCCATCCACTTTATAAATCATCCGCAATTGCAAATGATCTTGCAGATTTTCACCAACCCCCGGTAAGTCTGCAATCACCGGGATACCCAGCTGATTTAAATGCGCTGCAGCGCCAATACCAGAACGTTCTAAAATTTGCACGCTACCAATAGAGCCAGCACTCAAAATCACTTCGCCGCCTGGATTGATCAATGATTCAGTGACCACACCGTTCCAGCGGTACTCAACCCCGTAACATTGTTTAGTCAATGGATCGATCTTGAGTTTGGTTACCATGGCTTCGGTGAGCACCGTCAAATTACTGCGCTTGACAGCATCTTTTAAAAAAGCTTTTGATGTATTGAGCCTCCAACCCTTACGCTGGCTCACATCAAAGTAGCCTACGCCAAAGTTATCGCCACGATTAAAGTCATCTGATGCTGGAATGCCAGCCTCTATTGCCGCATCTTTAAATCGGTCCATGATGGGCCAACGCAAGCGTTGCTTCGATACGGTCCACTCGCCACCTTTGCCGTGCCATTGATTGGCGTCACTGTGGTAATCCTCAAATGCTTTATAGCGCTTGAGTGCATTCTCCCAAGACCAAGCTTCATCACCTGTGGCCTGCACCCAAGACTCATAGTCACCCGCTTGACCGCGCATGTAGATCATGCCGTTAATCGATGAACATCCACCAAGTACACGACCGCGGGGATATAACAAGGATCGGCCATTGAGACCTTTATCGGCAACCGTCTTAAAGCGCCAATCTGTTTTTGGATTATCAATACAGTAAAGATAGCCCACTGGAATATGAATCCAGATATAGCGATCACTCTTACCGGCCTCTATTAATAAAACCTTCTTTTGTGGGTTCTCAGTTAAACGCTTAGCCAACATACAACCGGCACTGCCTGCCCCAATAATGATGTAGTCGTAAGTGTTTGCTTGAGTCATGTATCCGCTGCTTAAAACATAGTTGCTTCTATTATTGACCAATAAAAAAATCAGGGATTTCTTGGCATTTTTGTTGATTTGTTATAGAATCAATTACGATCTATTATTAGATCATGAGAACTTGCTATAAAAGAGCCTTTGCTCAATTTGTCAAAAGGGCTTCAAAGCCTTTGCAGTTAGCGATAGAAGATAAGGTTATTGAAGTTTGTAACAACCCCAGGATAGGTCAGCAAAAACTTGGTGACCTACAGGGAATATTTGTTTATAAGTTTCGCTTTAATAGACAGGAATATTTAATGGCATATCAATTTAACCATTTTGCAGATGGAAATTTCATAACCTGGATTGAGTTCTGTCAAATTGGACCTCATGAAAATTTCTACAATCAACTAAAACGATCAATTCGTCTCAAATGACAACTCAAAGACACTTGAATAAAGAAAGCGAGGTCAATGAATGACTCCAACGATGACTGCTGAGGATCTATTTGCTCAAGTGCAAAAAATGTCAGCAAAAGAACGTATTAAATTTTTCTCTTTAATTGCAATAAATGCCTTTAAGGAGGCCGATTACACTCACGAACAAGTATTTGGACATCTGAGAAATGCTACCTTTTCGGCAGAAGAGGCTGCAGAATTTTTAGAAATTTCGCTTCCCACTTTGCGTAGATATGTCCAGGCTGGTAGATTACAGCCATCAACCGTCATTGGCCGCAGTCAGTTGTTTTCTAGTGATAGTCTGCGACTTTTCAAACAAAAGATCAGCAAAGAATAATTCGGATCAAATACCCGTCTAAAATACTTAGATGCACATTAATGAGAAAAATCGCACTCCCAAGCTTGCTGAGGAAGATGAAGGCCCAAGCAAGTCCGAGTTAAAGCGCCAAATGACTGAACGCCAGAAATTGGCAGAGGTATTAGCTGCTTTGAGTAGCGATGCCCTCAAAACCATCCCCCTGGATGAAGCCATCAAAACAGCGATTGCAGAAACTAACAAGATTAAGAGTTTTGAAGCGATTCGTCGCCATAAGCAGTATCTAGGCAAGCTCATGCGCTTTCTGGATGAAGAAGAACTTGAAGCGATTCAAAAACGTTTAGATGCCATTCAGGGCGTCAGTAAAGCAGAGACTACAAAGCTTCATTTCTTAGAGGGATATCGTGATCGGCTTATCGCCCATGATGAAACTTTTACCAAAATGATTGAGCAATATCCCGATATGGATATTCAGAATATGCGTACCCTCATTCGTAATGCGCGTAGAGAGAAAGAGCAAAATAAGCCGCCTAAGGCTTATCGAGAAATCTTTCGTGTCTTAAAAGAAATGGGGCTTTAGAATTTAATTCTCCGCGCAGGCACCTCTACCCATCGGTAGAGATAATTCGCAGCTTGCCAACTTGCTACTAAAGAGAAGCACATCAGAACTATCGCCATGACTCCATCATGTTGCCGGCTCATGCCCCAACCGATGTAGAGCGTATTAGCCAGCAAGATAAAAGCGAAGTGTATTAAGAAGGCGCAATACGATCTTCTGCTACTCCATAAAATGGCATTCACTAATTTATGCGGACGCAAATGTTTTTGATCTCGCCATTGGTCAATATAGGCCCAATCCCCCCAGAGGATCAAAACTAAAGCTACTAAATAAGCCAGAATATTTCGTAGCCAAAACTCTTGAAAACTGGCAACTATGATTGCAACGCCAATAGCCCCCATCACTACTCTAGCAAAGCGATTGATTAATCGATCAGGATAATTTTTACAAAGTTGAGCCAAGACGCCTAAGCCGTAAGAACCAATGAAGTAGATGAAATAATTTTCGTAGTCAGCATTTCTATTGAAGTACAGCAGCGATAGAACACACAGTACAGCCAAAAACCACACTACTGAACGAAAGGTAGGAAACATTCCCAATATGATTGCCAGAATTGCGTATAACTGCCAATCAATCGCCACATACCAAACGCCAGCAGAAATAGAATCAAGCCCTAAGATGCCCTGCAGAAAAAATAGATGCGCTAAAAACTGACTCAGCGTTTCTGATTCACCCACGAATTCATCTTGTACCCAAAAACGCGCCACCCACGCACAAGCTATGGTGATGATCAGCGCAACAACGTACGGTGCAAACAAGCGCAGATAGCGATTAAAAATAATCCTTAAAACAGTTTGGAGATTTTTTAAGTTACTGGTGCGCGTCAGGGATTGGGCAGCCAAGTATCCGCCCATGACCAAAAAGATCTGTACTGCATAGCGTCCGTATTCAAACAACCAAGTCATTAGTCCTGGCAACACTGTACGTACATCCTCTGCGATCTGTCCGTAGCTCGACAAATGATGAAGGATGATTAAGAGGGCCGCAAAGACCTTGAGAAAATCAATTAATAAAAAATGGTTTTTGGTTTGCAATGAGGTGATCTACTCTGGAAGGCGACACATCAAGTATTCGCTTAAGTAGCTTTAAGTCAAATCTTTTGGTGTACTTGTGAAAATCTTATTTTAGTTGGGATAAGTACTGCGCGATAGCCCTAAGATCATCATCATTCATACCATACAAGGATGCGGCCATGATGGTATCGCGCCCTGTAGCTTGATTATTGCGGAATTGGCGCATGGTATGCAATAAGTAATCTTCACGCTGTCCCGCTAGCCTAGGCATTTGTTCGCGACCCACATAGTCTGGCAAGTGACATGTTCCGCAAAGAGCCTGTTTTGAAACCAGCTGTCCTCTTTCATAGAGCACGTCGTCACGCTGGCCTGGAGCAGGTTTTAGTGTTTGAGCAGAATAAAACTTTGCAAGAGCAATAATTTGAGGGTCACTCAAACCATCTAATTGACCCTTCATCACAGGAATATCCCGAATCCCCTCGCGAATCATGATGAGATTATTTTCTAGAAATACCTTAGGCTGCCCTGCTAGAGAAGGAGTGCCTGCCATGGTGGAATTTCCATCGGCACCGTGACAAGCTCCGCAAACTGCTAGTTTGGCACTCATGTTCTGGGCATAAGAAAGCGGCGCAACTATCGAGAGATAAACCCCCGAGAGAAACGCCGCTATTTTTACCAATCTCATTAAAGCCACTACTTTATAGGCCGATACTTATTTCTTATAAGTAATTCTGTAGATTGCACCCAATTGTTCATCAGTCAAGAGCATAGAACCATCAGGCATCTGCAGGAAGAATGTAGGACGACCCCAGAAAGACTGATCAGCAGAATTCATAAAGCCGGTAATGAAAGGTGTGATCTTGGCATTCTTACCGTTTGCATCTGCCTTGACAGTCACAACGTCATAGCCTGATTTGACGTTACGATTCCAAGAGCCCTTGCGTGCGATAAATGCCACATTTTTATATTCAGCCGGGAACATATTCCCGGTGTAGAAGGTAATGCCCATCGCTGCAGCGTGAGCACCTAATAGTGCGACTGGCTTGGTTACGCCCTCACAAGCATTTGGCTTAATGACTTTATCGTCTGGCATATTGCCTTCATGGCAATAAGGGAAGCCAAAGTTTTCACCTTTACTGGTCAGGATATTCAAAGTGTCGTTCGGCTTGTCGTCTCCCATCCAATCACGCCCATGGTTTGTAAACCAGAGTTGTTTGGTAACGGGGTGCCAATCAAAGCCTTGCGTATTTCTGACACCAGTAGCTAAGACTTCCATACCAGAGCCATCAGGGTTATAGCGACGAATCTGCGCATACTCAGGTGTTGGCAGTTCGCAAATATTGCAAGGCGCACCAAAAGGTACATACAATTTACCATCTGGTCCAAAGGCTAAATACTTCCAGTTGTGGTGTTGCTCTGGTGGCAAATTGAACTTAGAGGTCATATCCACTGGTGCCACAGTAGGATTTTTGCTAATACCGTCGTAGCGCAAGACTTTATCAATTGCCATGACATAGAGTGAGCCATTTTTATACGCAACGCCAGAAGGTTGTACTAACTTATCAACCACAATTCGGCTACTACGCTCTTTACCATTGTTACTCACTTCATAAATGCGACCAATACCACGGGTACCGATATAAATCTTTCCGTTGTCACCCATTGCCATTTCACGTGCACCCGGAATACCGCTTGCATAGACTTCAATCTTAAAACCAGGGGGTAATTTCAAAGTATTGAGGGGAATTTCATTTGCTGGGGTAGCAGTCATCTTGCCAGCCAAAGGAGCCAACTTGGAAGTTGACATATCTGCGCCCATACCTTGTTTCCATGCTGGTGCAGGAGCCGGCTTGGGAGCCTCGGCTACAGGAGTATTGCTAGTTGAGCAACCCTGCAAACCGATGACTGAGCTTGCCAATAAAGCTACGGCTAATGGGATGAGCTTATTCATCGCCGGCTTCTTAAGAACTTGCATTTAAATCTCCCATTTTTTAGTAAGTATTTTGACTTCAGCGCCTATTTAAGCACTCTTTTACCCAAGGAGCTGCACCCATTTCCTAGGGTAATGCCCTATATTGCCAGGGTTTAGAAGGTAATTCGTGCGCCTACGCTAATCGCCTGAGGCATGCCAGCCTGGTAGGAAGAGGCCTGCGACGCAATATTGAAGGTGACATATTGTCGATTCAGTAAGTTCACCACCGAAGCAAAAATGGAGGCTTGGGGAGTGACTTGGTAATTAGCCTTGAGACCCACAATTGCATAAGCCGGGACGGGTAAAGTACCTGTTGCCATCCAGGAGTTGCCAACATAACGCACGGTGGTTGTCAGACTTGCCTGCGGCACAGGGTAATAAGTAATGGCTGCATTTGCCATATTCATCGGCACACCGCCCACCTGTGAATTAATCGCGTCAGTCGTGGCAGTCCACGTTAATACAGTTCGGGTGTAGGAGTAGCCACCATCTACAGCCCAATTCGGATTGAGATCGTGATGGTATTGCAACTCAAGACCGCGACTCAATAGATTTTGTTGATTGGTGTAGTAGCTGACATTGGTATAGCCTGAGCTTGTACTAGTAGCAGAGCATCCTGAAAGACCAGCGGCACTACACAGACTATTTGCATAAGCCCAATTTGCAGTAGTAATTTTGTAGCTGGCGATCGCATTCTGAATGTAATTATTAAAAGCAGTAAGCTGCGCAAAACCATTTTTCCAGCGGTAATCTGTCCCCACTTCATAACCCGTCATTGTCTCGGGCGTTAAATTCGGATTAGCCAGAGAATATCCACTGACAGAGTTTCCATAACTACGCAAAGTATTGTTCATACTCGGCGCATGAAAAGCCTGATAGGCAGCACTTCGCAAGTCCCAATTTTGGGAGACTTTATATAGCAGACCTAGAGTTGGACTCAACTGCGTTTTGCTCTGATTTGGAATGCCTTGATAGGTAGGACTTGAACCATTGGCGCCAGCGTTATATGAAGTAGGTGTTTGACTATTCCATACATCAACCCGCGCACCTAAGGTGGTTTCTAGTGGAATTGCGCTAGCCCGAGATTTAACTTGACCAAGAAGTCCATAAAAGCTTTGCTGTCCCTGCGCGTAGCTTACTGAGCTTACCGCGCCAGTCGTACCAAGATTATTTGTTAAGTTCGATGCAGAAATATTTCTGGTATCAACACCAACAATATATTGATCAATGCCAGCAGCCTTCAAATCATGTGTGTATTGCGCTGATGCGCCAAGAGTGGAGTAAGGATCGGTGTAATTGGCATTGATATAAGCCTTATAAGGTGAAGCAGTCAGATTATTGGCAGTTTGTTTATAAAAATTCGTATTTTGATAATAAACATTAACCTGCACTTTTTTATCTACATCTAGATTTGTAGTGGAACCGCCCGCCACATCAGCTGTCTGAATTAAATTGGGCGCGATAGCGTAGTTGTTGCTTAAATCAGCCATCGTGCTGTAACCCATTCTTAAGAAAGCGTTGGTATTAGCAGAGGGTTTGAAGTAATTTTGTAGACGAACGTTGGAATTCTTAACGGCATCCGTTCCCATGCCATTTTTGATATTACTCGGTGAACCTGGAGAAATCGTAGCGTAGTTCTGAAAGCCTTCGCTAGAAAAGTAATCTGCAGAAAAGCGTATTTGCATTGCATCTGACACGACCAGGTCTTTTGAGGCGGCTACGTTACCTGTCGCAAATGAGCCAATACTGGCAGAAACTTCTTGGGAACTATTTTTGGGTGTTTTGGTGTTGATATTGATCACACCACCCATACCGTAGTTGCCATACAAACTCGATACACCGCCACGCACAAACTCCACCGACTCAATCGAAGACATCGGCACCAAGTTCCACTGTACTGTTCCATAGAAGGCATCATTTGCTGGTAAGCCATCAATCAATACTAGAGTGCGGCCATAGCCTAAGCCGCGCACGTTAATGCTCTGGCCGGTAGGATCTTTTTGGTAGTAAGGCACATCATTTAAGAATACGCCTGGTACATTCTTGAGTATTTGATCAATAGTTTGATCAGGAGAGGATTCCAATACTTCTCTCGTCAGAATCGTCGTATTGAGTGACATTTCATCTAGGGGTGTTCCTGAACGAGTGGCATTAACCACTATGTCGTTGAGCTTTTGATCGTAATTTGGGGGTGGTGCTATTTGCGCCCAAGATTGCCCAGATTGCAAAACCAATAAGAGAGCTAGAACATTCGCGCTAGATTGCAGTTGCTTACACATAACTATTATTAAGGGCGTACTACTGGCATTTTTCTTTTGATTTATTTTTTCTTTGGCTTACTCTTACCCATCAAAGAAGCCAGAATCGGGTTTGCCTCCGCTAACTCCTTTTTGGTTTTAGCATACGCCTCAGCAACCCCAGGCTTGGGAGTCTTGGCAGCATTCTTCATACGCTGAGCAGTAGTCAAAGCTAAGCTCTTGTACAGGTCTGTTTTTTTCATTGCCATGACAGCTACCTTTTATCTCGAATGATTCAGTGCTTATTACTTCGTTAATGATTTGGCAGCAAAGCCCAAGAACAATAATGTCCAGCCTTGCAATAGCAATTCAATAGCGATTAATAGGCCAGGTAACCATAAGCTTGATGATGGGAAGCTATTCATGATGAGTATGCCCATCAAAATAGAAATAGCTGCAGATAAGGCAAGCCAGAACCACTCAGCAAAATGACGATGCTGAAACGCAGAAACTAAACGCAATAAACCAGTAATAAAAAAGATTGCAGCTAACCACAAGGTAATCGCTTCAAGGGCAGGAATCGGAAATGCCCATACGTAAATTGCTGCACCAATATACAAAATAGCAAAAATCAGCTGCACGCCAACACTTTTCCAGCCAGCAGATTTAAATGCATGAGCACCCTGAAGAATACCGCCTGCAAACAAGAAGATACCCAGCACATTGACTGAAACCAGAGAGAAGAGGGTTTGACCGGCAATGCCAATCATGCCGAGAATGAGGAACAAAATGCCTAGACCAATGAGTGCCCCCGGAACTTTTGCTGCCGCGCCCAATACATTGGCACGGAGTACTTTCATTTGTTCTACTGATAAGTCGGTCATGAGGAACCTTTTAGTGATCACTGCAAAATAAGAAATGCATCTTCAAAACTTAAAGATGGTTATCTACCGAATCAATAAACTCTCGCACCACTTGATTAAATCGAGCAGGCTGCTCAATGTTCGATAAATGGGCTGCGTCTTCAATAATAACCATCTGCGATCCATTAATCAGGCGATTAAGCACAATACCTTGATCTACGGTACAAGCAGGATCATGGCGACCGGATAGAACTAGGGTTGGCGCCTTGATCTTGAGCAACATCGTACTTTGGGCCATATCGCGTACCGCACTTCCGCAACCGATATAACCATCCACATTGGTTGCCAAAATCATCTGGCGCACTTTTTCGATATCTTGTGGAGCGCGACCAATAAAGGGTGCAGTAAACCAACGGCTAATGGTGCCATCTACTAAACCGGCAAGACCTTGTGAGCGGGCAGTATGAAAGCGGTCTTCCCACAAACTGCGGGGTGGCATTTCACTGGCGGTATTACAAAGTGAAAGTGAAAGAATGCGCTCAGGATAACGCGCGCCTAGTTGCTGTCCAATCATCCCGCCAATCGACAAGCCCATGAAATGCACCTTCTCAATTTTCAGTGCATCCAACAAACCAGCGGCATCATCTGCTAACTGCGCAATGCTGTATGGGCCAGGCGCAACTCCAGACTTGCCATGCCCTCTTTTGTCGTAACGCAGCACGCGGTAACGGTCAGCAAGAGCAGGCACATTCCAATCCCACATACTGCCGTTGGCCATCAAACTATTGGCCACTAACAGTACTCGGCCATCTTGGGGACCATCAAATCGATAGGCAATATCAACGCCATTGACGTTAACGGTTTTGGTGTCTTGCAATTGGGTCATCTGTCTCCGCCTTTTTGGGTCTACCGGCCTCTATTTATCTATTTTTGAGACCGTGTTAGATTATCCAATGAAATACCCTAGAAGGTATTTAGACGCCACTATAAAAACGACGCTATAAAAGTCATAGGAGACACGATGTTGACATCATTCATTCAGGGCAAGCGCACTCGCATGCTTGGCAAACTCACTCTGATACTGAGCCTTTCCGTATCAGCAGCCATAGCCAATGCCCAAAGCTACCCCAATCGCACTGTCAAGATGATCGTTCCCTTAACCACTGGCTCTGGGGCTGACATTGCTGGACGACTGGTTGCTAAAAGCCTGACGGAAAGTTGGAAGCAACCCGTCATTATTGAAAACCGCCCTGGTGCTGGCGGATTGATCGGGACAGGTGTTGTTGTCAATGCCGATCCAGATGGTTACTCCCTACTCGTTCAATCAGCATCCTATGCAGCCAACCCAGCTATCTATAAAAAATTACCTTATGACCCACTCAAGAGCTTGATTGATGTGGCCATTCTTGGGCAAACCCCTTACGTCATGATCACTGCCGCAGATGGTCCTTATCAAACGATTCGGGATTTAGTGATCGCTGCAAAATCCAAACCGGGTGAGATTACCTTTGCTTCAGCAGGTGTTGGCAGCTCTACTCACTTGGCGGGTGAGTACTTCAATCAAATGATGGGCATCAAACTGATTCACGTTCCCTATAAAGGATCACCTGAAGCGATTTCTGACACCATGTCAGGCCGCACTACTTTTTATATGGCGCCGCTTGATACTGTGATTGGACAACTCAAAGGCGGCAAGGTACGCGCATTAGGAGTCACTAGCAAAACTCGTAATGTGGCAGTTCCTGAAATTACCAGCATTGCAGAACAGGGTTATCCCAATTTTGAAATTGGTCTTTGGTTTGGTGTTTGGGCACCTGCGGGCACTCCAGCTGCAGTAGTTAAAAAGATGAATACCGACATCAATCAATCGATGCAAGATCCTGAAGTCAAAACAGCTTATGAAGCTAAAGGCATTAAAGCAACACCGATGAGCCCAACTGAATTTGGCAAATTTGTTCGCGAAGAAATGGCGAAGTATCAAAAGATTGCCAAAGATGCGAACATTGAACCGCAATAAAGCAACGCAGTAGAAAAGCAATTGACTAATCATCCTTCAGCACCTCTGTGCCAAGCCCCTGACCCGGAAATACGATCGCCGAAGATTGCGTTTCCGGCTGGGGCAGTTGATTGTCATGCTCACGTCTGTGGTCCTGCGGCTCAATTTCCGTATGCGCAAGAGCGCATATACACACCGCCTGATGCTAGCTTAGAGAACTACAATTCTTTACTGCAGATGCTTGGTGTAGACCGCGCAGTTCTAGTCCAACCAAGTGTATATGGCACTGATAACAAAGCGATGCTTGCGGCACTCAAAGCACAACCCAAAAAGTTTCGTGGCGTAGCTGTTATCCCCGCCAATCCAAATGCATTGAGCGATAACGAATTGGAGCAATTGCATACATCCGGTGTGCGCGGCATTCGCTGCAATCTTGTAGATGTGGCTGATAAGTCTGCTGGCTTACTAATACAAAACCTGAAAGCTTTGGCAGAACGTATCAAGCCCTTTGGCTGGCATCTTGAACTCCTCATGCATGTGAATGAATATCCAGACTTAGCTCAGGTCTTTGAAAACTTTCCAGTAGATTTAGTGTTTGGTCACTTTGGATATAGCCACACAAAACATGGAATCCAGGATCCAGGATTTCAGGGCTTATTAGAGTTACTCAAAAACCAACAGGCTTGGGTCAAAATGACAGGCCCTTACCGCATTTGCGATGGTAATCTTCCTTATGCCGATATGCGCCCTTTTAATGATGCAGTGATAGACGCAAATCCCAAGCGACTGATCTGGGGTAGCGATTGGCCCCATGTAATGGTCAAAAAGCAAATGCCGCATGATGCAGACCTTTGCGACCTATTTAGCGATTGGGTTACAGACCCAAGCTTAAGAAAATCGATCCTGGTCGATAACCCCTGTATCCTGTATGACTTTCCGGCAATCAATTTGTAAATAAGCCAGCAAAACAGAGTAAATACAGTAGAAAGAAGTTTTATATGGATACCACTCTTACCGTCATCTTAGGCATTGTTGCGATGTTGTTACCCCTATTGGTAGGTCGCCTAGTTTGGAAGCGCTTTGATCAATGGTTTGGTCGTAATGATGAAGCTTATATGGATAGTCTGGAATATTTCCTCAAGAAAATTGGCTTCACCGTACTTGTTGCCTTCATTCTCTTATGGCTTGGCATTAGCCTGGTCTTTAATGGCAATGGTGCTCCATTAGCCTGAGCAATATGCACGATCAACTGAAAGCCATTCTATCCAAAGCAAAGTTGAACTTTGCGATCTTGGCTAGTATTTTGACTATTGCTGTCTTGGGAAAATTTACCGACCCAGAATTAACCAATTCTATTTTTGTTACTGCAGACCAATTGGTTTCAGAACTCTATTTAGTATTTGTTGCAATCACCTTGGGTACATTTATACCCAATTTCAAACTAGTAGCCTTTGGATCGATTGGTGTTTTTATGGCAGCCGCAATCCTCATCCAACTCAAGGTCTTTAACTACCTCACCACTGAATACCTATTTTCAGTACTGATTGTGACTTTGGGATTTGCGTCAATTGCTAATCTATACAGGCACTATCGGGAACATGGGTTGTAAAACTAATATATCTGAAACCCCAAATTAAAAGCCCCGCTTAGTTCATCACTAGTCGGGGCTTTTTAACTAAATATCTTTTAGTTAGTTGATGGAATTACTTTTCTAGAGCGCCATAAATCACAGCATTTAATTGCTCACGATGTACCTTACGTATTTCGCCTGGCGCTACACCCATCATGACCACCACCATTTGTTCTTTAGGGTCTGCCCAAAAGATGGTCCCATATGCGCCGTTCCAGGTGAAGTCACCAATATTGCCGTTGATTGCAGACAAGCCTCTATCAGTGCGAACTGCTACACCCAAACCGAAGCCATAACCTACGCGACCTGGCTCAGTACCGCCGACATTATTTTTGATATCTTTATTTAAGTGATTTGATATCATAAATGCCACTGTCTGCGGACCTAATACTTTCTTACCTTCAAGACTGCCACCATTAAGCAGCATTTGACCAAAGCGAATGTAGTCGCCAGCAGTAGAATAGGCACAAGAGCCACCGCAATCAAACTTCACTTTCTGCGTATGAATATCAACCTTTTGTGGCTTACCAGTAAGCGGGTCAATCGGCAAGGGTTGAGCTAAGCGAGCACGATCTTTTTCAGCCAAGTCAAAAGTAGTATTTGGCATTCCGACTTTATTCCAAATGCGCTCCTGCATGACTGCGCCCAAAGGTTTACCGGCAATCTTTTCCTCAATGATGCCGAGCACGTCCAAGCCAAAACCATAATCCCATGCAGCGCCTGGCTCATAGAGCAATGGTGCACTGGCTAACTTATCAATAAATTCTTGCGCGTTATATTGAACGGCTGCGGGCGCTGAACCTGCTGGATAAAACTTATGGACCGGTGTTGCGCCACGACCGCCATAAGTGAGACCATTGGTATGGCGCATGAGATCTTGAACGGTAATGGGATTTTTTGCTGGTACGGTAGTGAGATTGCCATCAGCATCAATCTTGCCTACTTTCATGTCTTTAAATTGCGGAAGCCAATTAGAAATCGGCGCATTGAGCGGCAACTTCCCTTCTTCATAAAAAGTGAGTCCGCCTACAGCAGCCATCACTTTAGTCATCGATGCCAAATTAAAGATGGCATCCGTTGTCATAGGTTTGTTGTTGGCTTTATCCAAATATCCATAAGGTTTAAAAATGACTAACTTGCCATTCTTGGCAACCGCCAATACGGCACCGGGCATATTGTTAGCAGCAATTTGATCAGCAAAGAACGCATCAATTCGTTTGAGACCTTCCTGGGTAAATCCTTGGCCAGGAGTGCTACTAAGAGGCAAAGGTGCTTTTGAGGTATCTGCGGCAAAACCTGCGCCAGTCGTCATTAAGCCGAAGCTGAAGGCGGCGGCCAAGCCAATTTCTTGGAATTTTTTCATGCTATCTCCGTTTTTGATGTTTTGGGGCGTAGCTTACGCCCTCTTTTTTAAGATTTAGGCCTATTGAAGCAGACTTTTAGGGATCGGGGTCTATTTCCAGCTTATATATCTCTAAGTTATATAAGATCAATTTTTAAGTATTTGGCTGAATATAGAATAACCCTGACAATCGTGGGCTATGTATAAATATGACCACATTGACCAAACCCTTGTAGATCAACGGGTTGCACAATTTAGAGACCAGGTGGCTAGGCGTCTTGATGGCAGTCTTGCGGAAGAAGAATTTCGCTCCCTAAGACTGCAAAATGGTCTCTATCACCAGCGTCATGCCTACATGCTGCGGGTTGCCATTCCTTATGGTCTATTTAATTCCAAACAATTGCGCACCTTGGCGCTCATTGCGCAAAAGTACGACCGCGGTTACGGTCACTTCACGACCCGTCAAAATATTCAGTTCAACTGGGTCACACTAGAAGATACTCCCGATATTTTGGCTGAGCTTGCTAAAGTAGAGATGCACGCCATTCAAACTTCTGGCAACTGTATTCGTAATATTACGAGCGATGCATTTGCTGGTGTCGCTGGTGATGAATATGTTGATCCACGACCTGTATGTGAATTACTCCGTCAGTGGTCAACCCTGCATCCTGAGTTTGCGCACTTGCCACGTAAATTTAAGTTTGCCATTAATGGCGCAAAAGAAGATCGCACCATTTTGCTTTGCCATGATGTTGGTATTGAACTCAAGAAAAGTCCGGGCATCAATCATGGTGAACTGACTGCAGATATCTATGCAGGTGGCGGTATGGGTCGCACACCAATTTTAGGCTCACTGATCAAAACAGATTTGCCATGGCAGATACTACCTAGCTACCTCACAGCCTTACTACGTGTGTATAACCGCTTTGGGCGTAGAGACAACCTCTATAAGGCTCGCATCAAGATCCTAGTAAAAGCTTTGGGTCCAGAAGAGTTTGCTCGTCAAGTTGAAGGCGAATGGGCACACATTAAAAATGGTGATGACAACTTCACCAAAGAAGAATGGGATCGGGTTGCCAAACACTTTACTAAGACTGCTTATAAAGCTTTGCCAAAACTCTCTGATGAGCAAGTGATCAATACCGCTAGTGAAGCAAATAGAGCAGCATTTGCAAGATGGTTAGAGCGTAACGTTAAGCCACATCAAATTCCTGGTTATGCCAGCGTGATTTTGTCACTCAAACCACATGGCTCCGTAGCGCCTGGTGATGCCACTACTGCGCAGATGTTGGCAATTGCCGATTTATCGGATCAGTATAGTTTTGGTGAATTGCGAGCAACCCATGAACAAAACTTAGTATTGGCTGATGTTGAGCAATCCAAGCTATACGAACTTTGGCAAGAAGCAAAAAAGCAAAAAGTAGCATTACCAAATATTGGCTTACTTACCGATATCATCGCCTGCCCAGGCGGTGACTTCTGCTCTTTAGCCAATGCCAAATCACTGCCGATTGCTAAAGCGATTCAGGAGCGCTTTGATGATTTAGACTACTTATTTGACCTTGGAGATATCAGCCTAAATATCTCTGGCTGCATTAACTCTTGCGGCCATCATCACGTTGGCAATATTGGTGTTTTGGGTGTCGATAAAGATGGTGAAGAGTGGTACCAAATTACCTTAGGTGGTGAGCAAGGTAATGATGCCGCTATTGGCAAGGTTATTGGTCCTTCTTTCTATGCCGATGAGATTCCGGATGTTATTACTAATGTCATTAATACTTACGTCAATAACCGCAGTGAAGGTGAGTCCTTTATCGATGCCTATCGCAGAATCGGCGTGACACCTTTCAAAGAGGCTGCATATAAAAATAAAGACGAAAGCACCAAGAAAAAAGAAAAAGCGCAATCTGCAGGAGCTACATCATGAGCGCCAATCCACAAACCATTGCTGCACATGAGCAAATTTTGCATTTCCCAAAAGGTGGCAATCCTAAGCTAGCGCCTAACGAATGGCTCATCTGGAGTGGCAATCTCAACAAAAACGAAGATGAGGGCGCGAATTCAAGACTCCCAGATTTAGAGCACGGCAAAAAGAATATCTTGGTGCCATTTACTTGGTGGCGTAGTCAGATCAATTCGTATCACCATAAAGCAGATGTGCAAGCAAAAGCAAAAGCTGGTCACATTGGCGTATGGTTTACTGCCGATGAAGACATTCTGAAGCATGCTGACCTAATTGAGCAAGGTAAAAGCCTATGGCCAGTAGTTGCGGCCTACTTTCCCATCTTTAGGGATGGTAGAAGCTTTAGTACTGCAGCACTTCTGCGCGATCGCTTCCAGTGGACTGGCGAGATTCGTGCGATTGGTGATGTGCTCATTGATCAGCTCCTACAAGGTGCTCGTGTTGGTTTTGATAGCTTTGCACTACGTCCTGATCAAAAGACGGACATCGCTCTAAAGCAATTTGATTTATTTACCGTCACTACGCAAAACAGTTGGCGTGGCAAACGCTCTTTACTGGAAGCTTGAGTCGAGCATGAAAAGCAATCTTCCATCCCTCGGTAAAGTATATTTAGTGGGCGCCGGCCCTGGCGCTGCCGATCTCATTACCGTGCGCGGTGCAAAACTGCTTGAAAAAGCAGAAATCGTATTTCATGATGCTTTGGTAGAGCCTGAAATGCTATCCCTTTGCCCGCAGGCAGAACTTGTTCCAGTAGGTAAACGTTGTGGAAAGCTCTCTTCTGCACAGCAATTTATTAATAAGCGTTTAGTCGATGCTGCCCAGAAATGCCAAACGGTGATTCGCCTTAAAGGTGGTGACCCGATGCTCTTTGGTCGTGCCGATGAAGAAATCCAAGCACTTAAAGATGCGGGCATTGAAGTACAAGTAGTACCGGGCATTACTGCAGCGCTTGCAGGCGCAGCAAGCATCCAACAATCACTGACTTTACGCGGAATCAGTAGAAGCGTTGCTTTTGTAACATTAGCGCAAGGCGCAAAGAACCTGACTGCTGGGCAACCTATTTCCAATCCAAGCGCTGACACTCTTGTCTATTACATGGGGCGCAAAGATGCCGCTCAGATTGCACAACAATTAATTACTCACACAAATAATGGTGGTACTCACAAGCAAGATACGCCTGTGCAAATTTTAGAAGCCGTGAGTACACCTCGTGAACGTCTTTGGTCTAGCACTCTTGCAGAGTTAGCCAATGGCAAAGCAGATGCTTGGTTTGATAGTAGCTCACCAGCCTTAATTATGGTGGGCGAAGCTTTGAGAACTAAAGATACACAATCTGAATCCGAAGACTCAAAGTGCTCTAACGCCAAAATCGATGATGGCCTGCAAGACAGCCAAGTCTTCGCCAACAGCAGGCGTCGTGCTTAAAGTGATTTGGGGGAATTTTTCCCGACAGGAATCCAGCAATACCGGAAAGTCATTGCGCAGGTGACCGCCCTGACCGAAAAACACGGGCACCACAGTAATCTGAGTTGCCCCCTGGGCGCTTAATGCGGCCACTGCCTCATCTAGAGAGGGTTGCATCATCTCTAAGAAGGCCAGCTCAACCGGAGTTCCTGCATGCTGCGCACTCCATAAAGTAGCAAGTCGGTCAAAGGGCTCACGCCAACGGGGATCTCTTGCGCCATGGCCAAAAAGAATGATTGCCTTCATAAATACCTATAAACTCCAATACAAACTCACATCATCAATTAATTCGCTTATATAAGCTTAACCCCAAATTCATTAAAGCGTACCCACAGGGACCATTCATGGAACTTCTTCACACCCTAGCCAGTCAAACTTGGTTCATCGCAGTTATGGGCATCATGCTCATTGGCGGGGTACTTTCAGCAGTCCACCATGCAGAGGTGATCGCTCATAAAACTGGTGAACCTTATGGTGCGCTGATTCTAGCGATCAGCGTCACCATTATTGAGGTTTCTCTGATTATCTCGATGATGCTCTCAGGTCATGATGGCTCACAATTTATTGCCCGTGATGCCGTGTTTGCTACCGTGATGATCGTGATCAATGGTGTGATTGGTTTATGTATTTTTATGGGCGGTCTTCATCATCATGAAATGTCTTTTCGTAATGAGGGCACGAATTCTGCGCTAGCAGTGTTAACTGCTCTTGCGACCTTTATTTTGGTCATGCCGATTGTGACGACAAGCACACCAGGTCCAGACTTTACCAAGAGCCAACTCGCTTTTGCTGGTATTGCCTCATTTGCCCTCTACGCTGCATTTCTTTTCTTCCAAACCGTAAGTCATCGTGACTACTACCTACCCAAAACAGAAGAAAAGAAAACTGATATCAACTTTCATGCGCCTAAGCCTAGCAATCTCAAGACTGGCATTAGCGTAGTCCTGCTAATCGCCTCACTCATTGTTGTTGTAGGACTTGCAGAATTACTGAGCCCAGCCATTGAAGCGGGGGTCAATGCAGCTGGGGCGCCTAAGACTATCGTAGGCATTGCAATTGCGATGTTGGTACTTTTACCGGAGGCTTTTGCAGCCGTGAGGGCAGCTAGAGCTAATCGCTTGCAAAGCAGCCTGAACTTGGCACTTGGTTCAGCGCTAGCCAGTATTGGGTTATCCATCCCAACGATTACAGCAATCGCAATCTACTTTAACTTACCGCTAAGTCTTGGAATTAGTAATCTGAATATGACGCTAATGTACTTAACCTTCTTTATTGGAGCCCTGACACTGGCGATAGGCAGAACTACCCTACTACAGGGTGTGGTACACCTCATCATCTTCTTTGAGTATTTATTCTTAAGCTTAGTTCCTTAGACTTAGTTCCTTAGGCTTAGTCCCTGTCCCTGCTACCCCAGATCGCAGGGCAGCCAAAACCCCTAGCGATACTCTTGATCACTAGGGCAATCTTACGAAGATCAATATTTAAATTGTAAAAGAGCAAATTTAACTTCTTTCTGCATACATTGAAGTTAAATTATGTATCGATTTGTCCCACCAAAAACTCGTAAACCTATATGGCAACACCATATTTTGAGTTTTTGTTTTTTCATTTTTAAGTCCATTGAAAATTAGCCAACTTGCACTTTGGAGGATCGCTAGATGCGGGCTTCCTACTTTGCGCTTGCATCCACGCCAGCCAATTTTGTCAATGCAGGTGAAAAGACTACCCGGCTTTTCTTTAGACGCTCATAGGCAGCCAACTGCTTTCGAAAATCAGCTCTGGCTTTAATGCCCAAGCTTTTAAGATGCTCTAATCTGGAGCTCTCAGATTCCTGAATAAAGTACCAAGATTCGACCCACGGCAAGGCCGCCTGGCGAATCGATTTCCATTGTGAGATGAAATATGCCTTGTGGTAGACCTTCTTAAGTAGCTTCCAAAGTGGCTCTGTATTACTTTGCCAAACCGCTGCCAATGTTTTGGAGATGTCATTACACACTCCTGGATGCCCAAGGTCTCTAGCCATCACATCGGCGCAATAAAATAATTGGGGATACTTACTATAAACTGCCGCTAAATTCGGAATGGAGGCAAAGTTTTTCTGACAATCAATATATTCATTACACACTTTTTGTGAATACGCAGCAGTACTGGCTTTAATGGTATGGGTCATGTCCGTTAGCCAGTCTGGCAAATTGGTATGAAACTCTTCGGGAACATTTGCCACCTGCGCAACCATTTGCGGCGTGAGTCGATCATAAATTTTTTGACGCTGCGCATAAATTTGATCATCATGACGTCGTACGCGCCAAGCATCATCGGCAATATCGTTTGCCAAATGCCTCTCCAAATCATTTTCGGGATTTAAGCTTGCAACAGTGCGTGAGGCTGGCGATAACGTAATTGGTTTATATGGAAATTGAGCAAAGTTAAAAGAGCGAAAATAACAATACAGCAAACAATTATGTCTAATTAATTTCTGGTAAATAACCGGGAACTAATCTTTTCAAAACTTCGTGAATTAATCCATGATCATCTTTTTGCATAGCAAAATCTAATTTCTCCAGCTCTTTCTCTAAGTCATCCCAAGATATGAATTCTTCATGTGCTTTCATAATTTTTGGGTGTGTAGTCGGCTGCGGATTATCTCCAATCAGAAGCTCTTCATAAAGTTTTTCACCTGGTCGCATACCCGTAATTTTAATTTCAATATCCCCCCGAGGATTAGCTTCATCTTTTACCATCAAACCAGATAAAAAGATCATCCGGACAGCCAAATCATAAATTCGCACAGGCTCACCCATATTCAGAACAAAAACGTCTCCTCCTGTGGCCATTGCGCTAGCTTGGATGACTAACTGTGACGCCTCCGGAATAGTCATAAAGTAACGAGTAACCTCTGGATGGGTAAGTGTAATGGGGCCACCTGCCTGAATTTGCTCAGAGAATAGGGGGGCTACCGAACCTGATGAACCCAATACATTTCCAAAGCGAACCATAGAAAAATTGGTTTGATGACCCTCATTACTAGATGACTGGGCAAAGCTCTGTAGAACTAATTCAGCAATACGTTTACTAGCCCCCATAACATTGGTAGGTCGTACTGCCTTATCAGTACTCACCAAAGTGAAGTGTGAAACACCAGCCTCAATACTTGCCCTTGCACAAACTAGGGTACCTAAAACATTATTTCTGATCCCTTCAACAATATTTCGCTCAACTAGAGGGACATGTTTATATGCCGCAGCATGAAAAACGGAATCAGGTTTATGGGTAGAAATAATTTTTGACATTAATCCAGCGTCACGCACTGAACCAAGATAAGGCACTATAGTGCAAGTATCAGGCGAAGGAGTGGTCAAGCAGTTTTCACCTAAGAAAATATTAGTGTCTTGATTTTTCAATACATCAACTAGTTTTTTTAACTCCTCATAAATTAAATACAGAGAATATTCACTAATATCAATCAATATTAAAGATTGTGGCGAAAACTTCATGATTTGTCTACAAAGTTCACTACCAATAGATCCTCCAGCACCAGTCACTAATATGCATTGATTTCGAATATTTTTCTCTAATAATTCAATATTTGGAGGAACAATCTTTCGCCCTAATAAATCATTCATGTCCAAATCAAATAAGTCATTGACCTTGACTTTTCCTACGGCAATGTCATATGGACTGGGCACTGTGCGAACGCGGATACCGCATTTACTTAAAGCAGCAATAATCTCATTTCTACGATCTTGACTTATTGATGGAATGGCAAGGAGTACATCAGTAATTTTCAGCCTATCTATTAATCCTTGTAAATCATTACTAGAAAATACCGTTAACCCATTGATAGTATTTCCTTGCAAATTAGGATCATCATCAATAAAGCCTCTAATAGCCATACCCATGTTAATAGATAGAGCAGCGACAAGCTCGCGACCTACTAATCCTGCGCCATAAATAATGGCGTTATGGCGCACCCCATCAATGATTGAAGAATGGCGAACTCTTGGTCCAAGCCAATTTTTAACAAAATATCGGCTGCAACCCACTCCAATAAAGAGTAGTATCGGCTGAATTACACCAATAGACCGAGGAACTTCGTTTATACCAATTAGCGAAAATATCCCGAAAAATAAAACTGTGTAGCCAATAAAAACTTTTGCAATTGATGAAATTGCTACAGAGCCAACATAGCGGAAGATAGCACGATATAGTCCAAATGAAATAAAAAGAGGTAAGGCCAGTAAGATAGATATAAAAAACGGTATCCATTGATTGCCATAGGGGGGTCCCCAGTCATCCAATCGCAATCCATACGCAATCCAAACCGTTAAAGCGCAAAGGGCTGAGTCAAAAATAATAGCAATCCCACGTTTAGCAAATCGCGGAAGAGCTAAGATGGAATTTTTAATAGCGCCAGTTATCACAATAATAATTATAATTTACATAAAGAAAAGAAGCATTTATATTGTCAACAATAATCCAAGAAAATAACCTGAATGTAACAATAAAACATAAAAAACAGCAATGAAACCTAGTGGATTATGCCCGTCTGCTTTGTCACTCTAAAGAAAGTTAAGGTGAGAATTTTTAAATCAAACCAAAAAGACTGCATTTTTAAATATTCTAATTCGTAGCGAACCTTCTCCTCAATACTAAGATTATCACGACCGTTTACCTGAGCCCAGCCAGTTAACCCTGGAACTAATTTATCAATTCCAAAATCAGTCCGGAGAGCAATCAAATCCTCTTGACTAAATAATGCCGGTCGCGGCCCTACAAAACTCATATGGCCAACCAGAATACTCCATAACTGCGGTAATTCATCAACACTACACTTACGCAGAAATGATCCTAAAGGCGTTAAATACTCTTGCGGAGATCCAAGCAAGTGCGTAGCCATTTGGGGTGTATTGACCTTCATTGTGCGAAATTTAGGCATTTTAAATATACAGTTTTTGTAGCCCACTCGGTCAGACCAATGCAATACTGGGCCCCTTGAACTTATCTTAACAAGCAAGGCAATAATTAGCATGGGAATAGATAGCGCAGATAATGCTAGAAAGCCGATAAAAATATCAAAAGATCTTTTCATTTTTACTCTGCCTTATTAAAGCAGGCTCGCTTCAAACCATCCTTAACAGATAGAGGCGGAGTCCAACCCAATAATTCTTTAGTCCTAGTGATATCTATCTGCAGGTTGCTACACAGCCGTTTTGCTAGATCCTCCCTGCCTAAAAATCTTGCTCCCAAACCAATAAGACCCATTGGAACTGGAATTAATCTAGATTTAATATTCATAACTGATGCTGTAAGTTGCAGTAACTCAGTTAGCGAAATATCCTCACCGTCGCCAACTAAAAATGTTTGGTTTCCTGCCGCCGGATGAATTAAACACAATTCGATAAAGTTGATGAGATTATCCAGAGATATAAAGCTGCGAGAATTCCGAATTGCTCCAAGCGGTAGCGGAAAGCCCATCTTTTGCAATTGAATTAGTGACAAGAAATTGCCCTTTACACCGGGACCGTAGACCAAAACCGGTCGAATAATAGTAACTTTCATTGCCGTATTTCTCGCAATAAGTCGAAGCCCCTCTTCTGCCTCATACTTTGAAATACCATAAGGGTCTTCTGGACATGGCTTATCAGAATCTGTAAATGGCTTTCCTTTTTGGGTTGATTCTCCATTAACTTTAATTGAACTTAAAAAAATAAATTTCTTAACCCCCGCCTTAGCCGCTTGCCTAGCCAGATTGAGAGTACCTTCAACATTAACTCTTCGAAAATCTAATAGAGGATTAATTGACATATCATTCATGACGTGAACTCGCGCAGCTGTATGAATAACAGAATCAATACCAATTAATACATCCGACCAATTAGTCTCTGGACCAATTTCACCAACCTCAAATAATGGACACTTTATTGACCAATTATTTGGCTTAACTCTAACAGCAGCAACTGTATGAATGCCGCTCTCAATTAAATAATTTAGTAGGCTTTTACCAATAAATCCTGTTGCCCCAGTAATGAGATTAATAGAACCCCTCCTCTCTCTGAACTTTACCAATCAAGTTTGACTTTTGGCCTTTTTAAGAGAACTTCTAGTGCTGTGATTAGCTTCTCTTTATTAAACTCTTTAATACTAAATTCTATGCCCTTTTGCCCCATTTCGGCACGTTCTTCACTTGTCATACTAAGGAGCTTTAGTACAGAATTTGCCAATCCAAGCGCATCACCAGAAGATATAGAAAGCCCCGAGCCTGAGTCAATAATAACTTTTGCGCCCTCACCATTAAGCATTCCCAATATCGGCTTTCCTGCTGATAAATAAGACTGTAATTTAGCAGGAATAGTTAATGCAAAAATGGGCTCGTCTTTTAAAGAAACAAGCAATGCATCAGCCTGATCGAAAAATAAAGGCATGGCCTCCAATGGATGCTGACCAAATAAAAAAATACATCCCTCTAGATTTCGAGATTTAATCTGATCAACTAACCAGCCATACATCCGACCACTTCCTATAATTAACCAGCGCACCTCAGATCGATCTCTTAAAATCTCAGCAGCAGCTAGAATGGACGGAAAATCCTGTGCCTCACCAATGTTTCCGGTAAAAATAATATTAAATTTCTTGGCTTTTATCCCTAAGTTCTCTATAGAAAATCGATTGACTGGTTGCTGGAATTTTTCAGCCCAGCTAGGGAAATATTCTATGCAAGTATTATCGCCAGCATATTTTCTAATTTGCGGAATGAAGCTTTTAGACTGAGCAAGAATAACATCACATCTTTTATAAATAAATGAAACTAATTTTCTAATAAAAAATAAAATTACTTTGTGCCTGACCACTCCGATCGCCTCTAACGTCTCAGGCCACAAATCTAAAACCCAAAAGACTAAAGGAACATTTTTTAATGCCCTCAATAAAACTGCCGGCAATCCAACTGTAATTGGGGATGGCTCGTAAGTAAATATTGCATCATAACGCCTTCCCCGCAGTCTCCAAGCCCCAAAAATTGAGGCGCTGATGGCAAAAGTAAAGTAATTTAATGCCAACTTAATTTTATTATTTCCCCGGCTCACCATAGGTACGCGAATAACTTGAGCGCCGTTATAAGCAGAATAAAATTTTGGATTTTCAATGTATGACTGAAAAACTTTGCCTTCAGGATAATTTGGTAGACCGGTTAATATTGAAACATCATGACCACGCTCTATTAGCTCTGAAACCAAATCATTGATTCGAAAATTTTCAGGCCAAAAGTATTGTGAGACTACAAGTATCCGCATGAATAAATCGACTTAATATTTTTTCCATATTACTCTATTAACATAATCAGTATAGCTATGTATTATTCGCAGGACCTTTGCTGACACATTCATAGAGTCATAGTCGGAAACTATTTTTATAACTTCACTATCGTCACCTTGATCTCTTCTAGGCTGATTGTTTAAAATGGTCAATCCCTGATTCACTCGGTCAGCTTCAAGACCAACCATCATCACAACAGCCTCTTCCATTGCCTCTGGACGCTCATGAGCTTGACGCAAATTTAATGCAGGAAAATCTAATATTGATGATTCCTCGCTTATAGTGCCACTGTCAGATAATACAACGCGAGCATGAATCTGCAGCTTGTTATAGTCACTAAAACTTAATGGCTTAATTAATTGCACATTAGGGTGAAATATTGTTCCGGTTTTATCAACTTTATTTTTTGTCCTGGGGTGAGTAGATACAATAACTGGAATTCCATAATCCTCTGCCAACATATTTAATAAGACTACAAGCTTAGAAAAACATTTCTGAGATTCGATATTTTCTTCACGATGCGTACTCACCAAAAAATATCCATTCTTTTTTAAATTAAGTCGCTCCAGAACATTCGACATTTGAATTTTAGGTAAATAGTGCATTAATACTTCGCGCATTGGACTACCTGTTTTGATTACTAAATCAGGCTGAATCCCCTCTCGTAACAAATATTCGCGAGCAATCGTGCTGTAGGTTAAATTAACATCAGCTGTGTGATCAACAATCCGTCGATTAATTTCTTCTGGAACTCTTTGATCAAAACAGCGATTACCTGCCTCCATATGAAAGATTGGAATTTTTCTTTTTTTTGCAGCGATAACTGATAATGCGCTATTTGTATCCCCCAAAACTAGCATGGCATCGGGCTCAACCTCTTCAAGCACCTTATCAATTTCGATAAGTAAATTACCAATTGCCTGAGATGGTCCACTGACGTTTTGAGTAATGTTTAGATAAAAATTAGGCTCACGAATACCCAGATCGTTAAAAAAAATTTTATTGAGCTCGAAATCATAATTTTGCCCCGTATGAACTAAAACGTGATCGCAATAATTGTCTAACCTAGACAATACCCTTGATAATCTTATTATTTCAGGGCGCGTACCAACTGTTGTCAAAACTTTTAATTTTTTCATAGTCAATGTTCAATAGAATAAGAAAATGTATCCGGTTGAGATCTGTCAAATATTTCATTTGCCCAAAGCATTACGATTAATTCATCGTTACCAATATTAGTAATATCATGTGCCCAGCCAGGTATTGTTTCCACAACCCTAGACTCCTCATCAGATACAACTAATTCATAATATTGATTAGAATGCATGTTTTTAAATTTAAAACAAGCTCGTCCTTTAATAATTAAAAATTTTTCAGTTTTTGTATGGTGGTAATGCCCACCACGAGTAATACCTGGGCCTGCAGTGAAGTATGAAAATTGTCCACAATTTGAAGTCTTAAGAACTTCTACAAAGATACCCCTTGTATCTGAATAGCGAGGCAGAGAATAAGAAAAAGATTCAACTGGTAAATAACTTACATACGTTGAATACAGCGCACGTATTAATCCACTGCCCACACAATCAGTAAGCAAATCAACTTGACTTTTTTTAAATGCCTTTATCAACTTTGCAATTTCACCAACCTTAACCTGGTAAATGGGCTCAGGAACAACAAAGCCATCTAGATTTTTTGTAACCTCAACGCCGTCCATCAAATACAAAAAATTCTGGATCAAATCTTCTACATAAAGTAGATGCATTATCGCTTCTGAATCATCTACTCGAATTGGCAACCCACGGGAAATATTGTGGCAAAAAGTTGCCACTACAGAGTTGTAATTTGGCTTTGCCCATTTACCAAACACATTAGGCAATCTATAAACATAGATATCGACACCTGTTTTTATATTAAGTTCAAAGACCGCTTCCTCAGCAAGGCGCTTGCTTATCCCATACTCATTATCTGCACTAGCTTGAATTGAGGAGGTATAAATTAATTTAGGTTTTTTGCCGGTACGCGCTATTTCGAGAGTAATTGCACTACAAATCGCCAACGTTAAATCAACATTACCTAATTTAAACTCATCTATATTAACTGGGCGATTTACGCCAGCCAAATGAAAGATTATGTCTATGTCTCGAACCATTTCTGTTAGAGAATCAATATTTTGCTCCCTAGAAAAGGACCTTATCTCGATATTTTTGCGCTCAGCCAAATGGAGTTGCAAGTTACCTCCAATAAATCCATTTGAGCCGGTAATTAAAACTTTCATTTTATTTTGGCTTAGACATTGAACAGTCACCTGATAATTGATGTTGCATCAATTCAAGCTTAAGTAAGAGCTCCTTCATTTCATTGACGTCTAATCGATATGTATTGTGAGAGCTATAGTCTTCGCCATGTGTGCACAAAGTATTATTTTTCTCACCCTGATCTACAAATTTAGAGTAATTTAAATCGCGCGCGTCAGAAGGTATTCTGAAATATTTACCCAGATCATGAGCACGCGAGATCTCCTCACGGCCTAGCAAAACTTCGTAGAGCTTTTCACCATGACGAGTGCCAATAACTGAGACTGGATGCTCTAACTTATTTGTCAACTCTAATATTGCTTGAACTAGAACCTTCACAGTTGAGGCTGGAGATTTCTGCACAAAGATATCACCATTTTCACCACTCTTAAATGCGTACAAAACAAGATCTACAGCATCATCTAGGGTCATCATAAATCTAGTCATTTCTGGATCTGTGACGGTTATGGGATATCCAGATTGCAGTTGTTGTAAAAATAAGGGAATCACAGATCCTCGCGAAGCCATAACATTGCCGTATCGAGTTCCGCAAATAATAGTATTAATTCCACCAAGGTTACGACTAGCAGCTACCATAACTTTTTCCATCATGGCCTTGCTTATACCCATCGCGTTAATGGGATATACAGCCTTATCTGTACTTAAGCACACAACGCGAGATACTTTAGCTGCAATTGCAGCATCAAGAACATTATCAGTTCCCAACACATTGGTTTGAAAAGCTTGCATTGGATAAAATTCACAAGATGGCACCTGTTTCAGAGCGGCAGCATGAAATACATAATCCACTCCACGCATAGATTCGGACAAACTTCTCCTATCACGCACATCTCCAATATAGAATTTAAGTTTTGGATTACTATAGCTTTTGCGCATATCGTCTTGTTTTTTTTCATCTCGACTGAAAATGCGAATCTCACCAATATCGGTACCTAGAATGCGGGAAAGGACGGCATTTCCAAAAGAGCCTGTTCCACCTGTAATAAGTAAACATTTATTTTTAAACATATTTTTTGCAAAGTATAAAACGCAAATTACCCATCAAATCCTCATATTCTTTATCCATAACTTATTTAGGCACCAAAAAATAGTTTTTCTTTATCTGCTGCAGAAGGATAATTAATTAAGACAGCACGATATTTACCTTTAAAGATAAAGTAGCTTCCTGCACCGAGACCAATCACTCCAAACTTTTTAACTACTTGTAAAAAATGCTCTGGGGAACCAGCACCCCCTATGATCGTAATTGGTAGACTAACTGTATTCAGAGCCATTTCTATGAGATTTAAATCAAAACCTTGCATAGCACCATCCCGATCAACTGAATTGATGACTATCTCCCCAGCACCCATAGATTCTATACGCTGTAAGGCATCAGTTAAACCCACTTCAATACTTACCGTATTGTTAGTTGTTGTAATCTTGTAAGTGTTTTTTTCATGATTAACCTCAACATCAATCACTATTGATACACTTTGACTACCCACTTTTTTTGCAACATCTGAAATCAATTGAGGCATAGCAAAAGCTGCTGAGCTAAGAGCAATTTTCTCCACACCAAGATCAAGAATTTTAAGTGCTTGATCTGTATTATTTATGCCGCCTCCATAACATAATGGCATTCTACATACCGATGCCAGTGACTCAATTAGGTCATATCTTGGTTCTTGATTATGTGCGGTTGCATCAATATCTAGAACTATCAACTCATCTACATTTTTCTCATTGAAAATTTTTACAGCGTTTAACGGATCACCAACATATTTTCTATTGGAAAAATTAATAGTCTTAACAAGGCCATTATTTGCTAGGAGCAAGCAAGGTATTAATCTAGGCCTTAACATCAGTCAATTTTGAAAAATTATTTAACAACTGAATACCTTGATCATGACTTTTCTCTGGATGAAATTGCACGCCATAAACTTCATTTTTATTAACTCCACAAAAAAATTTCTCCCCATGGCATACCTCCAATATTCCTTGAGACTTATCCACAGGATCAAAATAATATGAGTGTAAAAAATAAAATCTTTCTAAATCTGAAATTCCGTCCATTAGTAAATTTCTACGCGCCAGTTTAACCTCATTCCAACCCATATGCGGCAGCCTTACACCTTCACGCCCCTTAATTCTTTTAACAGAGCCGCTTATCCAGCCCAAGCCCGGCAAAGACCCCTCCTCACTTTTATCAGCAAGCATTTGCATTCCTACGCATATGCCAAGCACGGGCATCTTTTCTTCCAAAATGAGATCGCTAAGTGGGCCAATTAATCCAGACTCATTGAATTTAAACATTGCATAATCAAACGATCCTACGCCAGGCAAAATAAAACCAGAACACCCTTCTAGTTCATTTTTTGAAGTAACAACTTTCGCTGAAATCTTTAGAGATTCGTATACATTTAAAATGGCTTTAATATTTCCAGACCCATAACTGATGATGCCTATCATTTATTTCTCTTTTTTGTTTTTTCCACGCCAATTAAGTTTAAAAATAAGGCACCCAACTTGAATAGTTTTTCTGAATTTTTATAGTCCCAATAATAATATTTTTTCATATGCAAATATTTAGTAAGTTCATCTACACTAATACCCAATTTTGTTGCGATATATTTAAATTCTTCATCAATTTTTTCCAAATCATAAGATGGAGATTTCAACCTTTCTAATGCATCATCTCTAGTCATTTGATTTGTCAAAATTAGACTTGAAAATTGAACCTTTCTAACATCGTAACCAAATCTAGTTGGCAGCCAATAACCCTCATAAAACTTTGTAAACCGAGATTCAAAGTGTTTCTGAGGGTAACTTCTCCATCCATATTCTTTTTCAAGCTCCGCTGCCGCCTCGGACTTTACATAAGAAATATAATTTAATGGTTTAAATAACTTAACCCCCCTAAGGTACCTCAAATATAGTCTGTGAAAGAGAACAGAGCTAAATGGATAAGTTTCCAAAAAATTTGAGCAGAATTTTTTACGTATGTCATTGATGAATCGCATATCAGTTCCATAATAGAACCATGACATCGGATACTGAACACATTCGGTTGAGATATTTCCGCCATTCAATATATACTTAATACGATATTTATTTGCAAAGTGATACAAGGTTGTTAGATTTGCATGATCCTGAGGTATATCTAGATTTGGGACACCAGATTTAAACAGAGCAAGCTGAAAATCTTTCATTTCATCCCAATTAATAACATGGGTATATAAATCAACATTTAGCTTTTCAACTAATACATTTATATTATGAACAGCAAGCTCTGAATTCCATCCGCAATCTACATGAAATACAAGCGGACGTAGCCCTAATTTTTTCACTACATAATGAAGCATATAGGAGCTATCCATACCGCCACTCAACCCCAGCAAGCAATCAAATTCTTTTCCTTCGCCTTCCTTCCTAATGGCTTCAATATTTCTCTCAAATTCTACGTGTCCATACGCACCGAATTGCCACCGAGGAAGAACCTGGTTAACAAAATCATGATAATGGTCTGAAATACCATTTTGGTCGAACTTAATGGATGGATCGGTGGTGTCCATGATGGTCTTATTGCAAATTTGGTAAGAAATATTCATAGAACCTTATTTATAAAACCGCTTAAACTGCTGCATTACATTTTCTACGATATTTTTCCTTCGATCAAATGCCCAAGCCATGATTTTAAGATTATCTTTTACAGTTTTATGCAGGTAAATATCAGGATTGTAAAGTGACGATATGATTCTAATATATTTCCATTTGTTGTAAGAATTATCTTCTGGTTTAATTTGATACCGACCTGAAACACCCAGCGTCTGAATACCAAAATCATATTTAAATGCAAAATAAAAGGGCTGAGAATTGATTTGCATGTTATAAGTTAGGCCGGGATAATAGTCCTCACAAGCTATTTTATTTTTATAAAAATCAACATTAATTATTTTATTAATATCTACGACATAGAAAATGAAAGCTCCTATTCCTCTAAAGAAGAATCTTGGATAACTACTATGCCACAATATAATTCGGTTTTGAATTGTTTTCTCGAGATCTATGCTCTCTATTTTTTCGCTTACAATTTTTGAAGTTAACTCATTAGACTTGTAATGAATTGCATATAAATCCTCATCATCATGCCTCGGCATTTCATTGAGATTAATAGTAGAGCCTGGAAAAAGTAACCAAGGGATAAAACCAGAGCCTTTTAAAAATGATTTTGCCTCAAAGCAATTTTTAACAAATTTATTTACCTGAGAATTATCCTCTTTGGAAAAAGAAACATAACTTGCGAACGGTATGATCAATTTAGGCTGAAATGCAATAGCTTGGTCTAGCATTTTGACAAATACGTTTTCTGCCTGAATTTTATCTTTTTCCGGAATACCTTCAGATCCCGCAATAGCAAATTGAGTTAACAAGACGGCAATATTATTAAATTGCTTTTTCAGTTTTTGACACTCGGTTCCCGACAATTCAGCATCATTGAGATTAATAATCACTTGACCATCATTATCAATTATTAAAGCACTATCTAAATGTCTATGCTGATAAACGTATGCAAAAACTTTTTTTGAGAGATTTATACGCTCCATATGCTTAGTAAGCAGAAACTTGCAATACCCAATCTTTTTTAATGCGTTTACAACTTTATTTGAATTATTCTTTTGATAAATTACACAGACCTTTTTCTTAAATTCCTCGCTAAATCCTATTAGTGTTGGAAAATGCATATGGTCTGGATGCTCATGGGAAATGTATAAATGTGTTATCCCTCGTAATTCATCATCGGTAAGCATTGCTGATGATGGGTTTAGAGACCAGCCATCATTAAAAACATCACCAGCAAACCAAGGGTCACATAAAATCCTTAAATCATCCAGATAAATAATTATTGATGCATGGCTAAGAAATTTTATTATCATGAATTTAGTTGATAGTCATATTTTATTATGAATAGTTTTTAGAAATACAAAATCTAGTAGTGCTCGGAAAAGATCATGCTCCCTGCAATCGATAAGTGATCATTGACACGGTAGGTAGGAACTCCTAATTTATCAACTGGAAAACTATCATCATAATACTTTCTTGTACTGAAAATTTTAATTGAGGTTTTTTCCTTGACTATCTGAAGCAACATGTCGTATTTTTCAAAGTCTGTACCGTATTCTGACCTAGAAAGATTGCAACTATAGTTATAAGATATAGGTCGCAAGCTAAAGCAGCTTCGAATATCTTGCTTCAGTCCAAGTGTTGGTGTGTCATAGATTAAAATGACTTTCTTTCCATGTTTCTCTAGCATTCTAATTGTCCTCAGAAAACCCCAGAGAAAATCGTTATAGTTATTTTTTTCCAGTTTTTTACTTTCCCAAATATCCTTAAATTCAAAGTTATTGCTGAAATATATAGAATGATGGAATGATATATAAACTGTTTTTATTGTTGAACTTTTTAATATTTGACTGTATATATTATTTGTTTTGTAGCATTCAAATGGACCCGTTGAGCGCTTATCATTAATTAAATCAAATCCAAATATTGGTGGACAACCGCCAGCCCCAATATTTAATAAATTCATATTTTTCTTTAGTAGAAATTCGCTTAAACCAGGGTAGAATTGATTCGCATGTGAATTCCCTATTAGCGCAACATCCGGCGGAAGACTAATATTCTTTATTTTACAGTAATGATCCCCATAAGTTGCATACTTAAATTTACACCCTAAATCTATGTTTTGCGTACTATCCCACTCGAACTGCTTCAAGATATCCCGCTTCCTATCAATTCTATGGCTCACTCCATCTTTCCTATAAACCCACTGCCCACAGGGTAATACCCCCATCTTTAACTTAAGCTAAAAGTAGAAGCTGGTACTGCAAGCGCTAGTTTTTGCTTTGGTGTAATTCCACCCAAGCCCATGTTTGGCCTTTCATGATTGTATGTCCACATCCAATCGGTAGCAAAGTCTTGAACTTCATCAATTGACTCAAAGAGGTATTGATTAAGCCAATCGTAACGCACGGTGCGGTTGTATCTTTCAATATATGCATTTTGTTGTGGCTTACCTGGTTGGATATAAGTTATCTCTATTTGGTGTTTCGCAGTCCATTGCACAAGCACGCTACTGATGAGTTCCGGCCCATTATCGCAACGTATTTTTAAAGGCTTGCCACGCCACTCAATCACTTGATCGAGTGAGCGAACCACTCTGGCTGCTGGCATAGAAAAATCAATATCAATGGCCAAAGCCTCCCGATTAAAATCATCAATCACATTAAATAGGCGGATGGATCTGCCATCGTGCAACTGGTCATGCATAAAATCAATGGACCAGGTGTCATTGATACCTTCAGGCACTGCCAATGGCACAGGCTTCTCGCGCACCAAGCGTTTATGGGGCTTGATCCGGAGGTTCAGTTCTAACTCCCGGTAGATGCGATAGACCCGCTTATGGTTCCAGGTAAAGCCTTTGACGTTACGTAAGTACAAGAAGCAAAGCCCAAAACCCCAGTTCCGTTGATTTTGGGTGAGGCGTACCAGTCAATCGGCAATGAGGGCATTGTCGGTCGATAGCTTCGGGTGATAGCGATAGCAAGTCTGACTAATGACAAAGGTATCGCAAGCTAAACGGATACTCATTCGGCCACTGTGAACTTGTTGGCTGGCCATCTCGCGCCTACGAGATGGCCGAGTTACTTTTTTTGTAAGACTTCTTTAAGGACATCAGCTTGGAGCTGAACCTCCGCATACATCTTCTTTAAGCGAGCGTTCTCAGCTTCAAGTTCTTTAACGCGAGACATTAGTGAGGCATCCATACCGCCATACTTGGCGCGCCACTTGTAAAAGCTAGCAATGCTAATGCCGTGTTCACGGCATAGCTCTGGGGCTGGCATGCCAGCCTCGGCTTGTTTGAGGATGCCCATGATTTGGCTATCAGTAAAACGGGAGGTTTTCATAGAATTTCCTTTAAATCAAACAACTTAGAAATTCTACTTTTAAGTCAGGTTAAGGGGTGGGAGTATTACCATCACATCGGCATCAAAATAACCTGATTCTCCCCATAGAAGCATATTAGAAATAAAACTAGTTCCTCCAAAAATATGCCTCCCTAATTGTTTATACTCATCAGCCAATAAAGCAAACCATCCAAAAATAAAACATGTAACCAAAACAACAATGAGCGCAGGGAAAATCCCCTTAATTCGCCTCACATAGAAATCTTTAAAGCTAAAAATATCTTGATCAAGCTTGATGAAAGTAATAGTTGAAATTAAATAGTCAAATATTACAAAAAATATATCTACGCCAACAAAACCACTTGGTAATAAATTTTGGAATGCATGAAAGATGACAACTGCACTCACCGCCATTCCGCGCATTCCATCCAGATCGGGCCTATAATTTATCCCAGTCATTGCTATAAATAAGGCATTTTCAACGAATAAAAGATTTATATTTTGTCACATGTTTAATAGTGATTGGTATTGGTTAATTTGATTAATGGTAGTTTTTCTAACATCTTCTTCGTGTAATTTTTTGCTCCAATCGACGACTAATGACAATGCTTCTTCTAGCGATAATTGCGCTCTCCAATTGAGTCTATTTTGAGATTTTGTTGTATCAAGTTTAAGATAGCTAGCTTCATGTTGCTGAACTATATTATTGGCATTCAAAATAGAGCCGCCACCCCAAATATTAACCAACCTCTCAGCAACCCAAGCCACATTTTTCGCATCCTCAGGAGATGGGCCAAAATTCCATGCTTCTGCATATGCATCGCCAAATTCGTATAATCTCTGGGCTAGTATTAAGTATCCGCTCAATGAATCGAGTACATGCTGCCACGGTCTTATTGAACTTGGATTTCTAATTGTTACCCTCTCTCCAGATACAAGAGCGCGAATAATGTCAGGAATTAGCCTATCCTTTGACCAGTCTCCTCCACCTATTACATTTCCCGCTCTTGCACTAGCAACGGCAACTTTTTGACCGTCTATTCCACTGGAATTGAAAAATGATTTCCTAAAGGCAGATGTGATTAACTCAGAGCATGCCTTGCTGTTACTGTAGGGATCATGCCCACCTAAAGTATCATCCTCCCGGTAACCCCATATCCACTCTCGATTCTCGTAGCATTTATCTGTTGTTATATTTATTACTGCAGCAACAGATGAACAGGATCTAATAGCTTCAAATAAATTTACAGTCCCCATTACATTGGTAGAGTAAGTCTCAACAGGATTGTTGTATGATTCTCGTACTAATGGCTGAGCTGCCATATGAAAAACTATGTCTGCGTTCGAGCAGATTAACTCTCTTTTTAGTGACCCAAGGTCACGAACGTCTCCAACAATGGAGGCCATTCCCGATTCAACTTTAGCTAAATTAAATAAAGACGGATTCGTTGGGCTAGCTAAGGCGAACCCAGTTATCTCTGCGCCTAGATTCTGTAACCATAAACTTAACCACGATCCTTTAAATCCGGTATGGCCCGTAATAAAAACTTTCTTGCCCAACCAAAATTCATGCATTTTCTACATATCTCCCAAGGTATTATGAGCAAACTAATATGAAAATTTATATTGTATTCGGAGTTTATCAAACACAGCAGTTTAAAAAATACCGGGTATATTTTTAATTCACATTCTCACATGCATGTAAATATACTCCACATAAAAACTTCAATTATTTGATTTAGATGCGCCTAAAATAATATATCCATAATAATTATGCCCTAATCAATAAGAATTTTTATTAATTAATTTTAAAAAAATAAATTTAAAAGTCTATCTGTCCACGAATGCTATGAATACTTTATGGATAAATAATTCCTTTTTGATTTTTTTCAAAATTAAATTGATTAAGTAATTTCTCAATGCCAGAATTAAATTCAACTCTAGTTTCAGTAGGAATAATATCTCTATGAATAGAGTCAAAAGTATTTATAATTTTTGGGTATTCTGATTTATGTAAAATTTCTCCATTATTTTTATAAATCAAAATTTTCTTTCCAAATTGCTTATAAATTATTTCTGAAATTAAAAATGCAACTTCTGAAATCCGTAAACTTATTCCGCTTGCCAAGTTATAAGAAATAGTTTTATTTAGTTTTTGATTGAGTAAGCAAACTATCATATTTGCAGCATCCTCGACGTGAATAAAATCACGAATGGGAGAGCCATCAGAAAGTAGTTGTATTTTTTCATCAAAGATGGCTTGTCTACAAAGGTCATTAACGACAAACCATGAGCCTGAGTTATTAGGATATTTTGGGTATCCATAGGTATTTGTCAGCCTAATAAACACTGAATTGATAATATTGCTATATCTTCCGAGTATTGTCTCGCACATAAAATGAGTTAGCGCATAATTATTTCGCAATTCAACTGATGTGTTTTCATCTATAGAAGAAACTTCCAACTGACTTCCATACACTTGTGCAGTAGAAAGATAGATTAAATTGTAACTCTTTTTATTTTTAGATATTGCATTTACTAAATATGCAAGTGGTAGGACATTATTTTCGATCGCTAAAGTTAATGATTCTTCACATAAAAAATGATTACTTGATGCCAAATAAATGAAATTCTCATATCCGGAATGGATTATTTCGTCTAGATATTCACTATTATTTAAGTCACCTTCATGCGTAAATTTAGCGCCTTGCAAAATAGAGCTCTCTTCTGCATTACCTCTACTTCTGTAGCATAAAGCAATCTCCTTACCGTGACTAAGCAGTTTATCTGATATGTGCCCCCCTAAATAACCCAATGCACCAATGATGCATACAGTCTCTTTACTCATATGACTAGAAAATTATTCAATTTTTAATTTACTGAGTGCTTTTTATTGGCTGGATAAAGTATTTTTTGATTAATCACATCCTTGAAGGTTACACAGACCGCCTCCTTCTTTAGTAATTTTGCTATAAAGAGTTCTAACTCATTTGCAATGTTCCACGGAAATATAATAATCACATCAGGCTGATCATTCTCTAAATTGCTTGGGCTCACGATTGGAATGTGCCCTCCAGGGGTGTAGCGCCCTATTTTCATTGGGGCCTGATCATAAATACAATCAATTAAATCAGGACCAATTCCAATATAATTCAACAAGGTCATGCCCTTAGCAGCCGCGCCGTATGCAACAGTTTTCTTACCAGATTTTTTATTATTTATAAGAAATTCTAATATATTAAGTTTTATAGATTCAACTTTCTTTTTGAAGCCACCATATGTTTCAATTTCCTGAAGTCCATGTGCTTTTTCTTCATTAAGTATTCTATCAACCGCACCAGAAATTTTGATTATTTGGTTATCATTATGAGTTCCATAAATTCTTAAACTACCACCGTGGGTATCAATTTTTTCAACATCATAAATTTTAAGGCCATGTAAACTAAATATTTTCATAACAGTGTATAGGGATAGATAAGAATAATGCTCATGATAAATAGTATCAAATTGCACCTTCAACAAAAGTTCCATAACATGAGGAAACTCTATTGTTACTGTCCCATTTAAATCTAATAGTAATTGCAGACCTTTCGTAAAATCATTTATATCTGGTACATGAGCATAAACATTATTGCAAACGATAAGATCAGCTCTTTTACTTTCTCTAGCAATTTTCTCTGCAACTTCTGCGCTAAAAAATTCCTTAAGAACTGGAATGCCTTTCTTTTCACAGATAGCAGCCGTACTACTAGTTGGCTCTATACCTAAACATGGAATTTTTTTTTCAACAAAATTTTTAAGTAAATACCCATCGTTTGATGCTACTTCAACCACAAAAGATTTATCATTAATTTTTAATCGTTTCACTATGTCATTGCTAAATACTTCTGCATGCTTAAGCCATGATGTAGAAACACTCGAAAAATACGCGTACTGTTCATTGAATATATTTTCTTTTTTTGCGTAATCCTCCGTCTGAACAAGGTAACAAACATTACAAACAACCACTCTTAACGGAAAATATTCTTCCATGTTAAATAAACCACTTTTTTGCACATACGAATTTGAAGGAGGAGAAAAACCAAGGTCTAAGAATTGAGTAAGATTGCTTGAATCACAATGTCTACATTTCATTAATGTTAACTCCCATGAAATTAGCGTTGATCATTTCAATATCTCGGTCTTTTGATGAAAGATTTTTAATTTCCAATGGCCAACTAATAGATAAAGAGGGATCTTTTACATTTAAGCCTTTTTGATATGACTCCGCATAAAATTCTGAATGTATGTATATTAATTTTGTATTATCTTCTAGAACTTGAAAACCATGGGCAAAACCTTCGGGTACTATTAATGCGCTATCAGAATCTTCGGACAGTTCCTCAATATGATATTGCAGAAAAGTAGTAGACCCCGCTCTGATATCAACTACAACGTCCCATACTCTGCCTGATTCACACATTATTATTTTTTTTTCTGAAAATGGTGGCTGCTGATAGTGGAGCCCCCTTACTGTTCCCCTGTAATAATTTGTGCTTCTATTAATTTGAACAATTGGTTTATCCCAACCAACTTTTGATAATTCATTCGTGCAAAATATCCTGGAAAACTCTCCACGGTCATCTTTAAAAGGATTCCTCACCATTCTAAAAAGTCCAGAAAAATTAAGTTTTTCAATAAAAATTTTTTGCATAACTACTCACTATTTTTTAAGCAAATTTATATAGAGAAATCATTCCCATAATTTCCATGGGCAATGACTATGCTGCCACAACTTTTCTAATAATAATTTTTCTCTGAGTGTATCCATAGATTGCCAAAATCCATTATGCTTAAAAGCGGTTAGTTCGCCTACTTTAACAATTTTATTGATAACTTCGGCTTCAAATACGGATTCATCTCCGTCTATATAGTTGAATATTTCTGGCGATAAAACAAAGAAGCCTCCATTTATTCTTGCTCCGTCCCCTTTTGGCTTTTCGTTAAACTCTAAAACAGTATCACCATCAATAACTAATGCTCCATATCTCCCTGGAGGCATCACAGAACACACTGTTGCTAACTTTCCGCGTGCTTTGTGAAAATTTATTAGTTCAACAATATTGACATTGGATAAACCATCCCCATAAGTCATACAAAAGGGCTCTTGATTATCTAAGTATTGTTTCACCCTCTTCAATCTTCCACCAGTTTGAGTTAATTCTCCAGTATCTACGAGAGTTATTGACCAAGGTTCAGTTTGTCTATGATGAACTTTAAGGCTATTGTCTTTTAAATTAAATGTAACATCGGAAGTATGTAACGCATAGTTAGCAAAATACTCCTTAATGACGTATCCCTTATATCCACAACAAACTATAAAGTCAGTAACTCCATAATAAGAGTATATTTTCATTATGTGCCATAGAAGTGGCTTTCCACCTACTTCAACCATTGGCTTTGGCCTAAGATGAGTTTCTTCTGAAATACGCGTTCCCAATCCCCCGGCCAATATAACTGCTTTCATACTTTATCCTTTGTAAATATTTCATTCCACAATTTATTAATTTTATTATCGGAGCAATTGTCATTTAAATATTTAGCAGCATTATTCATATAGGCAAGACGTACTTTTTCACTTGAAATTAATGTTTTAGTTTTTTGTATCATTTCATTCATATTGCTACCAAAGAAATTCAAATCTGCACCCCTCATTACTCTCTCATAGGATGGGGTTTTTGTAGTCACTACCGGTATTCCTATTTCCCATAAAAGAAGCAACTTATTTTCAGGCTTACACATCATTACAGGATCATTTGGAATTGGTATTATTGCGATATCGCAAGCAGAACATATTGCTGAGAAAGTTACGAGGTTCCAGTCGTATAAATGAAAATAAATATCGGTGTTTTTAAAAATATCAGTTAAGAGTGAATATGTCTGGGTACAATTAAGTTTGCTTGATATTTTGCAATACAATGGATCAGTCACTACATGCAAATGGACCTTGCCACCTGATAAACCCTGAAGAATCTGCTTTAGGTGATTAAAACATTCAGCATTACCATGTGATAGCCCCTCCCAAAATACATGAATCTCATTTTTTCTTACTAATTTATAACTTCTCTTCTTAAAAAATATCTCCTGAGAAACGCTTTCTCTCATAACTACTACATTTTGATGAAGTTTATTTAGGTCAATTTTTTGTTCTTCGCTACCACAAATTATTTGATCCGAAACTTCTATCATTTTTTTTATTATTTGCTTATAAGATAAAAAAAAACTTGGATTTTTTCCTTGAAAAAAATATAATATAGACCTTAAAAAATTTTTAAGCCAAGTATCTTTTAATAAATCATCAGATAAATCAAAAATTATTTTTGGTTTATTTTTGCTATTTCGATATCGTTCTTTATACTTTGCCCACAATGCTAAATTACCTGAAATACTCACATATAAAAAATCATAATCCTTATTGAAATTAGCTTTTTCAAAGATAATGCCAGATTTATTTAAGTAGTGAACATATCGCCTCCTGTCTGCCGGATGATCAAATTCATCATTATTTGGTACAACCCCAATTTTCATATCGTCCCTACCCTTTTAATGCTTTTAAATATATTCTTAAATAATCATCTGCGATTTTAGTGGATGAAAAGTTTTTAACAGCAAAATCTTCAATCGCGCTTCGATTTAGGCCAATTAATTCTTTTAGCGCCTCTTGATAGTGAGTTAAATTTGAATCAAGATTAATAACGGATCCAAGTCTATTTTCTAATAGCAATCTAGAAGCCGCTCCTACATTCTCATTGACAATAACTGGCAATCCGCAAGCTAAATATTCTATAACCTTGGTTCCAAGCCTGCTATCGGAATCAATTTGATTTGGCAGGGCATGTAGGCCTATGTCGGCAGCAGAAAGATATCCACTTATTTCAGAGAATGTTGGCTCTATTAAAATAACCTTTGAAGTATCTGCCTCTATCTTACCCAGCAAGTTAGATACAGTTTTATTATTCTCGGCTGTTAATAATAATAATTTTGAGTTATCAATTTTAAGAATAGAATTAAATAGCTTTATTAGCGACTGTGTATTAACACCTGATTGACCAAAACTTCCCAAATAAACGAAAACATAACTATTCTCAAGTTGGTATTTTGATCTAATAGACTGTCTTTTTAATACGTCAAAGGAAAATGATCCCTGATCAAATGATATAGGTATTAAATTAATAGCTAAATTTTTTACCTTATTTTCATAGTGCTGAATCATCGGCTTAGAAACTACGCATATTTGATTAGCAGAAATCAAACATTTACGCTCTTCACCCAATAGGTATTTATGAACTGTTGATCCTTCTATGAGATCACCAGTACTTATATTTTCATCTATCCATATACTCCTTGTGTCAAAAATTAAATTTTTATGATTAAAATTTGAGAGCGAGAACATTGGTAAATAACTACGAACATGTATTAACTTATACCTCTTGATTCTCAATATTACTAACCAAATATACAAATAAAATTTTACAAATTTAGTGTATATTAAACTTTTCAATGCATTCCTTAATGGAAGCATAAATGGTATATATATAATATTTATATTAATATTATTTTGTCTAATAAAATTCCTGCACATAAAAAGAGTATTTATGTGCGATAGTAATTTCCAAGGCCTATTAATACATATTAGGTCTATGCTGTAATTCTTATTTTTTTTTGAGATTGCCGCTAACTTATTGAGTACCTGAGTCTTGAATAGTCCGCTAGATATATCTTCAATTGTGAAATAAGCTATTTTATACACTTTATATGCCATTAAAAATTTTATTTTTATTTATTATAATTGCAGCTATGCTCCAAATAAGAAGGCCTGACACTATACCAGTTGAGATATCTGATATGTTAACTGACACAATAATCATTATCCATAGCCCTAATAGTATATAACTAACACCCCTTTCTTTTAGATTATGACAATTAATTATACCATTGATACTTTTTTTCAGGATATATAAATATAAAGCTTGATTAATCAAATAAGATATAAGCCCATATCTCACTCCTACGCTCAAAATACCAATATCTTGTAATGAAAAATCTAAGTTACTTATCTGATTTTTTGGATAATCATAATATATAAATCTCTCAAATATATATTCAAATGCTAACTTAATCGCAACAATTCTATGATCCCTACTTTGTCCTATTAAAAAATAATCTTCATGACTTATATCGCTACTGTTGAAAATTTTAAACAATGAAAAAAACGTATCAAAAATTTGCTCAGTATAGTAGTTCCTTTCAAATGCTATAAATTCATATGTGGAATAAATTAATATATAAATTATTGTTATATTCAATAATATTAAAAAAATTATTTTTTTAATATTTAATAATTTTAAGTTAGCAATTAAAATTATTAAAAAACCAATAATAGCTCCTAAGATTGGAGCTCTTGTTAGTGTTGCATTCATTGCAATAAAAAATATTATTATAAATAAGAAATTTATTTTTTTTATCTTATTTTTAAATTCGAAATCAATGAATATTTTACAACTAGTCAGGAATATACAAATACTAAACATAAAACTAGTAAGCAGTGGGTCAAATGTTAAAGATGTAACTCTAATTCTGCCCATTTCTAAATATTCATTTAGTGTGCTTCCCATTTTAGCAATTGCATTTATTTCAAATTCTTCATAACCAAACATTAATTGCTTAAGAGAATATATGGACATTATAATACCTGAGTAAATAAATATTTTTAAATACTTATTAAAAATAAAATAATTATTTATTGATTTTTTACTATAAATAAATACTGGAATCATAAATAAAATATTTATGATATTTATAAAATCTTTATTATCGATATCAATGTCATGAACCGAGTATATTATTGAAATTATGTATAAAATAAATAATACATAGATTGTTTGATCTTCCTTATTAATTCCAGATTTACACAGAATTAAAATTGAAATTATCGGTATTAATATATAAGGGAAAAAAAATGCTTGGGTTTCAAAATAAGCTATTAAAAAGTGCACAAAAAATGAATAGCCTAATAGCAATCTCAAGGTCACGTTGAACATGCTTAGTCTACCAGCGATGCAATATAAATTACGTCCTCTTCAAGGAGTTCTGGATAAATTGGCAAGGAAATTATTTCCAATTGATTTTTATAGCTTTCCAGAAAATCTTCTTTAGTACTGTTTAAGTAACTGTAGGCTGGTAAAAATGGAAGTGCAATTGGATAATTAATCGATGCCATCACCCCATTGCGCCTTAACTTTTTTAGTAATGAATCTCTAGTTTTGCTTTTTACTACATATAAATGCCATACATGTGTTCTGCCATCTTTCGTAAATGGCAAGGCCAATTGTTTATTTACTAAATATTTTTCATAGTAATCGGCAACTACAATCCGTTTTTTATTCCAACCTTCTAAGTGAGGCAACTTAACAGATAAGATTGCCGCCTGTAATCCATCCATCCTACTATTTATACCTTCAATTTGATGCTCCCCTTTTGTTAAACCTCCGTGGCGACAATACATTGCCATCCGGGTTGCTAAATTATCATCATTAGTAATAATTGCACCCGCATCGCCCATTGCGCCAAGATTTTTTCCTGGGTAAAAAGAAAAAGATCCAGCGTCGCCAATAGAGCCTACTTTTTGCCCCTTGTAGGTTGCTAAATGCGCTTGTGCGCAATCCTCGAGGACCCATAAGTTATGTTTTTTAGCAATCGCCATAATTTCATCCATATCAGCTGGTTGCCCATATAAATGCACTGGAATAATGCCAACTGTATTAGCACTTATTTTGGCCTCAATTAGTTTTGTATTAATAGTAAACGTATCTGCATTTGTATCGCAGAAAACTACTTTACCACCCGCCTGAGTCACTGTTTCAGAGGTCGATATCCATGAATGTGCAGGGACTATAACCTCATCTCCAGGAATAACACCAAGTGCCCTCATGGCAATATATAGTGAATCAGTTCCATTTCCGCAAGAAATTGTGTGCTTAATTCCAAGGAGCTTCGAAAATTCATTTTCAAAATTTTCTACAAAGGACCCTCTAATAAATGCCGATGAATTTATTACATTTTGAATTGCCGCATCAATCTCTTCTTTTATTGAAATATACTGACCATACAAATCAACAAAGGGTATTATTTTTTTAGTCATTAACTGCTCTTATATATTTAGCTGGATTACCAAGATATATTCCTGGATTGAGAATATCTTTAGTAACAACTGAACCCGCTCCAATTACCACATCACTACAAATCTTAACAGGCAGTATTGTTGAATTTGTTCCTACTGATACCCTATCCCCCAGTATTGTTGCCTTCCATTTTAGCCTATCACCCCCTGCTGGACCACCGTCTGCGAATAAGTCATTAACAAACATTACTCCATGAGAAATAAAACAATTCTTACCAATTGTCACCATTTCACATATAAAGGCATGAGATTGAATTTTAGTTCCATCACCGATAGTGACATCTTTTTGAATTTCAACAAATGGACCAACAAAAACATTATCCCCTAAGTTACAGTCATACAAGTTGCTTGGATTTATAACGACTAAGTTTTTCCCAAATTTAACATTTTTTATACCACTATTCTTATTTACTGGCTTTTTTCTAAAAAAAAATAAGGAGTTTGTTAGGATCATCTTTTTACCCCTAGCTTATTATTGTAGTTTTGCTTTCCAAGCACAACTTCTTTATTTGTAATGATTGATTCATAAATTGCATTAATCAACTCAACACTTTTTCTACCCTGAATTCCATCAACCACCTCAAAGAGATTTTTATTGTTTAGACTATCAACAATATTTTGTAAATAAGATTTGTGGCCAAAACCATACACATCGGGTGGATTTGTGGAATACCTCTCAGCCACATCAAAATCATCAGGTTCAGAATTTGTAAACTGCCATACACTCATTTTATTTACTGCAAACCCTGAAATTTCAACTGTTCCATGCTCACCAAGAATAGAAATGGACCCCTCCAAATTATTAGGCCTTGTTGCAGTTGTTGCCTCAATTATTCCAATTGCGCCAGATTCAAAATTTAAAACAACTACGGCAGTATCTTCAGACTCTATGTTGGCTAACGCAGTTATTCCTTTTGCAAACACGGACTTAACTGGGCCCATCATCCACTCGAGTAAATCAATATGATGACTAGCTTGATTAGATAAAACACCCCCATCCAATTTCCAAGTTCCTCTCCATGGATCTTGACTGTAATAATTGTGATCCCTGCACCATCGAACCCTGACAGTTCCCATTGTCAATCTTCCAAATCGATTATTTTCAATAGCTTGTCTTAACTTAATTACGGGCAAATTGAATCGATTTTGTTTTACAACAAATAGCTTAATTCCAGCCTGGTCGCATGCTTTTATCATTGAATCAGCATCAGGCAATGTAAGAGCCATGGGCTTTTCAACGATGATATGCTTACCATAACCGGCCAACTCGATTACATGATCGGCATGATTGCCACTTTCTGTCAAAACTACAAATATATCAATGGCAGCTTTCTTAGCCATTTGATGCATATCAGTAAAATAGCTGACATCATATTTGGATCCAAATGACTCTGCACGATCAAGTTTAATATCGCATACAGCGACCAGTGTTGCCCCGCTTATTGCACCGGAACACAGTAAATCTGCGTGTCTTTTAGCAATTCGCCCGCACCCAACAAGACCAAATTTAATCATTAACTCTCACTTATTAAAATATTACGAAACACTAAGATATCTGATTATTTCGCCTTCAAAAGTAAAATTATTATTAATTTTATTTAAGGATCCCTGCAAAAAATATGAGGATGTAATACCAATCAAATCATCCACAGAACAAAAGCACGCATTACCCGACTTCAATTCCTCAATGAGTCCAGGATTCATTGAGCAGATGATAGGCTTTCCGTAATATAAGAATTCAAATAACTTAGTGGAGGCCGAAAAACTCTGGTTAACGCTAGTATTTTCATACAGCACAATTCCCGCCAAGCATCTTTCAGCATAACCCAATACCTCTTCATTAGGCATTGAGCCCAATAGCTTTACGTTAGGCGGAAGAATGAGTGATGAATTATGTAACTCCTCAGCACCGCTTCCAATTACATAGATATCAACTTGATTTGCAACGGAAAATTTAATCACCTTTTCAAAATCAACTAAGTTATTTATCCGTCCCGCCAGCAACAGAAAATTTTCAGACCTCAAATCCATATTTCTATTAGTTGACATAGGAAAATGTCGATAAAATTTGAGTGTTGATTTTTTTCCAATGCTTCTACCTTCTAAATATCTTTTTCTATGCTCAGAGTGAACAACAATAATTAAATTAGAAATTATTGAGATTAAATTTAATACCTTTAATTTTATAGATAAGTTTAAGACCTTAATCAGACCCATAATCTCAAATTTTAAAATAGAGAAAAAGGAATTCTTATACATTTTTCTGTAAATTAACCTCTCACTTCTAAGGGCTTTAGTGTCAATATGATACATTTCAAAGGCAATGACCATTAATGATTTTAAATTCCCCATCAAACCAATTATCAATGCGGCCAATAAATCCACCCAAAGTAATGGATCACAAATAGTTAAGCTAATATTTTTTTTTCTTAATAAACTAATAATAAAAAATGTATTAACTTTTTTGGCACATAATTTTGCAGTAAAATAATTTAACCTTGCGTTATGCACCTTATTTACATATTTATTTTTCTTATAAAAATTCATAGGCTTTATTTATGATTAAATTCAATTCTTATTATAACAATTATTCAAATCAAAAAATTTTAGTCACTGGAGGTGCTGGTGCAATTGGCTCCAATCTTGTGAAAATTTTGCTTGATAACAATGCGAACGTTACTGTTATTGATAATTTGTCTTCAGGCTCAAAAGATAACTTAGATATGAAAAGCAATAATCTTACTTTTATTGAAGGTGATATTAATAATGTTGACGCTTTAGATATTGCACTGTCTGAAAATCCAGCCTATGTATTCCATTTGGCTGCAAATTTTGCAAATCAGAATTCGGTTGATCACCCTTTTGATGATATGAATACCAACATAGGGGGCACAATTAAACTACTAGAGCTTTTAAAAAAGAATGAAAATCTTCGCAGATTTATCTACACTTCGTCATCTTGTGTTTATGGACAAGCATCCGTTATTATCGATGAATTTACTCCGATCGATTTAAGCACCCCGTACTCTATCTCAAAACTAACAGCAGAATATTACGTAAACTATTATCAAAATTTCTGCAAGATGCCCACAACTATTCTTAGATATTTCAATTCATATGGGCCTGGAGAGCATTCTGGAGCTTATCGTAATGTTATCCCCAATTTCATTTCACTCGCGCTTAATAAGCAGCCTTTGCCAATTTATGGCGATGGATCTGATAAACGATGCTTTACCTATGTTACCGATATATGTAATGGAACGTTATTATCTGCGGCCACTGATGCATCAATATCTAAGACCTTAAATATTGGCTCCTCCAATGAGGTTTCAATAATTAATCTTGCAAATTTAATAAACGAACTAACCTGTAACCAATCCCCCCATGTATTCTTACCTCGTAGACAATGGGATCACATCCATCAGAGATTGCCATCATGCAAAATGGCTGAGGATTTATTTTCTTACACCCCCTCTCATTCATTTGAGGCAGGATTAGCCAAAACTATTAACTGGTTCAAATCTACCAATCTATATTAAGGCATCTAAGTTATGAACTTTAATCAAATTTGCGTTATCGGACTGGGATACATAGGATTACCTACAAGTCTTTTGTTTGCAAAAAATGGACTCAAAGTAATTGGTGTAGACACCAATCAATCGATTTTAAATACTCTGAGCTTGGGCCTGCCCCCAATTCAAGAATATGGTATTGAAAACCTAATTGAGCATGCCATTTCTAAGCAATTGTTGGTGCCAAGAAGTAAGCCAGAATCATCCGATGCTTTTATTATTGCCGTGCCGACGCCATTTGTATATGATTCAAGCAACCCCAGTTCAATCCCCTCGCCTGACATTAGTTTTATATATGCCGCATGTAATTCAATTGCCCCCGTATTGAAAAAGGGCGATTTAGTAATTCTCGAATCAACTTCTCCAGTTGGTACCTCTGACCTCATATCCAAGCAATTGGAAAAATTAAGGCCAGATTTGAAATTACCTCATAGCCATTCTGAAGCCTCTGATATTTTCATTGCATACTGTCCTGAGAGAGTTATTCCAGGAAATATATTTCAAGAGCTAGTTTTCAATGATCGGATAATTGGAGGCATAACCCCCGCCTCTGCAGAGATTGCCACTAGCCTATATAAATTATTCGTAAGGGGTCGATGCATATCTACCGATTCAAAAACTGCAGAATTATGCAAATTAGCTGAAAATGCTTACAGAGATGTAAATATAGGTTTTGCCAATGAATTATCGATAGTAGCCTCTGAATACGGCATAAATGCAAACGAATTAATTCACATATCAAATTTACATCCACGCGTAAATATTTTGCAACCCGGTATTGGAGTTGGAGGTCACTGCATTGCTGTTGATCCCTGGTTTATTGTCAAAGATTTTCCAGATCAAACTCCAATAATTCAAGCGGCGCGGAAAACCAATGATCTCAGGCCGAAATGGATATCATCTAAAATACGTACTGCCATCGATTCATTCGCCGCCAAATCTCCTCATAAAGAAATTTCGATCTGCATTTTAGGCTTAAGCTACAAACCAGATGTTGATGATCTAAGGGAAAGTCCAGCCGTACTAATTGCAAAAGAGCTTTGCAATATTTTTGCTGGAAAAATTAGTATCGCCGAGCCTTTTGTATCAAAATTGCCTGACGAATTATGCTCTACAAGCAACCTAATAAATTTCGAAGAAGCCTTAAATAGTTGTGACATTCTAGTCTTGCTAGTTCCCCATAAATTATTTCTCGATGAAATATCAAAAGAAAGTTTAGAGTCTAAATGCATAATTGACCCCGCTAATTTTCTATTAAGTAAAACTTTTTATGATGAAAAATCTCAACGTCATTAATTATTTGATAGCACTTTTTGGAAACTTTACCTCGTTGATACATCATATAACTTAGTTTTATTACACCACCAATAAATTAATTATTGAAAATAATTGATCAAAATATCAACAATTGCTTTCGATGTGTTTCCATCGCCATAGGGGTAAGATTTTTTTGCTAATGACAGATAGTAATCCTGATCATTCAATAATTTACTCACTTCCGTCACAATTGCATTTTTTTCGGTTCCGATTAACTTAACTGTTCCAGATTTTAAGGATTCAGGACGCTCCGTCTCTTTCCTCAATACAAGAAGAGGTTTACCCAAGGCGGGCGCCTCCTCTTGTATTCCACCTGAGTCACTAAGGATAATGTGAGCCCTATTCATTACCCCCACAAACTGACTATATTCCAAAGGGTCAGATAGAATTATTCTTTGTGAATTACTACAGTAAGTTTGTATTGTGTTTTTTGTATTTGGGTTTGGGTGAACTGAAATTAGTACTTGTACATTATCATTACTGCCAACAATTTCATTTATTGCGTTACAGATAGAAACTAATGGCTCTCCAAAATTCTCCCTACGATGCACAGTAACTAAAATTAATTTTTTATTTGGATCAAGATTAATTGAGTCCAACTCAATTTTATTTCGAGATTTAATTAAGAGGGAGTCGATTACTGAATTACCTACGATGAAAATATCTTGCGCCAATACTCCTTCTGAAATTAAATTATTGCATGCACTTTGTGTAGGCGCAAAATGCCATTTAGATATTTTAGATGTAAATACTCGGTTCATTTCCTCCGGAAATGGGCTTAGAAAATTTCCAGTTCGTAAGCCCGCTTCAACATGCCCGAATGGTATTTTTTTATAGAAACATACAAGTGACGCTGCAAATACCGTAGTAGTATCCCCCTGAGCCAATACCGCATCAGGCCGCACTGATTCAAAAACTTTACTAAGCTCTAATAATAGATGTGCATTTAATTCAACCAAATCCTGATTTGGCCTCATTAGATTTAAATCTATGTCAGCTAAAATTGCAAAATCTCGAAAAACTCCATCAAGCAGCTCACGATGCTGAGCAGTTGCAACTACTATTACCTCAAAAAACGGAGAACTTTTCAATCCAAGAATGATGGGCGCCATTTTAATCGCCTCTGGTCTTGTGCCAACTACACAAATAATTTTATTTTTTTTCAATTTTTTATTTCATGGAAAATATTAAACTTATTAGTAGCGAAAAAATTTCGAACCAATCATTGGGCATTTAAAGTTACTATGTTAGTGAACGACTCCATTTTTCCTTTAACATTAAGGTAACCTTACCGTCGATAACCTCTAAGATATAATCACAATTTGAAAGAATGGAGAGTCGATGAGAAGCTATAAATATAGTTATATTCTTATTCAACCCATATATTGATTCCATAATTAAATTTTCCGTATGAACGTCTAGAGAGCTTGTTGCTTCATCCATTATCAAGAGCTGAGATTTTTTATACAGGGCCCTTGCAATTCCAATTCTTTGCCTCTGCCCACCAGACAACCTACCTCCGCCCTCACCAATAACTTGATCAACACCTTTTTCATAATTTGCTACCAAGTCTGTTAATTTCGACAATTCAATTGAATGCAAAAGAAGAGTGTAGTCAATTTTCTCTTTAGGGATTCCGAGTGCTATATTTTCAGCAATTGTTCCATCTATTAAAAAAACGCTCTGAGGAACATGAGAGATATTTTTTTGCCAAGATATAGTGTTATTTTTGTCTAGTGCATTATTGCCTACCACTATTTCTCCGACGGTAGGGGTCAGTAACCCCATTAATAAATCTAAAAAAGTACTTTTACCGCTTCCGGAAGGACCAATCACGCCAACTCTAGCACCCATTGGTATGCGTAAATTTATGTCATGAAGAATTAACTGGTCTGAATTTTTATAGTGAAAAGATAAATTAATAAATTTGATCGCATCCTCAAATTTTACTGAAGATAGGCAATTTTCAATTCTATGATGATTTGTATTTCTATTTAATAAAATTAATGCCTCTTGCAATGATGTTATGTTGGCATGCAGATTTATGTATGCTTGGTAGCCTTGCTGAAAAACAGGCATTAATTTCTGAATAGCAAAAGCAATTGCTCCAAGAAGTGGAAGTATATTAGATAAATTATTACTTCTTGAGTTGGCAAAAAACACTGCAATCGCAATGCCAACTGTGGCAATCGACTCTATTAAATATCGCGGGCTTTGCCCAATAAAATTGTTACTACCTTGAGCTTGCTTGAGAGAGAGATCCGCACTTCTATAAGAAGAAATGTAGTAGCGCTGATATCCCCCCATTAGTACATCCCTAATACCCCCAAGCCCCTCTTGTATTATTTTTAATGTCTTCGTGCTGTTTTTTGCAATTTCTAGACTGCAATCTTGAGTTTTATTCTTAACAATAGATATGATCGTAATATAAAGAGAAATTGTTGAAGTGAAAATAAATAATGTCAATATTGGATTGACATATAACAGAGATCCAAGGATTGCAATTAATATTGCAGTGGAGCTTACTAAGGCCATACAAGGCATAAATGCTCCAGTTATTACACAATCGATTTTTGCTGTAATTCCAGATATCAACCTACTAGAGTTGTCTAATTTATGTTCCTCGTAATCTAAAAATAATGCATTCTCAAACATTTTTAGGCTCAGCCCTGAACCAACCCTAAAAGAAAGACTTATCACTGCCCATAACAATACCAGCCTTAGTGCGGCAGCCAAAATAACAGCCATCACAAATATTAATGTCAAAACTGCAGCAACATTCACCAAACTTAAATTTAAATTCAATAAAGAAAATAACTCTGCGATCATTAAGTTATTTATTACTTTATCAGGCTGACTTATTAAGGCCATAAATGGAATTACAGAACTGACACTAATTGCCTCTGCAAGGGCTGTAAACACCATAAGGAATATAACTATAAAAGTATATTTTTTGTATTTCTTATCAATAAATTTCCATAGCCCTAAAAGGATTTTCCAAAGCGAAGTCTTCATGAGTTTTATAAAAATAAATTATCAGGATATTTAAATGAAGATTTAATTTTAAAGATCCTTAAAGCTGATGAAATTCTGTATAGTATAAAACCCTTAGTCCAAGCAGTGATTGCATTATCTCGCCCCAAAACACCAATAAGCAGATAGTTAAAAATAAATATGTTATTAATAATATTATTAACATATTTAAATCTAGGAACAAGAACTAATAATCGATTATCAATTGCTCCATTATCCTCAGAAATTAGTAACTTTCTACTGTCGTTGTAACTCATTCCGATTCTTGAGTTATGAAATTCATGCCCTAATGCATCATCTTCATCGGATATGTCCTCCTCCGCATACATACCCAAGCAAATTAATTTGTTGTTATAGATTCCGCGCTCTCCTGGAATTCTTCTAATATTTCTTTCGCCTTCATATACTACATGTTCAGTATAGATAAGGACTTGATTCCGAATTCTAGGGTAGATGTGCTCTTTCAAGAACCCTATGTCCCACAAAAATTTTGATAGGCCTTGTTTCTTTCTCCACCTATCCCATAATTTTGTTATTTGTAAATTAGCATTACGTGCGCCCCATAATCCCCCTAAAATTACATGTCTTGAGCCTGGATTATCTCTACAAATATGATACTTAAATCCGCTAGTCATCCAATCGTTAATTAGCGAAATATCTCGAGCAAATATTCTAGTATCACAATCTCTAATAATCACTGCATCGTGACCTTCCATCATAGGGAGCATTCTCCATAGAATTCCTTGGTATGGATATTCTTCTTTTAGTATTACCAAATCTACATTAATAGAAGATCGAAGCTTTTCTTGAAATTCTTTTGGCAAGTAGTCTGCACAATAGACGCGTACAATCCATTCGGGCAGTAAATTCTTTGCAATTTCAATATTAGCAAGCAATCCTTTTTGATAAATTAACTCTCTACCAAATATAGAATAACTTAAAATTTTCATAATATGCCTATTATTAACCTAGGATAATAATTCAAAAAATATTTTGATTATTTTCATACCAAGTTTTAGATAATTTTGAATAGCCTCCATATACAATAAAGGGCGCTCTAATATCTATTGCATTAGAATGGTCACTAATTACTTGCGATGAAACTAATTCTAAAATCTCATCTGAGGTATTATCAACAACCTCTAGTCCATTGGAACGCAATATAGCCCCATTCTCCTCCAAAAGCATTCCTTTGGGTATTTTTTTAAAAGGAATAATTTTTCCATTTTCACAATATTTTTTAAGTATATAAATTCCCTGAGAAAATTGAGGTTTTATTCCTATTGGGAACCAATTATGTATAAGAATTTTTTTGTTAAACATAAGTCCAACGCAAATTATTCCAGAATTTGATGTTAATAAAAACTCACAATTTTTTATTAACATCAAATCTATACTCTTATCTTCTGTATTAGTGTCATCAAAATCGATATATGAACCAGCCGGCAATTCAATTTCATCTTCAACGTGATTTCTTCCTACCCTAACAACTTGATAGCCCATTTCTACTAAGTATTCAATTGACGGCAGAAGTGTCTTAAAATCAGAATTTCTATAAGTATCAACTACTTTATCGCCATGATATTCGCTATCTCTTGAGAATACACAAACATATGGTTTTTTTAAATTGTTTTCATGGGCCCACTGCACAAATGCTTCCTGATGCTGGGGAATGGCATCACAATTTGGTACAGGGAAATTTTCATACCACATTCTATATCGAGTACCATATTCTTTAAACTCATTACTATGATGAATGGAATAGGTATTGGCTAAATATCGATCCAATAAAAAACGCGGCATAAATCTTGAGTGAGAAATTCTATAAAAAATACTAGATAACACCCTACTATTAATTAGAATTATTTTATATTTTTTCTTCAGCTCATTAACCATAGTCAACAGAGCTGGTTCACTATGACATTTTTTTCGATTGTAAAACAGAATTACAGTTGAAATGGGCTTGTCGATATTAAAGTACAGCCAAGGATTTAATATAACATGGCCTATACTCTCTCTAACAAGCCCAAACTTCAAAATTACTATTCCTTGACTATATAACTTGCTTTTGTTGCAAATGGGAATCTCTGAATTCTGACATTACCAATACCCAAAACATCATCCACAAACTTACCTACACCCGGACTACCCTCATATCCAAGGCTTGCAAAATGAACTACCGCTCCCTTAGGCATTCTTGGCCAAACTTCTTTTAATACGATTTTTTCTACTTCATACAAACTGATTTGCATGTTGAGCAATCTTACTGGCGTACCTGGATTATCCTTGAGAAATTTTGGAACTGTTTCAATAGCGTTTCCACTAATCAGCTCAATAGTATTAAACTGGTTAAACAATCGACTTTTATTAAACAATTCGACAGACCTCTCCAGATTTTTTAAAGATGAGACCTTCGGAATAGTTTTGATACTTGAGTTTAAATACTCACCATCCAGTTCTGATACGTCTTTATAGTCATCTACACCATAAGTATCAAATCCATAGATTTTAGAAATGTAATTTCTCGGTTCATAATTTTCTTGAAGATGGGCAAAGCTAAACATTGTATTGCCCTCAAGTACACCAATCTGCAATATTGAACCCTGTATTTCTTTAATCAAATTATATATATGAATAAATGTGAGCACTCTAGTAAATTCATTAGTCCTTACATACCTCGGCCAGTTGTACATTGCCATTGCAGGATCAAAATTTGCAGCGTCCTTATATTGCTCAATGTAATCCGATAATATCGCAACCTCTTGCTCCCTAAAATTCCTTAAATCAGAATTAAAATGCTTTTCAAATTCTTTCATTACAAGCTCCGTTTATTTTTGTGACACAAACTGCAATTAGATAATGGGCCATTGGGAAATATCCCGTGTGAACTACTTCATCATTCATTGAAAACATAAATACATTTTGATAATACCCCAGCAAGAATTCCTTAAAACTATCCCCACTAAGACAGTTTATATGCCCATCCTTACTTAGCTTAGATGCATATTTTTGTGATTCCAGCGATGGTATACCAAGTATACATACTCCGGAATCGGCTAACGATCTATTTATGTAACTCATAAATTGGTCAGCATTCTTAGGATCAATTTTCTCAAATAAATCTACTGCAAACACAGCCGAATATTCTTTCACTGGCTTTTCATTTAATATGTTTGCATTCAAAAAATTTATTTTTTCTTTATAAGGATTTTTATTTTTTGCATTATCGATAAAGGTAGTATCTATATCAATAGCATCTAAATGACCCACAACCGAAGCAATGATTGGCGAATAAAAACCATCGCCACACCCAATCTCCAATACTTCATTTTTACCTGTTAGCATTTTTGATATAAATTTATACCTTGATAAGGTAAACAGCATGTGTTTAGGATCATTTAAATAATCAAATCCTGCTATCATCCCCATTTCAAGCCTTGGGCTTTCATATATTGATTGGTAGTTTTTATTTTTAAAATTCATAATTAATTAAAAAAAGTTTCAAACTCATAGTCTACCAAAGATATAACTTTTAATTTACTAATTTTTATTAAGTTTTTCTTTTGATCAATAAATATGTTGTTGATATTCTCTAAATCTATATTAGCTATCAGATTTTTGCTTAGGCTGTATTTGTCTACATCGACTTTTGTTTTGGAATGCAAATTATCTATATACAACTCAAAATTTTCCAACATAAAATTTTCCAGTTGATAATTTCTTGCAGCCACATCAAATAAAGTATCCCCCTCTAAAATAGGTGTTCTTACTCTAGCAAGAATTATTCCTGCATCTATTTCATGATTGATTGCATGAACTGTTACTCCAACACCCATAGCCTTGATAATGCTCCACTTAAAAGCATCTAACCCTCTATTTTCGGGTAATAGTCCGGGATGAGCATTCAGTATTATTCGACCATCAATAATTTCTTTAGGAATTATTTTTGATATACATGTAATGTAAATCGTATCATTAGTATTTTTAGGCAATGAATTTAGCGTATCGTTCATTTCCCATGAAGAAATTTTAATGAGATCAGCTCCAATTTCCTTGCAAGTTGAATAAAGATCTCCTTCAAGCAACTGGTGAGGCCTTTCCTCAAATGTTTCTATTTTATTTTTGAATTTTCTTTTAAATGGGAACCCCATTACAGTAACAGAATACCCCTTAAAAATCAGTTTTTTAGCTAAATCTATGGTTTTTACGTGGGGTACCTCGTAACTAAATAAGTAGACTTTTTTATTCATTCATTTTTTTTAAATGATGTTCAACCTTATATAGCGCTTTTGCAATATCATCAGCCTCTTTCAATCCATAGTTTTCATTTAAATATATACAGAATGAACTATCTCTAATTTTTTTTGCATTCGTTGGCTCAAAGTCATCATTCAAATAGTCTTTTACCCAGGGCCATTCCTGTACAAAATATTTATAATGTGGATTTAAAGGGATACCTTCGCAAAGTACATAATTTGCAATTTTTATTTTTTTTTCGCTATTCTCACTTCTACATATAATTGGAAATATAAATGGTGCAAAATTATCATCAATATTGTATGAAGAAAACATCTGAGAATTTGATAGACGATCCCTCAACTGGTATATGAACTCTCTGCGCATAAAATTAACTTCATTTAACCTTTTGAGCGAGGCAATTCCAATGGCACATGCAATTTCATTTGAATGAAAGTTTAATGCTGGGAATAGATATCCAGATGGATCGCGATCATTAAAGTCTTCCCTCCACCTAGGTTTACCTCTGTCAGCATATGCACATGCTAGATTATATAAATCTAGTCTCTTAGTATAGACAATACCACCGCAAGGCCCTGTTGTGTGGCCCTTTCTATACATAGTCGAGAAAGCTGCTATATCCCCAAAACTTCCTACTTGCCTACCATTTACAAGCGCACCATGAGACTGCGAGCAATCCTCTATGACAGGAACATTAACTGATTTAGCCCAGTCGACTATCTTATCAACTTCAGATGGCTCTCCGATTGAATGCACAATAATTATTGCCTTAACTTTACCGTCATATCTCGCAGCGACCTGCTCAATGCATGAGTTATATGAGCCGGGCCTACTATCAATTAGCTTAGGTATTAAGCCATTAAGAATGATGGCGTTTATAGTCCCAGGATCAGTAATTGGTGATACCAGTACACATGATCCCTTGGGCAATTGCAATGCAGAGATTGCTATATAGAGCGCAGCAGTTCCAGAAGATACAGCATCTGCATATCCATCACCGCCCATGAAATTTACAAAATCTCGACTATACCTTTTTTCATATTCCCCTTCGTAGCAGGGATCTTGCCCAATGTCTTGGTAATAGTTTAGACACTCATCTATGAGCGCCCTTTCTAGCGGACCCAATGATTTTCTTATGGGCATTGGGTTTTGTCTAGTTGCCCTACCGCCGTAAAACGCTAACTTATTCATGAAATTTGAAATGTAATTTTAACCGGCTACCTTGGAAACAATATCTTCCTCAGAAATACCATGCAATCTTAATAGATGTTCGTAGGTTCCGTATGAATGTATAAATTCATCCTTCAGATGAAAATGTGAAATGATTACACTCTTCTTTGCATCATATGCTAAAGATTTTATTTGAACTCCTAAACCACCCGCCTTCACATGCTCCTCAACGATTATCACATGCTCATGACTATTAAGAATCTTTAGGACTCCGATGGCATCGAATGGCTTGATTGTATGCATTGAATAAACTGACACCTCCAACCCCTTGGACAGTAAAGAATCAGCAGCATTCATTACTAGAGACATTATCGACCCATAAGAAACTATAGCAACTTTCTTTCCTTTTTTTATACACCTTACTTTCCCAACTTCAAAGGATTCTGGAGCATTGCTAGTGAGCACTGGTTCACCCGCTTTTCCGAGCCTCATGTAGGTGGGACCCGTACTAGCTTCAGCACACCATTGTGTTGCATACCTCATCTCATCAGGATCGCATGGAGCTAAAACCGTCATATTGGGTATGCAACTTGCAATTGCAATGTCCTCAATTGTGTGATGAGTGCTGCCTAATGTTGAATATATCAATCCAGCACCCATTCCAATTACTGTAACGGGTAAGTTTTGATAAGCAAGATCAACCCTAATAAATTCAAATGGTCTATATAGTGCAAATGTGGCGATCGTATAGCAAAATGGACGAAAACCTTCAATCGCCAATCCAGCTGCAATACCAATCATCGATTGTTCTGCCACACCGGTATTTATAAATCTCGCTGGGTAATCATTTCTAAAATTTTCCATGGAACCAGCTGGACTTATATCTGCAACTAATGCGCAAATCTTTTCGTTGGTTTTTGAAATCTCATACAACGTATCTGCAAACTTATTCCTCATCCATCACCTCTTTCAAGGCTAGTGCAAGTTCACCAGCATTAGGTGACCTGTAATGCCATATCGGCGCATTTTCCATATAAGAAACCCCCTTACCTTTTGTAGTGTTACAAATTAATACAAATGGCTTTTTTAGCTGCCTATTTTTAACTGCGTCGGAAATTTTTTGTTGATCGTGACCATATGTTTCCGCAACCTCCCAACCAAAAGATTCAAATTTTGTATTTATTGGATAGAAACTTGGATGCGTATCAGCGGTTTTACCAAAAGATTGAAATCCATTATGGTCAACGAATATAATTAGGTTATTGAGATTTAAATTAGCTGCCATCATAAGATTTTCCCAAGTGGAGCCCTCTTGCAATTCGCCATCACTAAGAACTACGTATACGTTGCCAGCATTATTTTTAATTTTTTTTCCAGCGGCAATCCCAACAGCTAAACCGATTCCGTGACCCAATGATCCTGTTGAAGCAATGATTCCAGGATTCCCCCTATCTGGATGGCAACCAAGAAGGCCTTCATTTGTACAATATTTGTCTAGATCGTCAGATCTCAAAATTCCAAGTTTCTCCAATACAACATATTGAGCTATTGCTCCATGACCTTTAGACAAAATAAATGAGTCATCTCCTCGAACAAAGTTAAAATAAATAGCATCGACTATTTCTAGGCAAGAAAAAGCTCCGGCAATATGAAGAGCGGGTACTTTTTGTGAAATCTCAAGAATACGAACCCGGTATTCTTTGCTTCTTTGTTTCGAATTGACTTTATAATTAATAATTAATCTCCCCGTTGCAATAAATGTAATGCGATTGGCCCAAAGTCTAGCTCTTGCCTATTCAATGATGGTCCAAAACCAATCTCCAGTATAGCCAGCCTTGGCAAACAGAAGTTCCCACCCGTCAGGATAATCATGGTATTTTGCGGTCAAGACCCATTTTTCAAAATTTATTTTTTGTTCAGGTGTGTAGTAGGAATCTACCTGTATAAATGTTTTTCCTGGTGCAAGCCGCTGTAATTCAGAAACTGCCTTTAAACATAGTTCATAAGGTAAATTATGTAAGGTATTAATAGATATCACGGCATTAAAACTGTTGCTTGGGAAAGGCAAAGCTTCGGCACTACCCAAATGCAATCGTCCGATGACTTCTTTTTCACAATTATTTATAGCATAGTTAGATACATCTAAACCGTAAGCATCAATTCCTAAACTTAGTAAATCCTTTACTAAAAAACCTTTTGCGCATCCTACATCAAGGAGCTTATCACCAGGCCTTAGTCCGAAATGAGCTACCAAATTTTGAGCAACACTCTTCCAACGCCCATCATAATAATACCCACCATAGCCATATTCTCTCGGTCCATCAAAATATAACTCTCCATATTGTCGTGAAATACGAATATGCTCATCCGTTTTGGCAGTTAGTCTCGCTTCAATATTTCGACTACTTTTAGGTATTGAATTTAGTAAATTTAGTTTGGCCATATAAAATTTTGATATTTAATGGTATTTTTATTATTTATATGAATAAATTATATAACTAAAGATTAAAATGAAGCACCTAAAGTATGATAAGTAAACCCATTTTCAATCAATAGATTCTTATTAAAGATTCCATAAGGGTCTATCACAACCCTACCTGCCATATACTGCAAAAGCATTGATACGGTTATAGCGCCAAACTCAGGCCAAGCCGTTGAAACAACTAAAATTTCAACCCCACTTAAAGCCTCATGTATGGATTGTGCGCGTTTAACATAATTTGGCGTAGCCTCCATTGCGGCCTTTGGATCGTAAGCGACAATATTGCAACTTGAGACATGAGATAAAAATTCTAATGCAGGGGAATTTTTAAGAGAATGTGTATTTTCCTTGTAAGTTAAACCCAGAACTCCTATCAGGCTTGGATTCCCATTCTTATGAATGACTTTTTGAAAAGTTTTCCAAATCCAATTTTTACGCCTTTTCGAGTTACTTATCCAAGCATTAATAACGCCATAATCAGTACTAAATTGTTCAGCATAATTAACAACAGTCGCTAAATCTCTCTCTAAATTACCGCCTGAAATACCTAAACCCGGGCTTAAATAAGCATATTGGCCTATTCGCTTATCTAACCTTAAGGCAGGTGCAATTTCTGACCAATCAGCACCAATTTCCTCGCATAATTCTGCTAACGTGTTAGCAGTAGTAACTGAAGAAACTAAACACATATTTATTGATATTTTTGCCAACTCAGCACTCTCATAGCGCATGACAAGAATAGGACAATCATGCAACTCCAAGAAAAGACGGTAAGGCTTTGGCAATTCTTCTGCGGGATTTAAAGAGCCAATAATGTACCGCTCGGGATATAACGCCCGATTAATAGCTTGGCCAAAAATTAAAGTTTCTACCTGATAGAAAATTGACCTATCTTTAGTTAACTTAGATCTAGTGAAACCAGGTGGGACCTGTGATAGGACTACTATTACATTATCCCTTGCACTACTAATGAGAACAGTATTTAATAAATTATTAAGATTACTTAAATCACTCTGACCTTGATCATTCGTGGATACATCTGGAGCTACATAAATAACGGCAGATTTATGTAGCATCTTGAAATCAGAGGTAAACGTTAAACGCTCTCGATTCTTATGCATCAACTCAATCAACTGAGGCTCGGATATGAAAGGGACGGTATTTTTGAGACTATCAATTAAATTTTGGTCAGGATCAAGACATAGAACCTGAAAACCTTTCTCAGATGCCGCCACCGCTGAAATTAATCCCAAATGAGTCATGCCAACAAAAGCTATTGTAGGTTCCATTAGCTTCTTCTGGTTTATAGTTTGATTATTATTTTCCACTAACAAGACTCATTCCCTCACGCCAAGTCTTAAATTTAAAATCTGGAAATGCTTTAATCACAGCACTGTTATCAAATATACGATAGCCACCATGTGGCATATCACCAACACGCTCAGTACAAATAACTGGAGCCGCAAGGGAATGCTCGGCGGCTATAAAATGAGCTAATTGATGAAAAGTAACCGCATCGCCTGAAACAGCGTTGAAGGTTCCCGCCATACGCGTAAATACTGCTCGACAAATTAATTCTGCAATATCGCCAACATAAACATGGTCTCGAAGCTCTTCTCCATTACCAAACAAAGTAATAGATTCGCCGTTTGCAGCCAATCGCCTGAACTTATTGGGTCCATAGCCATTATGAGGATCTTTTAATCCATAGACTAGAGTAGGACGAATAACTGTGAGAGGTCCCGAAAAGTGCTGTTTAAGCGCAATTTCTCTAGCTAAGTGCATTACCCCATGAAGTGAAGAAGGTTCTGCACATGAAGTCTCAGTAATCGGAGTCGATGAATCCTTATAAACAGCATCAGAACTTATGTAGATAACGTGAGCAAGCGAACATTTTTGCAAGGCCTTACACACTGCAGATACCATCCTAAGATTATCTTGTAGCATGATCAAATTTTTACAAGGCGCCAATGCGGATGTAAATATTAAAGTATCGCTAGGAGTTAATAATTCAAATAATAAATCGCTAGCATTATCATCAAGCAAATCAATATTTTTTTTACCGATGGACACTACAGGAATTTTTTTTTCATTAAGCTGACTTACTATCTCGCCACCAATAAATCCGCTTGCGCCAAGAACTACGACACGCTCGAGATACATATCAGCTGGATTATTTTCAATTAGCATGGTATTTGCAGATTTAGTCTGTATCGAATTATTAACTTAAATAGCCAAGGGGGTTAATTTAGTTAGCACCTCATTGATCCAAATATCATTACCTATATTATTTTTACCCGTTTCACATAAATTTTTAAAATAAACATACTCAAGATCCCATGTTGGGTCTGACTGAACCAATGTCACAATTTTTTCATTGGGGCGACCACTAGGTAGTTGACGTTCGCGAATGATTAATTCACTTGGGCCCCACTTGCAAAGTGAGCTAATATGAGCGGTTCCATTTTCCGCAAAAATATCAGTGTAAAAATGGTTTCTCCAGGATAATAATGTTACCTCCATATCAATATTAGGAGTACCGTTCGATCCAAATACAACATGATCTGGCGCTCTATTTTCAAATCGATTTGATGAATGAATTGAAAAATTTCGTGTGCCACTACCAAGCCAAAAAAGCATAGTATCTAAAAGATGTGAGCCAAGATCAGGCAAAACTCCGGCGCCACGATCTCTCCAGTCGGAATCGCGTACAAGCCTGGCCGTACCGTTACCATAAAACATTTTTACGGAATAAATTCTACCCAAAGAGCCAGAATCAATTAACTGCTTCATTCCAACAAAATGTGGCTCGAAGCGGTGATTGTAAGCTGTATAACAAGCTACTTTGTTAGATACTGATAAATCCCTGAGCTTTTCAAGCTCGGAAGTATGTGCGGCGAATAAGGGCTTTTCCACTAAGACATGCTTAGAATTTTTTAACAAATATGTGATGATCTCAATTTTTGGAGCATCCGGAATGCAAAGTAAAGCAGCATCAAAGCTATTTAGAGGTACTTCTTCTATATAGCGATAAGTTGCATCGGAAGAAAGAGGATCTACTGTAGCAACCACATCTTTATCCGCTACGGATAATCGCTTACGACCTTGAATACCCAGGCCAACTATTAATACTTTCATGACTAACTGGGCAATCCATAGTTCACGATTTTCTCAATCGCATCGATCTTCTTTAACACTTGATCTGGCGTAACCAACCAATTACCTTCGTGCTCACATTCGACGCCTGCGGCAATATTTCCCAATATCGATGATATAACTTCATTCTTTGTTACCGCCATGGCTAAAGTAGAGTAAGCCAACAGAGCATCGCCAGCGCCAACCGGATCAACCACCCTATCAGCAAAACTTTCCACAACAAAAAAAGCTCTAAAGCTTAACTTGGAAGATCTATAAACTATGATGCCACGAGCTCCGCACTTTAATATCAATGTTTTGCATTTTGCTCTGCGATACAACTCTCCAGCCAGTGGGCGCACTACTGAATCCTGATCACCCAATGCAAACCGCGCCTCTCTTTCATTGGGGGTTATAAGATCAAATTCCTCAAATTCTAAAATATTTCCCCAGCGACTAGCAACTTGACTGTCAGCCACTTTATAGGCTCCATTGGGAATAGCAGCTGATAAAGTAGGAATTGTTCCCCTGTTAAATATTCCATGTCGAAAATCACTAAAAACTACCACTTGCGCGTCTACATCATTTATTTGCTTTCTTAATCTTTCTGTAATTTTCTCTGAAATTGAACGATTGTCTAGGGTATCAACTTTAAGTAATCTGTATGTCTCAGCAACAATGGCATTTTTATTTGTAGTAGGTCTTGTCTCATCAATAATTGGCAAGCAATTCACACCGCTAATTTCGAGATCATTTAGCACAAAATTCTTATACTCATCATTTCCTAGTACAGTTGAAAAGGTTACGTTAGCACCAGCGGCACAAAGATGCTTTGCCACTACCGCAGCCCCTCCCGTGTAATCAACTTTTTTTTCATAGCGCACGCTCATCGTTGGTGTTTTGGTCATTCCACCAATCATGCTGCAGTAGGTGTAGCTATCAACAATCGTATCACCCACCACATGCACACTCACATCCCTTAAGACTGCTAGAGCATTACGTAAATCCTTAAAAGTAATGCCCTCCCCCTCCATGAGCGTCATTAACTTCTCTATAGCAATTGATGGTGGCGATAACTCAATCAATGCCGATGAGGAGTAGACAATATCCCCAGGGGTAAAAATCATCTCTCCACCATAACTATCAAGAACGTCTATTTCCCCTTGGGTCTTTAGGTTAATAGCCCCAGCAGTATATTCATAACCTTTAGCAAAAAAGTCAGGCTTCAATTTTCCTAAATTCTTTAGCGGTGTTGGATCATGATCTATTAATACATAGTCCACCATTTCCAGCGCTGCCAAATTTATAGCTCGTAAATCTTCTGGCACGTAGGGACGCATATCGCCTTTTGTAATGTGCTGATCTGCAGTTAGGCTAGCAATCAATATGTCTGCTTTTGTTTTAGCGTAAAGCATATGACGTATGTGGCCTGGGTGAACGACATCAAATGTTCCATGGCACATAATCACCTTATGATTACGTGGCCTCGCCCCAATAACGTCTAAGATTTCTTGAGCAGTTTTAATCTTGTGAGAGAAAAGTTTTTTGCTAGATAAATCCATTAGAGATTCTTTATTAATTTAAGTATTTAAACCAGGTTTTAGTTGCCTTCTCAATTGAGCTGGGCTCCCACAGAGGCGCATTTTTCCAATAATCAATATTGCTCAAAATAGTTTTAACCCCTTCCTCAAAACTAATCTCAGGTTTCCACTTAAGATCAGAAGTGATCCGTCCAATATTCGCCCATGTACAGTCAGGCTCTCCAGGCCTTTTAGGTATGAAAATAACCTCGCCACCAAGTAGTTCTACTAAGCTATTTACAGACTGTGGCTTACCTGCACCAAGATTATAAAAACGTCCGACATATTTAGTTTCAGCAGCCGCCAGAAAAGCCTTCGCAACATCAGTTACGTAAAGAAAATCTCGCATCTGGGATCCGTCACCAACAACTGTATAGGGTTTGCCTGCAATTTTTTGCTTTAAAAATACACCGAAAACAGCCCCATAAGCCCCCGATGTTCTAGAGCGCGTACCATACGCATTAAAAATTCGAATGGCGTTGACTGGAACCTGATACACCTGGTGCCAATGAAATGCAGCTTGCTCTCCTTGGTACTTAGAAAGTGCATATGGGTATCGTGTGTCTATTTTGTGATCCTCGGACGTTGGGGTCGTAGCTAAACCATAGCAAGATGAAGAGGATGCATAAACAAACTTAGCCACCCCAGCGAAGCGAGCACATTCAAGCATCCTAACGGTGCCCTGAACGTTTGTTGACATGTATTCAATTGGATTTTCAATTGAAGGCACAATATCACCAATACCGGCAAAGTGAAAAACATACTTTACGTTATTGAAAAATGAATCATTTGATTCATACTCACGAATATCACGCTCCTCAACAGCGAAATCAGGATTATCCATATGGTGGGCAAGATTATCCATACGTCCGCCAATTAAGTTATCAATTACCCGAACCGAATAGCCTTTTTCGATTAGCAAATCAACCATATGGCTACCTATGAATCCAGCTCCGCCAGTTACCAATGCAACAGGCTTATTGCTCATTTTGCACCTATGGATTTCATAGTGCGGACGTTATAGTAACAATCATCATCAAAACTATTTGGTAATTTACCTTCTTGAAATGCATTACAGAGATCGCGAACCGCATCTTCAACAGAATATTTTGGCTTAAACCCTAGGACAGATTTGATTTTTTCAGAATTAATATGGTAAGAGCGAGGATCGTTTGATTCGGTCACCTCTATAGGAATTGATTTTTTTTCTGGAAAGACCTCCTCAACAATCTTTTTTACTGCCTTGGCAATGGCCATGATACTCATGTTGTCAAACCCAACATTAAAAATTTGATTGGCGATCTTATCATCCGGAGCAGACAATAAGAGTTTGCATAAATCAGCATAGTCTTGAATATGAAGATTAGGCCGCAACTGCTCTCCACCAAAAACCAATATCTTATTTTTATTTACCGCATGGTTTGTCAGGATATTAACCGATAAATCCAGGCGCTGACGAGGACTATATCCACAAACGGTAGCAGGTCTAAATATCACCCCAACAAAATCTTTATCCGTATTTTTCAACAATAATGGCTCACACAGACCCTTATATTTGTTATAAAGGGTTAATGGCACTAAGGGATGATCCTCGGTAACATTCGGCGAATCCGAAACACCATAAACGGAACTCGATGAAGCAAATACGAAACGCTTTACCCCTGCTTTTTTTGCTGCCAGCACCAAAGGCTCAAAAGAGTTCAAATTTACTGACGTTGAAAGCTGCTCATCAAGCTCAAAACTAGCATCATTAGAAATACATGCAAGATGAAGAACGCTATCGTGACCTAAACAAGCTTGATTTACCTTCTCAAGATCACGTACGTCTCCATGTATTAAATGAAGCTTAGAATTTTTTGGGAACTGGTCGGTACCGTACCACATTTTATCGTAGACACTCACCTCCCATCCTTCAGCTAAAAGCTGGGGCACCAATAAACTTCCGCAATATCCTGCTCCGCCGAAAACTAAAACTTTTTTCACAAAAAAACTCCCTGTATTAAAAAATCACAATTAATTTATACCAATTGCATATCCTGCGGCTAAGGCATCCCTGTGAAACATTTCTACTGTTTCTAAAGAATAGTCTTCCAAATCTTTATCAATAAGAGCTAGCTTTTTTAGAATGTCATTGGTTGCCGTGATTATGTGACACCCGATTGAATCGGCCTGAAAAATATTTAATAGCTCGCGCGGGCTTGCCCAAATTAATTCAGAATTAGGTTTTGAATGCATAATCTCAACTGACTTTGCCATAATAGGCAATGGATCTACGCCAGTATCGGCAATTCGTCCAGCAAACACCGAAATAATTGCTCTTGCATCTAATGCTAAACAATCAACAATCTTTTCTACCTGATCTAAAGTCATCACAGCAGTAATATTTAATGCCACTCCCGCTTGAGACAATCGCTCAATAAGCGGTCCTGTAAATTCTCTTTTTGTATTCATCACCGGAATTTTGACATTTACATTTTTACCCCATGATGCAATTTCAAAAGCTTGACTCTCCATCGTTTTGAAATCATCCGCAAATACTTCAAATGAAATTGGACGGTCCGGAATCATCTCAATAACATCACGCGCAAATTTATAATAATCTTGAATACCAGCCTTGCGCATAAGAGTTGGGTTTGTTGTAAATCCTTTAATTAATGGATTCGCATACATTTCCCTCATGCCACTTAAATCAGCGCCATCAGCAAAAAGCTTAATTTTTAAGTTAGAAATGTGTGGATTCATTATTTCCTCTACTAATTAATTTTCATTAAGAATACATTGTGATGCCTCTTCCAAAGACCGTACGCGCTTAAATGGCCCAGTTGGCTCTCTCTCTTGGTATTGATAATCTATGAAATATGATGAACATCCTGCTGCGTTACCTGCCTCAACATCGCGCCAGCGATCTCCCACCATAAAACTAGTTGTAAGCTCTATTCCCCATTCAAAAGCGGCCTGCAACAACATCCCAGGCTTAGGCTTTCTACAATCACAGAGATCTTTGTCAATGTGATAGCAAACTTTAATATCGTCACAAAGCTTATCTTTATATAGTTGTGCATGCATCAGCTCTACAGTTGCCTTTTTCTGAAGTCCCGTTGCGACGTCCGGCTGGTTGGTAACAACAATGATCAAATAACCTGCCTGACGTAATCTTTTGATCCCCTCAACTGCGCCTGGAAGATAGGTGAAATCATTCAGGCTATTGGGAGGGTATGGCTTACCCTCTCGAACTATTGATGCATTAATAACGCCATCACGATCTAAAAAGACAGCTCGGGCATTCATACTAGATAATCTCAGTCACCATTTAGTAGCGACCTGCTGAAGCATTGGATGCGATACCAAGCAATGCCACACAACCGCCTGAAATGCCTCTGCATGGGGAGTTACTCGAGATGCATTTACAGTGGGTATCAAAATTACAGTATTTCCCACCTGCTTTGCGTAACCTCCATCACGGCCCGTAATCCCAAAAATTTTCAATCCACGATTTCTAGCCTCATCAATTGCATGCACAAGATTGGGGCTAACATTTCTTTCAAGGCTCCCACCGCCAACCGAAAGCACAAAAATCGCATCCTTTTCATTGGCCCTACTAGTGCGTAACCATGCAGCAAATACAGTCTCCCAACCTTCATCATTAGTGCGAGCAGTTAATTCAGATACATTATCTGTAGGCGCATAGGCTTCGATACCACAAAGTTTTCGAAAATCATTGACTGCATGACTGCAATTTGCCGCGCTTCCACCGACTCCCAATATAAATAACCTACCTTCACGTTCTCGTAACTCGGCCAAATCAACCGCTAGGCGCTCAATTTCACGAAAATCTATTGAAGATGCAATCTGGCCTACTTCTGCAAAATAGTGATCTGTGTGTGTCATAAAAATTGAATTATTTTTCATGTAACTGGCAGGATATCGCCTTACAAATGACATCCTCTAAATTATGGGTCTTTAAGATTAATTTCAAGATCTTATAGCGCTCTTTTCTTAATGCTAACCCAAAACTTTTGGCAAATTAAAAATAACAGGAGCAAGAAAGTTACGGTAACAACGCCTGTAATGATTGCCTTGAGCCTTCCCACCTTCATAATTGTTGGGTTGGCACCCCCTTCTATACCTTTTGTAAATCGAGCTTGAATCAGGAATATTTGCGATCGAATTTCATCTAACTGCAAATTTTTATTAAGATTACCTACCTCTACTTGGTCACGTAACTTTGACTCGATAGAAAGCAGTTCACTGGCTAATAAAATCCCATCGAATTGAACGTCTAAAAGGGGGCGAGATTGATCAATGAAATTTCTGATTAGAGCTAATTGATCCAATCTCACATTCATTCTATCAAGCAATTCTTCATCTCGATTAATCTCTGCACTAACTGCAGTAATTTGCGATGGAAGCGCAAAATATTTAGCGTCAGATCCCACGGCTCCCAAAACAGAAATATTTGAGTTGTAATTTACGGGATAAAGCTTGTATAAGTCCTGAAGAAATTTTAGGCGCCGCTTTTTATAATTGACTTCGATTTTTGTGGCAGTAATTTTTCTATTAATATCCTCAGACTCAGCAATCACAATTCCTGCATAACCATTTAACAGCCTTCTAATCTGCAAATATGCCCCGGCTGTGCGAAAGAAGTTGGCTGCAATCACTACATCAGTAGCAGCCTTTTCTCTACTAGATGATTCAATAGTGATCTCAAAGCCTATTATGGTTCCAATCGCAGAATCGATTTCCTTGCTAATGCTTGTCAATTCTTTAGTGTCAGACTTAGAAATTCCGTAGACTGGCGTCACATTCTTTTGCCACCAAAGGTTGCTAGAAAAGCTTTGGTATAACCCAATCATGGGTGTAGGCACTTTTTCTAATTGCACCAATTGACTTGCCAAAAGAGGTAGTCCTTTTTGCAGTGTCTTCCAAGAAGTTAAATCAAGCCCTATATTAATGCTATTGCTATTGCTAGATCCAGGATCTATGATTCTACTTTCCCCATTATTATTTAGTACATAAACTGCAGAATAGGAACCAAGAACCAACCAATACCCAAATCCCAGTGCTATACCCAATATTAGGGCGATTACAAATTTCTTCCACTCACCAACAAAAAAAGCTGTTAACAACACTCCAACATCATTAACAACTCCCTGATTTACAGCATCTGTATCGACGTGAGAACTTGGATTTAATTTAGACATTTTTTATTTGTGAGGTACATGATGAAATGATAATAGTATTGATTAATGTTAATCAAAAAATTATAATCAATTTTACCTTAGTCCCAAGGACTTTTAACCCTTATATGACACCCAGCACCCATCGACAACCAAAGAATTAAGCTATCAAAATAAATTTTTTGAGATAGTTCAGTCGTAATCCAGGCAAAAAATAAACTAATCAGAGCCCACCAAACCATTAGCATAAAGGGATTGTAGATATTATCGCTTACGGCGCCCTTACGTAAACTAAGAATTAAAAAAATCCATTCAAAGGATAGCAATAAAACCCCAATTATGCCCATGCCAAGAGCGAAATCGATCCAACCGCTATGACTCTGCGTAAGCTTAGAATCAGACCAATTTTTTTTAGCAAGCTTGCCAAAAGATCCCTCAATCAATCCATAGCCCATAGGATTTTGATATATCAATCCTAGCCCTACTTTGCCCCAAGCAATGCGATCATAGTTGGTAAACGAAACCGTACTACCACCCTCATTATTGGGGTATCCCTCAGTACCGATATGCTTCCAATGTGAATAGGTTTGCACATCGAGAGCAACCCTCGCATCAGCTAAGAGGGTCCGCCACGAATCATTTGTTCGTAATTTAATATGCTGATTTAAAAAAATACCACCGACCAAAATTGCAACGCCAATAGCAGGCAGCCTTCTCTTCCAACTCTTTTTAAAGTCGTTACTAATCAAAAAAAATATGAAAAAAACAAACGTCAATACTCCATACACAATTCCGTTCTTTATATTTTCTTTGTAAAAAATATAAAGAACTGCTATCACTGTTATCAAATAAATTAGGTTAGCAAAATTGATAATCGCTTCACTTTTGATATTACGCAGTAAATTTCCAAGTGATATCGCCAAGGCCGGCAAACAAAAACAGACATAAGCTGTTTTTGGAATGTAATACGGAGCCGAGCTATAGTAAAGTTTCAAATAATCAGGTATGTTCCACCCTAGTGATGCGCCATATCTAGTCAAAAAATACTTCAGTAAGTAAACAATAATCGGTGAAACTAATCCACAGTAAATTAAAGGCCAGAGTGCTCTTGATTGATGGGAATTCAATCTGATCCCAAATGCAGATAATCCAAAGCCTAAACCAAAAACACCGCATAAAAAAGACCTCTTCCAAATACTGGAATACTCCGCATACTGCGCAGCAAAATCGTTTGCGAGAAAAAATAAATGGAATGTGGCCCAAGCAAAAAGCGCAACGATCAACCAAACTGGAATTGCTCGCCATTGAAAAAAACTGTGACGATATTGATAAATAGTCCACAGACTGAGTAAGGCGCCTATAATTAAACAGATATGGCGGATCAGAATAGTTTCAGGTAGCGCCCAAATCGCGTAGAGCACCGAAAAACAAATGCACTGCACCCAAACCATCCACCCTGGAATGTTGGGAGGGCTCATTATTCTGTCATTCATCTTGAGACTCTTAACATGTTGCACTCGCAGCAATAAAGCCTAGAAAATTTTGAAGTCCGACAGTATTTGGGCTACCAATGACCAGCGGCTGATTTGCATAATCCTCTAAACGATCTTTTAATTTTAAGAGCCCTTCTAATTGCTCAAAATTATTCCCCAGCATTGGCGCTAAATTCATAAAAGCCTTGGGATTGAAGTCTCTATTCACCGACTCATCCACAAAAGTAATAGGTAGACATCCTGCTGCAAAAGCCTCCGGAATTTTTTCCGTGACATATCCTGGATACATTCCATTTTCCGGGCATAAATTAAATGCGTACTCTTTTAAGATCTCTTTCTTAAGAAAATTACTAGTGTGATGATGCTTAATATCTTTATTAAAGTATGGTCCCATGCCATCAACAGGCATTAACTCTTGCAATGCCAACAAACAGGTAGCCCTAGGCTCTTGTAAGTGAGAAGTTATTAGTACGGCTTTTTGTGCTCGCTTTAAAAATTGACCTCCCAGTGGAGCTTGCAAGCGCTCTAGCTTTAACAACTCTCCATAGCGTGGATTGCGATTGCCTACCAAACCTTCATGAGACCAATCGATCATCTCCATCCAATACGGCAGTCGAAAGTGTCTATCTGAATCAATATCTAAATCATGTGAAATTGCAAAGTCAGCCTTGATTTGATCTTGCCTTAAATTCTCTGCCGTATGAAACAAGGTGACTGGAGGAATTTTTCGCTTTGATAATTGCTGATCCACCATATCAACCCATCGAGCCGCCTTTTGCCTCCAAGCTCTTGGCAACCAACGCAAGCGCGGGGCATTAACATCATAAAAAGAACCATAGATCACTAGATCTGCACTCAATGCGCTAGCCCATTGAATCCGATACCCTAAATGCTCAATTATCAAGGGCACTAAGCTAGTTCTATAGTCATGAGGCACCCCTAAACCGGCAATTCGAATCGTTTTTGATCTCATTAACGCCTATCTAGCTAATGTTGTTCTCAGTAAATATATGCCTACGCAAAAATCTGATTACACCGACGATGTTATAATTTCACTGCGACGGCAGTGTATTATTGTAGTTGTTAACTTATGCATAGCCTATATGGTTCCATTATTTACAATTCTCATTTCACTTAAGCGCTCTGAGTCGAGACGCTCTGTCGCAGTAGAAACCCTCAGTCAATTATCGTACCTAGACTGGCATATCCTTGAGGGTATTGATGGGCTTCAGCTTCAAAACACTCCTCCGGAATACCGCGAAGCTAAGGTCACTCGCTTATTGGGCTTTCCTTTAACCCCCTCGGAGATTGGCTGCTTCTTATCGCATCGCCAAGCTTGGGTGCAATGTATTGAAAAAGACCGGCTAACCTTAATTTTAGAAGATGACTTTTGCCTTGCGCCCAACTTTGAACAAGTAATATCAGCATTAAATCATCAAAATCTAGATTGGGATATCGCTAGATTACAAGGTCTTGTAGATACCCGCCACACTGCCATTATCTCTGAACCAGACTTCCAGATCGCAGTCAATCAAGAAGATCCCCTAGGAGCAACGGGCTACATTATCAAACCGCATGCTGCAAAAAAACTAGTTCAACAGTCTAATGAAATTTACGAACCCTTGGATCATTTTTTAGAGCACAGTAAGAAGCATCATCAAAAAATTATTGCCTTAAAGCCCTACCCCATAAAAGCAAACGGCACGGTCTCCACTATGCATGATCGACCCGATAGGTACCCCATTAGTGGTTTTGCAAAAAAGTGGAGAAGCCTTAATCGAGTACTCGACCGACTTTTCAATAGCAACCCTTGGTTTCCAAAGTAACTATTTAACTGCTTATCAAACGCTCACTTGACTTCATGAAACTATTAGTCAATTTTGCGACCCCTCCTTTTCTCAAGGCTCAGCAATTCAATCGCCAAACTGCAATTCAAGTTGGCAACTTTGATGAAGTATTTTGCTCCAATCTAAATCTGATTGATGTTCAATTTAAATCAAATCATCAAACGATTCTTGAGCAAGCAAGGGGCGCAGGCTGTTGGCTTTGGAAGCCTTACTTCATTTTGAAGGCCTTAAAACAGATAGCTGATGGCGATCTATTGATGTACACAGATTCTGCCTCACACTTTATTCATTCTGCCGCCCCCCTTCTAGCATTGCCAAGAATCTTTGGGCAAGACATTATTCCATTTGAGCTAGAGTTAGCTGAGAGTCAATGGACTAAGCGAGATGCCTTTGTCTATATGAATGCTGATCAAAGAGGATTTGAAAATACCCGGCAGTTTCTAGCCTCTTTTATCGTCATCCAAAAAAGTGCATTTAGTGTTCAGTTCATAGAACAATATCTTCATTACTGCACTAACCCCAATATTTTGACTGACTTGGATAATATTTGTGGACTACCCAATTACCCCGATTTTACCTGTCACCGCCACGACCAATCGGTATTTAGCCTGCTTTGCAAAAAATATGGCTTGCAGGGGTTTCGTGATCCATCGCAATGGGGTAACGGTCGTATAGCAGAGTATTCCAACTCTGATTACCCACAAATTTTAGAGCACACTAGGCAAAAATCACCCAAACAAGCAAAACTCAGCTACAAAATGAAACGTTTTTTCTTTCCGAAATAAGAATCAACAAGAGCGACTGTGCTCAGTATTTAATCTCTTGCCAAGGTAATCGCCTAGTAAATTCAGTCGGGCTTTGACGGATCCGATGAAAAAATAATTTTTGCCTTGTATCCGCGTGAAGGGTATTTTCGACAAAATGAATAAATGCGGTGTCAATGGTATGGATTTCCAGGGCGCCCAAAACCAAGTGCACCCAATCAAAAATATTATTTGTGATTGGGGTCACCTCAATAGTCAATAAATTAGAGGTACTAGCTAAATTTAAATTATGGAGCTGGCCACTCGAATCTTTTCTGCATATCAATATAAATTTTTGGTTTTTTGGGTTTAGCTGTCTTAACAAGTCTTCAGAGCGCGACCCTGCGGGGGTATCCGATAATTCCCAGCGATAGTGAAATGGCACTTGGTGTTGATCATAAAATGATAAGTCAAACTTTTTAATGTCCACATTAGTCACACCAATAGACAAATACTGTGCATTTTTAAACTGCGTATATTGGCGCGCTTCTCGCCCACTGGATACAACCAGCGGAAAAACATTATCGATGTCTTGCAGCATCCATGCCACTGAATGATAGTAAATTGGCAGACATGCATAATAAAAAGAGCAATGGGAATACCTCCTCGCAAGAGTTTTGATTAAGCCTAAATTAATCAGCGCATCACCAAGACCCATATGTGGCTCCAAAATAATGTGATTATTTCTTTTAGGGCAAAAAAGATTTTTAAGTGCTAACTTAAAATTTGAGTCTTTAAACAACATTTTTCTTATCTTTTCGACTCGATTTGATAATTCCATGCACTCTCACACATCTCATCAAGCGTTCTTTTCGCCTGCCAGCCAAGAAGAGATTTTGACTTTTCAATCTTCGCATAATATACCGGCATATCGCCTAGTCGGCGTTTAACAATCTTTGCTGATATTTTCTTACCGATTATTTTTTCTAATGCTTTTACCACCTCCATGACACTATGCGCTTTTCCAGTACCAAGATTTATGGCGTGCCAACCAATCTCCTTCCTTAGAAAGTCTACAGCCGCCATATGACCCTCGGCCAAATCCATCACATGGATAAAGTCACGCTCTCCAGTACCATCCAGTGTGTCATAATCATCCCCGAAGATACTCAACTCTTGCAACTCACCGCTAGCCACTCTTGAGACATATGGCATTAAATTATTTGGCACCCCATTAGGACATTCGCCAATCAAAGCAGATTTATGCGCGCCTACAGGATTGAAGTAACGTAAGCAAATAATAGTCCACTCTTCATCAGATTTCGAAAGATCATGCATTAGATCTTCGATCTGCAATTTAGTTTTTCCGTAAGGATTGATTGGCTCAAGCGGATGAAGTTCATCATACGGCAAATATTTTGGCATACCGTATACAGTAGCGCTAGAACTAAATATCAGTTTTTTTAAACCACATGTTTGCATAGCTTCAAGCAAACTAATGGATCCTTGTACATTATTTGCGTAATAAGACAATGGCCTAGATATAGAATCAGCTACTGACTTCAAACCAGCAAAATGGATTACAACATCAATTTGATTCTCAGACATTATGCGTATCAATAACTTAGTATCTCTGATATCACCTTTCACAAACAATAATGACTTACCAATAATGGTCTCAATATTTTCAATCACTGATTGGCTGCTATTAGATAAATTATCGAATAGGGTTAATTCATGTCCAGCCTGTGCTAGAACAACCGCAGTGTGGCTAGCAATATAACCGGTACCGCCGGTAAGTAAAATATTCATGATAGTATTTTACAGTCTAGGAATAATCAAATAGTCTAGGAATAATCAAATCTTATTCCATTATTAGCCATACTAACCCCATTAATCAACCGCAATACATGCTAGATTTTTGATATTCAGTTTGAGTAATTTCCTTTTAACAAACATGGCAAAAGCATGAAAATTGGCTGCATCATTCAAGGCGATATTCGCAGAGGCACCAATCTTGTTCTTGAAGAGCTTCCGAAGCTCTTTGACTACACCGTGCTCTCAACCTGGAATGATGACAAAATTAGCCCCTTAGGCAACTTTGAAGTCATAAGAAACTCTCTCCCTCCTGTCCCCGGCTTTACGCACAGAAACTACCAGCGACTTTCAACCGCAAAAGGATTGCAAGCCGCAAAAGCAGCGGGGTGTGACTATGTGCTTAAGTGGCGCAGTGATATGCTCCCCACCACAATCTCAATCAAGCAATTATTGATGTGGGCTAATTTTCAACCTCCGCCCAATACTAGGTCTCGCATCGTTCTGCCGGCATTTAGAAACATCTCAATTGATCCAGATACTTTTTCAACGATTCCTGATTTATTTGCATTTGGGCATATCGATGAAATGATTAAGCTGTGGGGGGACGAAGGGTTTAATTTCTCTCAGATGATGAATATGTCATTAGCCGATCAAGAGCTCACCAGAAACTTTCAAGATTCACCACTACTGCCGGATTTATATTGCGCCGAAGCAGAGCTCTATGCCCTATATCGCTCTGAACTTGAGCGCTATGCCAATACAGTCTTAACTCATAAATTTGTGGTGGAGAACCATCTCTATTTAATTGATCATCGTGACCTAGGAATATTGTGGTTTGATAAGCTTAATGGATTTAGAAGTATTGGCCAAGCCTGGGAGCACCCCTGGTGGACAGTAAAAATTTGGGAAAGACGCAATGCCAAAGTCTATCCATGCGGCTACCAATCCACCGGATTAGTTGGCAAATTCAAAAGAAAGCTATCTAGATACAAAATCGCTTCGGAACTCAAAATGCAAGAACGAATCTGGAGCACTAATTACCCTGATGCAACCCTTTAACCTTTCAATGAGAAATAGAACAAAATGGGTCTTCTAAAAAAATACTTTAGAAAAGTGAAGTTTGCTAAAAACTTTAATGCGAAGAAAGTTGCGCTAGAAAATGGTCGTTTTTCTATGAACTGGGAAGATCGCTATCCCTGTTTAAATGACGCAACATCAACCACGGGATTTGATGCCCATTATTTATTTCATACCGCTTGGGCAGCAAGAGTACTTGCACAAACCAGGCCTGATTTACATATTGATATTTCTTCGTGCTTAAGATTTATCTCTTTGGTTTCTGCCTTTATTCCGATTCGCTTCTACGACTATAGGCCAGCCAAACTCAATCTTTCTGGCTTAGAGTCTGATAAGGCAGATCTAATGAATTTACCCTTCCCAGATGGCACAGTAAATTCTCTGTCATGTATGCATGTCATTGAGCATATAGGCTTAGAGCGTTATGGCGATCCACTCGAACCCGAAGGCGACCTTAAGGCAATCGCCGAATTAAAACGAGTGCTCAGCAAAAATGGGGACTTATTATTTGTTGTGCCATTAGGGGATAAATCGATCATTCAATATAACGCCCATCGAATCTACATCTACCAGCAAATATTATCTTATTTTTCAGAACTCAAACTAATCAATTTTGCCTACATTAATGATGCCGGCCAATTCATTGCGCAGGCAAGTCAGCAAGACACGGTTGGCCAGGTCTATGGTTGTGGTTGCTTTCATTTTCGGAAGTAAGAATCACAATATTACGACTAAAGTTTAAAAATATTTTTAATACTATTTTTCATGCTAATTAGTGGAAAGTAATATCCGTATAGCTTAATGCTTCTTTTTAGATGCAGTCTGTAGCGATTGGCGCACTCCAAATATTTTCTCGACTTTTTTACATCGCCAACACGTAGGTAACTTTTTGATAACTCCATGTAATAGCCAGAAATTTTTTTACGAAAAATTTCCTGATATCGAAAAGAAAAATAACGATTAAATTGCTTATTTAGAACAATAGCATTCTTCAGGATCTTTTCAATAGGTTTAAATGTAAAAGCATTTATGCTTGAGGCTTGTCTGTATACGCCCATAGACTCATCAATATATCCAATTGCACCATGCTCTGTCAGCAAAACGTTTAATGGCCAATCATTAATACCTCTTGTGGCGTAGTATTCAGAGGGAAAAGAAGTGAGTATGTGATTTCTAAATACAATTGAACTTGTAGCCATGAAACTATCAAAGTTGATTAAATCCATCATCTCCGATCGGTTTCTTCTAAACTTTGGCACAGGCAAAAAATGTTCAATAATTTTCATTTCTTTAGTTTGAATATCTACGGCATGAAAACACATCACACAATCGTCATTTGACTCTAAAAAATCATACTGCTTTTGAAGTTTATGATTTTTTTTCCAATAATCGTCCCCATCCAACAATGCCACGTATTTGCCACTAGCTTGACTTAAAATTTTTACTGTATTTTTAGTGGCTCCAATATTTTTTTCATTAAAAATAGTTTTAACCAATCCTGGATACTTTAGTTGATACCGAGAAAGAATTTCCTTGGTGCTATCCTTAGAGCAATCATCAGAGATGATAATTTCTACCGGAAAATTGACTTGCTGATTTAAAACACTTTCCAAGGTTTGCTCAATAAATTGCGAATGATTGTAAGTCGTGATACAAACACTAATGCTGGGAGTCTCATTCATTCCGGCTGAAAATAAACTCATCTTATTTAAGTTCCAAGCAATATTTCAAGATGATCTCCTAGAGAGAGGCTGGTTTTTCCACAACATATAGGATACTTTTTTCTGAAATACCGTAGTCTCCTAATGGAAAATCAAAATAATCATTCCCAATCTGCCTAACAATGAATCCAGGCTTAGAAATTTTTTCTATGTAGTCCGGCTTTGAATACATGCGTACATGATCTTCCATGCCATAAGCCTTAATTCGATCTTCTTGAGATTTTATTTGTGGGTCCTCATGGGTTTTAGATAAGCCAAGCATAATCGGGGCCATCAAAATGCCCCAAGAGCCTGGTTTTAAAACCCTAAATAGCTCACTAATAGCTAGATCATCTTCAACAATGTGCTCAAGGATGTGAGAGCAAATAAAAGAATCCAAACTATCACTTGAAATTGAATTCATATCACGCAAATCAAGATGGAGGTCTACACCTCCAAAATTAAAGTCTGACGATACGTATTCAATGTTAGGCTGTTTTTGCAGAAACTCACGTAATCCATTATCAGGTGCAAAATGGATTATTTTGAACTTAGATGTTAGGTTCTTAGGAATCTTCTTCTTAATGAAAAGGGTATATAGACGCCCTCTATCTGTTGAACTGCATACTGGACAAAGAAATTGATCGCAATTAAAAGTTTCGTAAGAGGTTACCGGATACTCCACACCATCAAGAGTGACTGGAGTATAAAAAATTCCATCGCAAACATCTTGTAGCCTCAAAAAACCTTTCAATCTACTATTACAGCAAGGACAAATTAGCTTCTTTCCTGTCCACTTTTCTTGGGACCAGTTATAAGTAAAAGCATCTAATTTTTTTCTTAATTCCTTTGGGGTATTTTTTCGAATGAATTGGTACAAACCCATATTATTTCTTCCTTTGAACAGTCGCTCTAGATTCGGTTGAGTGCAAATTGATTTAAGTCCATTAATCTGGCAAATTCAGCATATGTTTGATAGTCATAATGATAAGGAAAATCTTTTAGTGCATCCGATACATTTGAGGGTGATATAACCCTAGATTCATCTATTTTTATTGAATGAATATGTGAATAATTTGCCGATAAAGAGTCAATAGTAGACATGATCGCAAAATACCTCTCTCTAAAAATATCACGCTTTTCTAATGCAATTGGAAAGTGCAGAAAATATATAGGCACTTTTCCCCATCTAATTTCGATGAGCTTAAATAAATCTTCATATGATTTTTGTATATCTATTATGGACAACAATCCCCAAGCGTTATATATAAATCCGAAATCTTCGCTATGATTAATATCGCTAAATCCGCATGCAAACTGCCAGCCTTCAAATTTATGCTCAAATAATTGATCTGTTAGCTCTGAAAATGAATCCATCAAAATAAATTTTGGTGGGTGCTTTGGAAGACAATCAAAATATTCGAGTTGCTTAATCAATGGGAGCACATCTTTTCTGGCCATAAATTTAGCTAACTCACCAGCCTTCGGAAGAAGCTTTTTTTCTTCCAAATACCTAACTAATAGGTCGGCACGACCCTTTTGAAAATTCACCTCAGTCGGTAAGTTTTCAAAATGCTTAAGAACGTCGTATCCCAAGCAGGCATGTCTTCCTAGGAACCAATCTTTCCATAGATATCGCCACCTTAATCGATATTTGATATTTTCCTTAAGAGGCTTTAGAAACGAAGAAACAGCGCCCATAAGATAATGTTAGCTTTGTATTAGCTTGAGATAGATATTGAGATCTTCAGGCGTACCAATGCCATGCATCTGTGAGTGCTCAATATTGAAGATACCCACTTTTTTTCCTTGGCGAATAAGATAGTTATAGACGGGGCAAGTGTAAAACTCATTATTAACCCGATCGTTTTCAATAATCATTTGAATGATGCTATCAAGAAGCTCATCGGCACGCTTGAAGTAATAAACACCCACAGTTGCAAATTCTGAAATCGCTTTTTTTTCTTGAACTTCAGTAACAAGCCCTGCGGTATCTATTTTTGCAAACGACCATTTTGGATTTAATTCCGCATCAATAAATGTCAAAATGGAGCCATCAAGGTTTCTTGTCTTAGCATCAAGCAAAAACTGAGTAAAGCAGTCATCAATAATTTGATCCGAGTTTGCGATCACAACCTCTTCATTGGGCGCAAGATATGATCTAGCGAACAGAACGGTACACGCTGTGCCTTCAGTCAGCTTATCAATCGGCACAAATACCGCATTAAAGTCCGACTGTATCTGCGTAACTAGATTTTGATTGCCTACAATATGCTCTTTTTTGGCCAATAGGGTAAATTTGGCACCAGGCTGCTTGAGATTCTCCATCACCCTCACAATCATCGGCTTACCAGCTACATCGATTAACGGTTTTGGCGCCTTATATCCTGCGCTAGCAAAACGGGAACCCAAGCCCGCCATCGGAATCACAATATTCAATTTGGCTCGCCCATATATTTATCATTTTGAGCGCCTGGATATTTCACTACGACTGTAGTGACATCCTCCAAAACTTCAAAATCTGTTGCCTCACCAGGCTCAATAACAATAATATCGCCAGCGCTATAAATCTCACCATTCATACGTACTTTCCCAGTCACAATAACCGTAATTTCAGTAGCCACCTTATGGTGATGAGTTTGTTCATAGTCATTCTTTTGGTATTGCTTAACACCCACCTCAAGTGCCTGGGTCTTAAAAATAGTGGGGGAAAAATCCCCCACAAACCACCCCTTAGTCATCTGATTTAATTGGTACTTTTTCATAAACCCTTCTCATACTCTTCAATCTTCTGGGGAGTGTAAAAACTATGATATTGATCATTTGAAATGCGTAGTGCTTTAATTTTCTTGCCCTTCAGAATCAATTCATTAAAGGTTGGGGAAACATAAAACACATCAGCATTAGAACAAGACTTCAAAATCATAGACTGGGCAGCCTGAACGAAGTCCTTGCCTTGTTTAAAGTAATAAAAGCCTGCAATGGCATTTCTACTGAGCGGTCGCTTTTCAGCAGTCTCAAGCACATAGTCATTTTCATCCAACAGAACAAATGACCATCTTGGGTGCGTAGTGTTGAAAATCAGGCATCCTGCATCACCATCTGAATCAGAGAGTTCATCAAATACCCCAGCAAGATTGCCATCAATCACCTGATCAAAATTGGCTATTACGAGCGGGTTACTATCATTAATAGCATCGACAGCCATCAACGCGCTACAGGCAGCGCCTTTGGTTTCCTGATCAAGAACGATGATCTTGCACTTTCCATCAGTCAAAAGACGTAAGGTATCATCAAGGTGAAATTTCATGCAATCATTCTTTTTGACGACAAAAATAAACTGCAAATCTTTTTCCAAGCCTTGAAGATTTTCAATGGCATGCTGAATCATAGGCCTACCTAAGATCTCAATGAGCATCTTTGGATAAAAATACTCTTCAGAATCGAAGAACTTAGAGCCACCACTTAATGGAATGAGTACATTGATCATGATGCTGACTCAATCTTTTGAATATATTTCATAATGTTGGCGTAATTCACATCCGTTACTTGATCTATCTGCATTACATGAGCTCCTGCATCAGTGGCAGCACGAATACCATTTGCGTTATCTTCTAAGACTAGGCATTCGCTTGGAAGAACCCCAAAGCGTTCAATTGCCTTTAAATAGATTTCAGGATCAGGCTTGGATTTGCTGACATCCTGATTTGATAAATAAAAATCAAAGTAATTAATCAAAGCAGCCTTAGACAACATCGAGGTAATGGTGTCGCGGATTGAATTTGAACAAACCGCCATACGGTATCCATCACTCTTTAACTTTGAAATTGCGTACTCATGACAGAATGTTGGCGCACATTTTGACATGGTGATATCCATAGTAAAAATTTGCTTCAAGTCATTAATAAAGCTATGTAATTGTTTAGGCAATGGTGAATGTGAACTAAGAATCTCTAATTTTTTCTTAGTTGGCAATCCGTCATAAGTAACCAAATGGTCATATCTTGAAATCTCAAGCCCAAAGATAGCCAAGGCTTTATTTAAAGCCTCATAGTGCCAATCTTTTGCGTCGATTAAGACGCCATCCATATCAAAAACTATACACTTAATTTTGGTCATGAAAAATATCTCTTCGCCTCTAATGGCAGGTCTGTACAAAGCATTAAGGACATGTCTTTAGTGTACAAGGATTTAAGCATTGTCCAACACGACTGATGATCCCTGCCGTGCAGCTCTGGCGATACAATTGCTACTGATTTTCCTAGTGCAAGGAAACGCTGAATCTCTTCAACCCCATACCACTCAGAATTGAAGCCATCTAGCCAAACTCCAGTCGCCTTTCCATCAAAATCTTGATAGGCCTCATATTCACTGACTCGTGTAAACGTATTCATATTTTTCCTCATATACCCCAACGAGTCAGGCACCGACATATCAAAAATAAAATAGCGGTCTGAATCCCATGAAGTAAGGTGTGGGGCAAGTAAATTTTGCAAGCCATCAGATTTAACGTTAATCGCGTGCGGATCTGTTTTTGGATACTGGTTACACAAATCAAAAAAAGCATTAGCATCCACAGCTTCATATAATGCAGGGTCGTGACTAATGACTAACCTACCATTGCAATCCCTAAAATCTGTCTCTATGCCAAAGCCATTTTGGAGAGCTTTCTCAAAAGCAAGTAGCGTATTTTTTTCTTCTGGCTTACGCCAAAAACCGCGATGAGCAATAATTTTCACGAATTATTAACCAATCCTTTTTTTGCCTGCAAAATGCAATATTGATAGTAAGTTTTAATATAGCGAGACCACTGCTTTCGAAAAAGGCGAAACATTTTTTTTAAACTACGATCGCTACAATTAACTATTGCTGACCACACCTGATCATTGCAAATGGCCGCTTGAATATCGCCATGAAAATAAAATGCGGTCTCCAGAGATGGTAATACCTCCGGCATAGGTCTACCTCGCCATATAATTTTTTTATAAATTTCTTTTGGTAAAACAGTAATATGATTTTTTAAGATATCAATCCAAAGATTTTGAAAATTGCGATGGTTTTTTGCCAAAGCAATCGAATTGGTTATGGCGCCACCTATCCCTGAAGTTGGAATAACGCGACTGATGAACTTTAAAACATAGTCATTTGCATTAATTGGATGCAACTGCTTACCCGCATTCAATACGGCATCGCAGAGATTTTTCATATCATCAATTGCAGCTATAAAAATGAAGTCACCGATATAAAAATTTTCTTGCTTAATGCCTTCTGAAAATACAATTGGTCCAGATTGACCTGGTATCACTCCAGATTGTGATTGATATAGTTCATAAACCCAATCAATGAGCTCTACTGGAAAATCTTGATCAGTCCTTATTTTGATTACATGGGTACAGCTCGTATTTTTGGAAAGCCAATCTACTGCTTGACTGGTCGAATAAAACTGCTTTCTTTGATTGTCATAATCCCAATCTGTGATTGGCGTATTTTCAAGAATACGCACGCTATGGCCAAATTCGCTTGCAGATAAGCCGCTACCCGTCCATGTACTGATCACAATTTTATCTACTAGGGGTGCAAATTTATTGATATTGGAATTAATGCAATTTCTTGCATCAAATCCCATTGGGGCATTATTAGGCCCATTACCATACGTAGTCATTGGCCCTTGAATAATTATCCCAATTTTCATTTATTGAGCACCCAAATTTGATAAAGCATATTCATAGACAGATCGCAGACCTTCGGTTAAAGCTATCTGCGGAGCCCAACTAAAATCTGCGCTAGCTTTAGCATTCGAGCCGATACTTTCTTTATAAACTTCTTTCTCAACTCGAGATTTATTCAGCGGGAATTGTGATTCAGTCAATGTCTTATAGCTCTCCCAAAATTTTGCTGGGTCTGCATATTTTGGTTGAATCTTTTTTCCACTAATCTGAAGGAACTTTTCATAAATTTCAGGCACAGAATATCCGTTTCCAGTACAAATATTGTAAATATTTGCGCGCATAGAATCCTTATATTCAATCATCTTAATGAGCAAAGAAATTACATCATCAACATGGATGTAGTCTCGCTTCACACTAGTTTTATTAAATAACGTAGGGACTCGATCAGCAGCCAACTCTCTGGCCAAGTAACTCGTAAATGGCGGCGAGGCACGCTTAAAATCCTGATGCGGTCCATAAACATTAAAAAAGCGACAGATTCCAATATTCAGGTCATAATTTTTTTCATAGGCAGAACAAATCTGTTCAGCCTGCCATTTAGACATGGAATAGATTAAATCAGGACAAACAATATCCGTCTCCGTGAACGGGCTTGTTAAGTTATTTTCATATACCGCAGAAGTTGATGAAAAAAGAACTTTTTTCACATTAGCAAGTCGTGCGGCTTCAAGGACGTTTGCAGTACCAGATGTGTTTACATCCATGGCATATTGGGGTCTTGATTGGCAAACTGGTAACGCAGAAATTCCAGCAAGATGAACAACAACGTCACAACCCTTGAGGGTTTGATTTAAATCTTGGTCACGAATATCTTTACACAGAAATGTACCAAATGACTTTCCATCAATAATTAAATTATCTAAGTGACCATGGCTCATATTATCGATTAACAACACTTCATAACCGAGCCTATCTAGCGCATGACCCAATTGAGAGCCGACAAATCCAGCGCCTCCCGTAATTACGATTTTCTTCATGGGTTAGCTCACTCAAATATCGATGCTAAAAGATGGGGTAATTTTTGGCTATCTCGATCTAAATTGATTGCGATAGCCGAAGGATATGGATTAGAGCCGCTATAGTCATTAATTAAGATTCGTTTTGCATGTGGCAAATTAAAAATAATGTCATGAAATCGAAGGCCAATACCATTAAGCTGTTTACGTGTTACATCTGCAAAGAGCTGTGATCGCGATGTAGATAACACAATATGTGTTTTTCCACTATCGTATAAACGATTGATATATTCGACATTTTCGGGAATAGATTGAGTTTCACCCCAGGTTGGACTGAAAAATTGACCGGAGTTTTTTACAATGCAGCCGTCAATATCAATAAACAGAGTTGCATATTCCTTGCGAAAGCGATTCCACTCTTTCAAGGTACCCCAATCTATAAATTCCGAAACATTACTATTTTCAAATGGGACGCCGTCCATCAATAGCTTGAAGATAATATGAGAAATATAAAGATTAGAGTTATTTTCCAGACCCTCAAATGTCTGGGCAAATTGCTTGGAATCTAAAAAGGAGTAGCCCCCAACGCAAAAAGTATTGCTGATTACGTGCTTTTCTACGATATTGATAATTTGATCTTGTGGATCCAATTCAACATAACTTTTATTGGCAGCGTCTACATAACTAAGCTGGCTCAAATTAATTGATGCGACTCTATTCCCAGGTCTAACTACATCTGTAAAGTAGTTATCTGAGTCTTTAATGTAAATTGGTCCAGCTATCTGTCCTTTTTTTATCCCTGCATATACAGTCTCAGGCTGTGACTGAGTTGGTGGTACCTGAATGATCCTATAAGGCACTTTTATGGGAGATATTGCAAATTGACGGCGAACAACCCCTTCAACTTCAAACTTCTCATAGTGATCCTCGCGACACACAAGAATAATTTCATTAGTTTGGCCTAAGTCCAAGCCCAATATTGCCTCATGAAACATCAGGTTTCCATTGGGGTGGGTTAATAACCACTTTGGGCGCAATCCAGGGTATCGAGTGGAAGAACCGGCAACAGGAAGAATTAGCTTCATCAAAATACTCCGAATAATTACGACTTAATTAAAGCACGAAGGCGATCTATTATCGCCTGAATAATGTCCTGATCCCTAGCGTATGGAAGAACGCGAATCAAGTTTTGAAACTCAAAAATTGATTGATAATTTTTATACCATTCGTATTTTGAAAAGTGCTTTTGAACCTCTTCATCAATTGCGGCCATTGCAATCTTATATTTTGTAGAATCATGCGTCTGACTCATTAATTTTGAAGTCCAAAGCAATTGAGTTTCTTGAGATATCTTCGCCAAATCTAGAATGGGACTTTCCAAATAAGAATCCAAAAAGTCAATTAAGAAGTAACGATCATTAGCATCATCAAAAATAATGTTAGACAGGGTTAAATCGCCGTGGCATTTACCAATTGGTAACTCAAAAGTTTTTTGAGTTTTTATTGATTCGATATGGCCATCAATCAAATCGGTTAATACTTGAGGAGAAAGAGGATTTTGCTGCACAGCCTCTTTCACGGAGAGGCTTTTATTTAATATCTGACTTGCATCAACCGACCGAACCTCCGAGTTGACGACAAAATTTTCCACTAATGCAATTAACTGCTGGATAAAAGTACGTATTTTATTTGGGCTGGCTCTATCAACAAACTCGGGGGCTACTTCGCCACGACAAAATGGCATCGTAAATCCATAAGACCCATCCATCTCAAACTCATTGAGCACAGGACAAATAATAAATTTTGAGTTCTCGACCGTAAAATTTTTTTGCTTTTCGCACTGGGCCCTTAAGCGCTGCATATTGTGTGAATGGGCTAGCTTTTGGATATCCCCGCTTGGCATCCTCACCACCTGAAAATCTGAATGCCCTCTTACAGAAAAATAGTGCTTAGCCATATCAAGCATCGCATTCATATCAATTACTCATGCGTGCTTTAATCAAATGGCTCAATTGGCTCATGTGCGAGATAGAAACTCTTGATAAGCTGACCTTAAACCATCCAATAAATTGGTTTTTGGCTCCCATCCCAAGCGATTGAGTTTTGATGAATTCATCCACTTTCTAGGCGCTCCATCGGGCTTAGTAGAGTCAAAGCCAATCTTACCCTGGTACCCGGTAGCTGTAGCCACAACTGATGCCAATTCTGCAATGGTCACATCACTGCCAAAACCAACATTAATATGACTTTGCATTGGGTCGATATGTTGATCATAGATTTTTTTATCAAGCTGCATCACAAACACTGAGGCGGCAGCCATGTCATCTACATAAAGGAATTCTCTTTTTGGGGTACCAGTGCCCCATATCAGCACCTCTGGAGCATTGGTGATTTTTGCCTCATGAAATCTGCGAATGAGCGCTGGAACCACATGGCTATTCTCAGGATGATAGTTATCACCAGGCCCGTATAAATTAGTTGGCATAACAGAACGGTAATCAATGTGGTGGCTCAATCCATACTGACGGTTGTAACTTTCACACATCTTAATGCCGGCAATTTTTGCTACTGCATACGGCTCATTAGTAGGCTCTAACTTACCGGTCAAAAGAGAATCTTCAGACATTGGCTGCTGTGCTAATTTAGGGTAGATGCAACTAGATCCCAAAAAAAGCAACCTCTTAACGCCACTTAAAAACGCCTGATGAATAACGTTTGACTGCACCATCAGATTGTTATAAATAAATTCTGCAGGATAGGTATGGTTAGCATGTATCCCACCCACCTTAGCAGCAGCTAAGTAAACTTGATCGGGCTTTTCTTGCTCAAAAAAATGTTTTACCGCCCCTTGATCAGTTAAATCTAACTCTACGTGGGTCCTAGCAATAATATTTTTATACCCCAAAGATTCCAGATTGCGCACAATCGCGGACCCCACCATTCCACGATGACCAGCTACATAGATTTTTTGATTCTTTTGATCTAAATCTGAACTCATGCTTTTCTTTGCCCTACCTTGCAATTAGTTTTCTTTGCCAACGGATACAGAGTAGCCATGCTTTGTCAGTAGCGCATGCTGTTTGGCTTTCTCAAGATCGCTAGCTACCATTTCTACGATCATTTGATCTAAGGTAATTTCAGGAACCCAACCTAATTTTTCTTTAGCTTTAGTTGGGTCGCCTAATAGGGTCTCAACTTCGGTGGGGCGGTAGTAGCGTGGATCAATCTGAACAATGACATCGCCCACTTTTAGGGCTAGCGCTTTATCGCCCTCAATAGAAGCTACGATAGCTTTTTCATTTTCAGCTACGCCCTCGAACTTTAAGGTGATGCCTAGTTGTTTAGCGCTGCGAATAATAAATTCGCGAACAGTAAATTGCACTCCCGAAGCAATCACGAAATCTTCAGGCTTATCTTGCTGAAGCATGAGCCATTGCATGCGCACATAATCTTTAGCATGACCCCAATCTCGTAATGCATCGATATTGCCCATGAAAAGGTATTTCTCCAAACCTTGAGCAATATTTGCCAAACCTCGGGTTACCTTACGCGTTACAAAAGTTTCCCCACGACGCTTAGACTCATGATTAAACAAAATGCCATTGCAGGCATAGATGCCATAAGCTTCGCGATAGTTCACTGTAATCCAATAGGCGTAAAGTTTAGCCACCGCATAAGGGCTTCTTGGATAAAACGGTGTAGTTTCTTTTTGAGGAATTTCCTGCACCAAACCGTATAGCTCAGAAGTGGATGCTTGATAAAAACGTGTCTTCTTTTCTAAGCCCAGAATGCGAATGGCCTCTAGCATACGTAGTGGGCCGATAGCATCAACATCAGCCGTGTACTCGGGAGACTCAAAAGAAACGGCAACATGAGACTGAGCGCCCAAGTTATAAATTTCATCAGGCTGGCACTCTTGAATAATGCGCACTAAATTACTGGTATCCGTTAAATCGCCATAATGCAAAACTAAGTCGGGATGGTTAACGTGAGGATCTTGATAGAGGTGATCAATGCGCTCGGTATTAAAAGAAGAAGCGCGCCGCTTAATCCCGTGAACAATGTAGCCCTTTTCCAATAGGAATTCTGCTAAATAAGAACCATCTTGGCCGGTAATACCTGTAATGAGGGCTACTTTTTGTTTGCTCATAAATTGAACTCTCTACTTTTATGTTTCTTTTGTTTATATCTGTTGTTGCTTTATAAATTAACTTCTGCCGTAGGTATCTTCAAATCGAACGATATCATCCTCACCCAGATAACTACCTGACTGCACCTCAATAATCTCTAGCGGGGTGCTACCAGGATTAGAAAGTCGATGCTTTTGCCCCTGAGCGATATAAGTGCTCTGATTCTCAGTCAGGGTGATGACTTGATCGCCGTTAGTTATTTCAGCAATACCCTTAACCACAATCCAGTGCTCAGCACGATGATGATGCATTTGCAAGGATAGGCTAGCCCCAGGCTTTACCTGAATACGTTTGACCTTAAAGCGCTCACCTTCATCGACACTATCGTACCAACCCCAAGGGCGCGATACCTTACGGTGAAGGTTTTTCTCCTCACGCTTTTGTGCCGCCAATTGACCAACAATATCTTTAACATCCTGACTATTTTTACGATCGGCCACCAATACTGCATCAGCGGTTTCAATAATGATTAAATTTTCAACACCAACAACGCTCACTAAACGATTGTTCGCGTGAACTAGTGAGTTTTTAGAATTCGTTAGCAAGATATCGCCATGAGTCACATTGCCTTGCTCATCTTGTTTACCTACTTGCCAGACTGCATCCCAGGCACCCAGATCATTCCAACCAGCATCAAGCTCCACCATCTTGATCGGAAAACTTGAGTGGGGGCATTTTTCAATCACTGCATAGTCAATAGACTCGGCCGGGATGGCATTGAAAATATCCTTCTCAGGGCGAATAAAGACTGCATCGCCAGAGGAATCGCTTGATCTAGCACCCCATGATTTTTGGGTAGCTAATAAGATATCTGGTCGATATGCCCCTAGAGCAGCTAGCCATACACTTGCTTTTACAACAAACATACCGCCGTTCCAAAAATACCCGCCTTCAGCCAAATAGTTTGTTGCAGTCTGTTCGTTTGGCTTTTCAACAAAGCGCTCCACAATATATTCTGAGAATTGCTTTTCGCTTTCATCGGATTGAACTTTGATATACCCATAACCAGTCTCAGGAGCGCTAGGAGTAATACCTAAAATAGCTATTGCTCCGTCACCTGCAATGGCAACTGCCCGAGACAACGCATCAGTAAACGCGGTTAGATTTTTAACCGTTTGGTCTGCAGGGGTAACCACAAGAATTGGGTCATCACCTTGCTCCCGCGCATAAAGTGCTGCAAGAGTTAATGCTGGCGCAGTATTGCGACCCGAAGGTTCAAGCAAGAGTGTGGCGGAAATATTTTTCAACTCACGCAGTTGGTCCAGGGCTAAAAAACGATGCTCTTCATTGGTAACAATGATTGTTTTGCCCAATGAAATATCTTTGCCCGCTATAGAATGAATGCGTGTGATGGCCTGCTGAAAAAGGCTTTCATTTGCGCCATCACCGGAGAGAACTAAAAATTGCTTAGGGAAACCTGAGCGGGAAAGCGGCCATAGACGAGTTCCAGAACCCCCACAGAGAATTACGGGCAAAACTTGTGTCATGGGCAAATAGCTAACCTTTTGAATATATTGTGCAATTACGCGACATTTAAATCATTAGTGTAGATTTTATCGCTTTATGGGAAGTCATAATCTTTTATAAAATCGGCTTTGAAGCCAATAAAGGCGCTAGATAGCGCTATAGCAGTTTAAACAAGATTAATAACCAAACGATAGGAGCCATAGTGACAGCTATCAGTCCCCCAAAAATTCATATTCGTAACTCAGTAAATGAGTGTGCCCAATCCTTAAAAAAAGAAAATATTGGTAAGTATCAGAATTACGGCATCAATGACTGTATTGCTTCAATTGCTGCCACTAAATTTAAATAAATATATTTAGAGTTTTGGGGGGATAGGTTTATACAGATTGGGCAAACCTTAGCTAGCGTATTCCAATAAGCCTTCATGATGAAACTACAATCACAGGAATCTTTTGGACGAAATAAAAAAGACTACCTAAGGCAGTCTTTTTTAATTACCGAAACACAGTGCGCTTCAGCCTTAAAACAGGTACTTAATTAAGCCTTCTTAGCGTAAGCAGAGCACCAGCCTTTAGCAGCAACTTGCTTGCCCGCGAACAATGAGCAACCACCAGCAGCAGAGTCTGGCTTACCTTGATACAGGGCACAATTACCGCACGCTTGACCAGCAGCGTACTTTGCATACTTCGTTTTGTCCACTTTGGAGGCATCAGCCTTGTAACCCAATGCAGCAGCTTGTGGATCAGTTTCTGCAACCATCGCTTGGGCTTGAACTTTACCGTTCAACGCCAAAGTGCAAGCACCAGCAGCGGACAAAATCATAAATTGGCGACGACTATTTTTCATGGGTTCTCCAAAAAGTAAAACGATCAGCGATAAAAATCTGTAAAAACTGAAGTGATCATAGTGGAGATCAATTTAGCTTGCTATGGAACTCATAACTCACTGATTTATATACAAATATAGATGAGAATTATTCTCAGCAAATAAAGCGGCTTCAGCCAGGATTACCGCCATCCTTTGAGTTTCATGCAACCCTCCCATTCACGGATATGAACTCCGGATCCAGCCTCGGGATAGTCCTCTTTGCACTCCATCAAATCCTTGCGAAAAGTTGCCCGATTGTTTTTAGCTCGATCTTGGTTTGTTTCAGGTATGGCTGCACAAGATACTAAACAAATGAGGGGCATAACCAAGGGTAAACAGATCTTCCACATTTTCAATACATTATTTCCGATCAATCAGCGCCAAAAACTCACGCCGTAAATTGGAATCCTTTAAGAAAGAACCGCGCATAACGCTATTAATCATCTTGGAGTCGCGATCTTTGACGCCGCGCCATTGCATGCAAAAGTGATCTGCCTCCATAACAACCGCAACACCAATTGGCTTAATCTTTTTTTCAAGCATATCAGCTAACTCGACAACTGCCTCTTCCTGAATTTGCGGTCTGCACATGACCCACTCAGTGAGCCTTGAGTACTTAGACAAACCAATTAATGCCGACTCTTTACTTGGCAAAACTCCAATCCAAATGCGACCCATGATTGGGCAAAGGTGGTGTGAGCATGCACTACGCACTGTTATCGGCCCAATGATCATGAGTTCATTGAGGCGGCTCACATTTGGAAATTTCGTTAAGGCAGGCTGATCTACATAGCGGCCATTAAAAACTTCCTGTACATACATCTTCGCAACGCGACGGCTAGTGTTTCTGGTGTTGTGATCATTCCGAGTATCAATCACCAAACTCTCTAATACTGCTTGCATCTTTTCAGATACCTCATCAACTAGCGCATCTAATTCACCAGGTTTAATAAAAGCAGCAATATTGTCATTGGCATGAAAACGCGCTTTCTGTGCCTCAATACGACGTCGAATCACTACCGAGAGAGGTAGCCCGACATCCTCTTTTTTATTTATCGCTTTTTTTACTGAAGCTTTAGGGGGTAGAGATTTCTTTGCAGTCGTCTTAGTCGGTGCTGCGTTAAATATTTTTTTAGCTGTCATAGTGGTGGCATTTTATTTAGATCTGACAAAAGATAGTAATAACGCAAATCAAACCAAGCAACCAAACTATTGATCTAGTAGTGGGCCAATTAGCGATATAACAAATGAGGTAAGCAATACGAGCAATGACAAAACCAATAGCAAGAAAATCAATTCTTTCCTGGGGTGCGTGCTGTATATGGGCAATAATGACTGCCGCAAAAAAGAGCGGCAAAGACTCAAAGAGATTTGCTTGAGCGGCATTTGCCCTTGCTCTAAAACCAGTTTGTTTGGCCAACCATTGCCTAGGCATGCTGTTGTCGTACTCTTCAAAGCCTTTCTTGGCAATGCCTGCAGCAATATAAGGCAGCAAGCCCATAAATAGAATACAGGCGTAAGCGATTGTCATAATGATTTTTCTTTTCTTTTAAGCAGTTTTAGCTTTTAGTCTTTTTAGAGCCAATACGACTTTCGGTGCCATTGAGCAAATTTTGAATATTGCTACGATGACGCCAAATCAATAACGAACAAACAGTTAAGAGTGCAATCCCCATGGGCTGAAAGCCAAACAGAAAAACAAAATAGATGGGGCCAAATACTGCAGCAGCCAGAGCAGCTAAAGAGGAATATCGCAAGAAGGCAGCCACAATTATCCAAGTACTTAAGGTGGCGATACCAAGAATAGCATTCACACCAAATAAAATACCGCATGCAGTAGCAACGCCTTTACCACCTTTAAACCCATGAAAGATGGGGAACAAGTGACCCAAAAATACTGCCAGAACTACACCACATAAAACCCAAGAACTGAGCGAGGTAGTGAGAGATTGATCTCCCAATAAAACACGCACAAGCATGACTGCAAAATAACCCTTGAGCGCATCACCCAAAAAAGTGAGCGCTGCGGCCAATTTATTCCCTGTACGCAGCACATTTGTTGCTCCAGGATTACCTGAGCCATAGGAGTGAGGATTAGGCAAATTCATGCACTTACTCACCACTACTGCAAATGAAATCGAGCCAATCATATAGGCAAGTGGAATCAACAAAATATCTAGAGTGAAAATCATATCGTCATCTTAAACACTTTTAGTATTCCATTCATGTGCCACGTGGATGATGGTGTTGATGAATTGATTTAAGCCGCTCTCTGGCGACGTGAGTATAGATCTGCGTGGTAGATATGTCTGCGTGACCCAAGAGCAACTGAACTACCCTTAAATCAGCACCATGATTTAGCAAATGGGTTGCAAAAGCATGCCGAAGAGTATGGGGAGATAGCGCTACGGGAATATCGGCTACTGTGGCATAACGTTTAATGATTGCCCAGAAAGCCTGTCTTGTGAGACCTGAGCCAGTATGGCGTCCCACAAAAACTGCATCCGTTGTTTTCCCTTCTAGAAGCAGCGTGCGGGCATCAGCAAGATATCGCCTCAACCACTGTCCTGCTTCACCGCCAAATGGCACCAAGCGCTCTTTGCCCCCTTTGCCGTTAACGACTCGCACTACGCCCTCATTTAAGCCTAGGGCTACCGTTTTCAGAGAAACAATCTCTGAAACACGCAGGCCACTGGCATACATTAACTCGAGCATCGTACGATCACGTACACCCAGCGGAGTTTCTATATCGGGTGCATTAAGCAAAGCGGTGACCTGATCTTCGCTCAGCGTCTTTGGAAAACGTAATGCTTGCTTTGCAGCGCGCAATCCAATACATGGATCGCTCTTGACTAAGTTGATGCGTAAGGCGTGACGATAAAAACGTTTGAAAACCGTAAGTCGTCGATTGGCGGTAGTTGCCTTGTCTGCTCTACGATGCGCTATGTAGGCAGCGAGATCTTTTTCTTGAACCGAGTATAAATCAGCGCCAGATTGCTGATATAGCCATTGCGCTAATAGCAACAAATCCCTTCTATAAGCAGACAGACTGTTCTTTGCCAGACCATCCTCTAGCCAGCAAGCATCACAAAAGCGCTCGATCGCCTCTTCGCTTGCTGGGTGTATTTGACCTTTAGGGGTCATAGTAGATGAGATTTTTTGGCAAAAAGCAAAGGGGCATCTCCCGATTACTTAGTAGCCTTTTCCAACTTTTCAGCTAGCCAAACTTTCATCAGGGACTGATAAGGCACATCCAACTTATTTGCCTGTAATTTAATATTCTCTAGAACGCTCTGGGATAGGCGCAAAGAAATTGAGGTCGTTGAAGGCTTAAGATTTGGCATCGTCACTTTTGTTGCCTTGGACAGATCAAAATAATCTGAGACATCATTTTTTTCCCAAAAAGCACGCTCTTCTTTTTCGTTCTTGAATTTAGGAATAATCTTATTAGGCTTTTTCATAAAACGCCCTTTCTTTTTTGCTCATTAGTCTTGCAGAAACCACTCTAATTAAGGTTCCCTTTTTACGCAAAGTAAACACTACAGATAACGACACTTTTGCGCCAGTGACTCCAAGTGCAAGATATCGCCGCTCTTCCTCGCTATGCTTTTCATCACCCAAAATTAATAAAGGCTGATTAAAAAATATTTCTTCAGCTTCAACCTGAGTAACTCCATGCTTATCTTGGCTCTTATAGGCATTTCCTGCATCCCACTGAAACCCCGCTATTTGATGAAGATCTATCATTGAATGTATATTATCATAATATACATTAACTTAACTAGCAAATGGTCTTTAGAGGCTCGCCAGCCTAGCGTTAGTCACGGAAATTATTAAAGCCCAATGGCGCTTCGGTCACGTCTTTTTTAAGTAGAGCCATTGTTGCTTGCAGATCATCTCGCTTTGCACCAGTAACACGAACCGCATCACCCTGAATACTCGCTTGCACTTTGATTTTGCTATCTTTAATAATGCGGACTACTTTTTTAGCAAGCTCTGAAGTGATGCCTTTTTGAATCTTCATGGTTTGCTTACGCTTATCGCTACCAATAGTCTCTTTTTTATCATCTTTCAGATAACGCACATCTACATTGCGCTTAGCCATCTTGCCAAAGAGCACATCCCGTACTTGACCCAATTTAAAGTCATCATCACCAAATAAGATGAGAGTTTCATCTTTTTGCTCAACGCGACTATCAGAACCCTTAAAGTCAAAGCGATTGCTAATCTCTTTATTGGATTGCTCAATCGCATTTTTCAGCTCAACCATGTCTGGTTCGCAAACCACGTCAAATGAAGGCATTTTTTACTCCCTATTTATTCAATTACGTAAGATATTTAATTATCTGCGCACTTAGCAAACATTCGAATAAGATTGTGTCATGAACTCTGACCAAAATACGTCCGCCAGTCCAAAATCGAGCCTAAACCTCAGTCTTCAGGATCGGAATACCTTTGGGTTTGATGCAAGCGCTGAATTAGCCTACGACATTACTGCTGCAAACCAAATTCCAGCGGTAATTGAGCAAATAACACAGAAGAAATTGCCTTGGCGTGTATTGGGTGGTGGCAGCAATGTCATTTTGCCGAAAGTGTTGCCTGGGGTAACCTTGCTAATGAACATCGTCGGCCAGGAAATTATTGCTTCTAATGCTGATTCAACGCTGATAGCGGTTGGTGGTGGAGTGAATTGGCATGACTTTGTTGCTTGGACCTTAGACAAGGATTTGCCCGGGCTAGAAAACTTAGCTCTCATTCCGGGCACGGTTGGTGCAGCGCCCATTCAGAACATTGGTGCTTATGGTGTTGAGATTGGCGAGTACATTGACTCTGTTGAAGCTTTTGATTCTAAAAGCCATGTCTTTGTCACGCTTACAAAAGATGCCTGCCAGTTCGCATATCGCGATAGCTACTTCAAGAAAAATCCCCATCGCTATATTGTGACAAAGGTCGTTTTTAAAATCCCCAAGCAATGGCAAGCACGCATTCATTATGCCGATTTGGCAAAGCAATTTTTTAGGCAATCTTCACCAAGCCCAGAAGATATCTTTTTGGCGGTTTGTAAGATTCGCACACATAAGTTGCCTGACCCCAAGGTGATTGGTAATGCAGGTAGCTTCTTTCAAAACCCGATTGTTCCTGGCAAGCAATACGATACTTTGCTTCAGAAACATCCTGGCTTAGTTTCCTACCCTGATGCTACGGGTAAGCGCAAATTAGCTGCTGGCTGGCTCATTGATCAATGTGGCTTTAAAGGGCAGCGCATGGGCAATGTGGGCGTATATGAAAAGCAAGCCTTAGTACTAGTGAATCACGGTAATGGCACAGCGCAAGATATTTTGAGGTTTGCAAAATGCATTCAAGATAAAGTTCAAAAAGAGTTTGGTGTGAGTCTCGATATTGAGCCCAATATCCTTTAATTCTTCTATGAGTTTTATCTAATCTTTCAGAGGAGATACTTTTTCAAACTGTACTGCTGCCGCGCCCTCCGCTAAACGTATTTCATATTCGGTTGTAGTGTGGAGATCTCCGGGCTTACGAGCTACGTAAAGACCTTCATTGACATTCAGGATAACGGCATAACCACGCTCTAAAGTTCTTTGAGGATTCAGCATTTCTAACTGGGATTGATAGTGCATTTGATTACGTTTCCAGTTTTCCATGCGTACAGCCCAGGCTTGATTAAGGCGCTGTTGCCAGCTTGTCATTTGCTCTCGCATGCGATCAGGATTGGGCAATGCATGGCTTAATCTCAACGCTAATTGATCTAATGTTTGTGCCTCACGCTCTACCCGTTGATTGATGCGTTGTAACAAGGCTTGCATGATGGCATCAAGCTCTTGAAGCATTTGATCTCTGCGTGGAGCGGCCAGCTCAGCAGCCCCGGTCGGGGTTGGTGCACGAAGGTCAGCCACAAAGTCCGCGATCGTGAAATCTGTTTCATGACCAACACCGCTGACCACCGGAATGGAGGAGCCTGCTATTGCATACGCTAACTGTTCATCATTAAATGCCCATAGGTCTTCAATGCTACCGCCGCCACGCACTAATAAGATTACATCTACTACTTGTTCTTTTTCAGCAGCCTTGAGTGCAGTAATCATTCCTGCAGACGCATCAGCGCCCTGCACCAAGGTTGGGTAAATCACAATCGGAATATGCGGCGCGCGTCTTGCCAAGGTGCTTAGAACATCTTTTAATGCGGCTGCTTGTGGCGAAGTAATAATGCCAATGACTCTTGGGTGTGCTGGGATCTCTCGTTTGCGATCCTCATCAAATAAACCTTCTTTTGCGAGTTTGGCTTTGAGCTTTAAAAATGCCTCATACAAACCGCCCATCCCAGCGAGCCGTAAAGTTTGGATCGTCAGTTGAATATCGCCTCTAGGAACATACATGCCTAAGCTGGCGCTGACTTCCACCAAATCTCCCGATTGCGGCATAAAGCCAACTTGGCCATTGCGGCCACGGAACATCACGCAGCGAATTTGACCTTCTTCATCCTTTAATGAGAAATACCAGTGCCCACTGTCATAGGCCTTAAAGTTGGAAATCTCCCCGGCAACCCAAACGGTATCGAAGCGATCCTCTAGAGATTGAGCAATGGCGCGGTTTAGATCGCCGACAGACAGAATTTCCCTTGATATTTCCGACATTTTTTCTCTTCGCTCCCTAAGCTATCTGGCCTAGACGGTAATAAATATCCACAGAAGCCTACTGGCTCTTGTTTAATGCGCATAAGTAAGTAATTACTGACCCGAAACGTCTCATAAATACTACAGTTAAATGATAAGCATATGATTTATAAGCTTAATTTACCCCGGCATCTCATAGTACTTTTAGGAGAATTACACCCAGCCGAAGATCAATCAAGGACTTAGAGCAGCCTTACAAAAAAGTTTTGCACAGTGTTATCCACAGGCAAGCTTTCTGAAAGAGGCTTATTAATTCAGCTAAAGTACTGGTCATATGTACTCCATCCTATTATCCGCTGGCTGGCCTATTTGGCCTCTTTTGATCATTTCTATTATTGGCCTGGCCATTCTTATAGAACGGAGCTGGTATCTGCGCCAGGTTCATATTTTCCCAAAAGGGTGCTTAGAAACTGCTTTTACCCTTGCCAATCAAGTAGTTAGCCATAAAACACTGGCGAGTGAGCAAATCACTCAGTTAGCCCAGTTATCCCCAGCAAGTCCATTGCTTGCCTGCGTCTTGCGCGAAAAATCTGCGGGCAATAACACTCAATCAACCTTAGAAGAACTACAGGCGGTTGCACAAGCCACTTGGTTAAAGTTTGACCGCTATTTAGGAGCATTGGCAACGATCGCCACCATAGCCCCTTTATTAGGCTTATTTGGCACCGTGGTGGGCATGATTGAAATCTTTGGTAGTCAAGGCGCTATCAATGGTGCTGGCAGCCCCCAACAGCTTGCACATGGAATCTCCGTGGCACTCTATAACACTGCATTTGGTTTATTGATTGCGATACCTGCACTGGCAGCCTGGCGAACATTGCGTGCAATCGCCAATCAACGTCAGCGTGAATGCGAAGAGTTCACACGCCAATTATTTAAAAAACTGTATCCAACAGAATCTGCGTAATGAGTTGGTTAGACACCTATTCAAAATCAGGAAAGCAATTTTCCCTAGGAGCGATATCAGTTTCTACTGAGCCAGAAATTAATCTGATTCCCTTTATCGATGTGCTACTGGTGGTCCTGATCTTTCTCATGATCTCTACCACTTTTACGCGTTATCAAGAGTTGGCGATTACTTTACCAACTGCAAGCGGCAATGAAACCCAAGTGGAGAGCAAACAAGTTCATATTGCAGTCAGCCGTGATGGCCGCTTTGCAATCAATGGCAAATTGACAGACCCATCTCAATTAAGCAATGTCTTGATACAGTTAAGCACTGAAGCAAATAAGCAAGCCAACAATAATCTGCAGATTAATATCGATGCGGACGCTAAAGCACCTCATCAATCTGTCATGACAGCGCTAGAGGCGGCGCGTGATGCCGATCTAAGTAACATCGTTTTCAGCAGTCAGACAAAAAAGTAAGTAGAAAAAATAGCTATGGCGTTATCTATTTTTCGTAATGCCCCTAAGTTTTGGGAAAGGCGTGGTCCAACAAGTCTTATGCTGTGGCCACTCTCTTGGCTATATAGCGTGATCTTACGCATTCGCAAGTTAATTCATGACTTAGATATTGGCAGGGCTGAACCTGCTCCAGTCCCCATCATCATTGTTGGCAATATTCGGGTGGGCGGCACCGGCAAAACTCCTATCGTGATTGCCTTAGCGCAACAACTATCTCAACTAGGCTGGAAGCCTGGAATCATTAGTCGAGGTTATGACTCATCTGTACAGACAACGCCACTGCATGTGAAGAGCAACTCTGATCCTGCTGTAGTTGGTGATGAACCAGTCTTGATTGCAAACCGTACTAGCGACCAATTTCCGATCTGGGTTTTTCCAAAGCGCCAGCAAAGTATCAAGGCATTGCTCAAACATTCCCCTGATGTAAATGTCATCATTAGCGATGATGGTTTACAACATCGTAGCTTGATTCGTTGGCCTGCACGTGAAGGTGGCCGCGATATAGAGCTCGTAGTACGTGATGATCGAGGTGAGGGCAATCGCTTTCTACTTCCCGCTGGTCCACTACGTGAACCAGCTACCCGTGAGCGTGATGCCACTTTATTTACCGGCACCCCCAAGAATCAAAAAAGTGGCATCCTTGATGAATACTTTCTGGGTCGTCGATGTTTCAATTTGGCCAGTCGCTTGGGCACAGCCTATCAACTCATTAATGTCTCGAATACCCAGTCGCTTGAGCAAATTGCTAAACAATTCTTATCAAAGAATATTACGGCACTTGCAGGCCTTGGTAACCCACAGCGATTTTTTGATGACTTAGTAAAGCATGGCATCACCGGGAAATGTATTCCACTACCAGACCATGCCACCTTCAGCCCAGACTTTTTCAGTGCCATCAAAACAGAATGCATTCTCATTACAGAGAAGGATGCAGTTAAATGTGCGGCTATCCAGGATGAGCGTATTTGGGTTATACCGCTGTCACTCCATCTACCTGATAATCTTATGGACTGGTTGCAATCCATTTTACAAAGACCAGATCCTCGTCGATACAATTTGTAGGTCCAGTAAGTACATTAAGCGCTACACTCCTTTCTCATACCCTTCATTTAAATCATTATGGATAAACGCCTACTCAATATCTTAGTTTGCCCTTTGTGCAAAAGCCAACTGCAATTGGATATCGATAAACATGAGCTGATATGCAAAGCGGATCGTCTAGCCTATCCAATTCGTGATGATGTACCAGTGATGTTGGTTGAAGAAGCACGCAGCTTAAACGCTGACGAAGTTCTCTAATTAAATCAGCATGAGTGACTCTAAAACTCCAGATTTTTTAGTTGTCATACCTGCAAGGTTAGGCTCTACCCGTTTGCCCCGTAAACCACTTGCCGATATTGGCGGAAAACCCATGGTGGTGCGAGTTGCAGAGCAGGCCAAAAAATCTTTGGCGCATAGCGTAGTAGTAGCGACTGATTCGACCGAGATTCAAGTGGCATGTAATGAGCATCATATCGAATGTTTATTGACGAGTGCGAATCACCCAACGGGGACTGATCGTCTTGCAGAAGTGGTGCAATTACTCAAACTTCCTAATGATGCATTGGTAGTCAATGTTCAAGGTGACGAACCCCTCATACCGCCAGAGCTCATTAATCAAGTTGCGCAAACTTTGGCTGATCATGCGGAATGCGCGATCTCCACTGTTGCTGTTCCAATTCATGATGTTGCTGAAATTCAAAATCCAAATGTCGTTAAAGTAGTTCTCAATCGCACTGGGGAAGCACTCTACTTTTCAAGGGCACCCATTCCCTTTGTTCGAGATTCGCAGTTAGCGGGAACAACCAAACACTTGCGTCATTTGGGCATTTACGCCTATCGCGCTGATTTTTTACAGGCCTATACGCGCCTTGAATCAGCGCCCCCAGAGCAAGCAGAGGCATTAGAGCAGCTTCGCGCCCTCTGGAATGGCTATCGAATTGCGGTTCATACTGCCACTGAGGCCCCACCAGCAGGCGTGGATACCCCTGAAGATCTAGAACGAGCAAGAGTCCTCCTAGCTAAGGCTTAAGAATTCAAGAGTCGATTACTGTTTCTCGGGGATAATCCTAAGCATTAGATACAAAAGATCCCGACAAAATACGGGACAATTACAGATCATCTAAGGGGAAAGACAATGCGCTTAATTCTGCTCGGTGCACCTGGTGCCGGAAAAGGCACCCAAGCTCAGTTTATTTGTGAAAAATTTGCAATTCCACAAATCTCTACTGGCGATATGTTGCGCGCAGCTGTGAAAGCTGGAACTGAACTGGGTCTTGCTGCTAAAAAAATTATGGATGCCGGCGGCCTAGTTTCTGACGACATCATCATTGGCTTGGTGAAAGATCGCCTGACTCAACCTGATTGCAGCAAAGGATATTTGTTCGATGGCTTCCCAAGAACTATTCCTCAAGCGCAGGCCATGAAAGATGCCGGTGTTCCAATCGACTATGTTTTAGAAATCGATGTTCCATTTGACGCGATTATTGATCGTATGGCTGGTCGTCGTGTTCACCCTGCTTCAGGTCGTACTTATCACATTAAATACAATCCACCCAAGCTTGAAGGCAAAGATGATGTGACTGGTGATGCTTTGATTCAACGTGATGATGACAAAGAAGAGACAGTCCGCAGACGTTTGCAAGTCTACGATGATCAAACTCGCCCGCTGGTTGAGTACTATTCTTCTTGGGCAACGCAAGCCAACTCGAGCGATAAAGTAAAAGCGCCAGCCTATCGCAAAGTCAGAGGTACTGGAAGCGTTGAAGACATTACTATCTCAATCTTTTCTGTTCTAAAGTAAATTGGCATCCAAAAAAGCGCTAATCATCGGTATTACCGGGCAAGATGGTGCTTATTTAGCCAAACACCTCTTATCTAAGGGATATGAAGTTACCGGTTCATCACGCGATGTGATGGCTTCATCTTTTAGTAATCTTAATACCCTTGGTATTCGCTCCCAAGTCAAATTGATTTCGGTATCCATTAATGACTTTAGAAGCGTTTTCAATGCCATTCAAGAATCAACTCCTGATGAGATCTACAATCTTGCTGGTCAAACCTCTGTAGGGCTCTCATTTGATCAACCAGTCGAAGCCATTGAGAGTATTGCGATTGGCACCCTCAATATTTTAGAAGTGATTCGCCTTCTCAATAAGCCTGTACGTTTTTATAATGCCGGTTCAAGTGAATGTTTTGGTGACACTGGAGATATGCCGGCCAACGAGCAAACGCCATTTGCACCTCGCAGTCCTTATGCCGTAGCTAAATCTACTGCCAAGTGGCTCATTAATAGCTATCGCGAATCCTACGGACTTTATGCATGTACTGGGATCTTGTTTAACCATGAGTCGCCATTACGCCCTGAGCGCTTTGTCACCCAAAAGATCATTACTGGTGCAGCAAAAATCAAAACAGGTCAACTCGATAAATTACAGCTAGGTAATTTAGATATTTCTCGCGACTGGGGCTGGGCTCCTGAGTATGTTCAAGCGATGTGGCTCATGATGCAACTAGATCAACCAGATGACTTTGTGATTGCGACTGGTAGAAAAGAATCGCTCAAATACTTTGTAGCTAAATCCTTTGAATATTTTGATTTAGATTGGCAAAAGTATGTCGAGATCGAGCCCGGCTTCTTTCGACCTAACGAAATCATTTCTAACGTCGGTAATCCTGAGAAAGCAATCAAAACATTAGACTGGAGTAAGCCGACTGATATTGACGGCGTCATCAAGATGATGTGTGCCGAGCAAGCAAAAAAATACCAGCAATAGCCTGGAGCTTTATGGCTTTAATCTACTACTTGAGCTCTTTGAGAGCGCTTTCAAAAGATTCAATATCGGCAAAGCTTCGATAGACAGAGGCAAAGCGAATGTAGGCCACTTTATCGAGACGCTTCAGCTCACGCATTACAAGCTCACCTACGCGCTCGCTAGGGATTTCTTTTTCACCCAAACTGAGTAGCTTTTCTTCAATACGCGCAATCGATTCGTCAACTGAATCTGAAGATACTGGGCGCTTACGTAAGGCCAGCTTAATTGAGCTTACTAGCTTGTCATGGCTGTACTCAACTCGGCTACCATTCTTTTTCACAATGGCGGGTAAGGCTAGCTCTACCCGCTCGTAGGTTGTAAAGCGCTTATCGCATTTGGCACAACGGCGGCGGCGGCGAATGGTATCGCCCTCATCAGATACCCGAGTATCTAGAACTTGGGTATCTTCGTTATGACAAAAAGGGCAGCGCAATGTGAACTCTTTTCTTTAATGGTTGGATTAACCGTAAACCGGGAAGCGCTTCGTTAACTCAGAAACTTGTGCGCGAACCTTGGCGATATTTTCTGGGTCGGTTGGGTTATCTAAAACATCTGCAATGAAATTACCTACCTGTCTGGCTTCAGCTTCTTTAAAGCCCCGCGTTGTCATCGCTGGCGAACCTAAACGGATGCCACTGGTCACCATGGGTTTTTCTGGATCATTCGGAATGCCATTCTTATTGCAGGTGATATGGGCTTCACCCAAAACACGCTCCGCTTCCTTACCAGTCATTTTCTTCGCACGTAAATCCACCAACATCACATGAGAATCCGTACCACCAGAAACAATGCGAAGCCCACGAGAGATTAATGTTTCAGCTAATGCTCTAGCGTTGGCTATCACTTGCTTTTGATATTCCTTAAATCCTGGCTCTTGCGCCTCTTTGAATGCTGTTGCCTTAGCAGCGATCACGTGCATCAAAGGGCCTCCTTGAAGGCCTGGGAAGACAGCAGAGTTAATCGCTTTCTCGTGCTCAGCCTTCATTAAGATGATGCCGCCACGCGGGCCACGTAAACTCTTGTGCGTAGTGGAAGTCACGATGTCAGCATGGGGTACTGGGTTTGGATAAACACCAGCAGCAATCAGACCAGAGTAATGTGCCATGTCCACCATAAAAATCGCGCCAACCTCTTTTGCTAATTTACCAATGCGTTCCCAATCGATTACCAGAGAGTAGGCAGATGCACCAGCAATAATCAATTTAGGTTTGTGCTCGCGTGCCAAACGCTCCATTTGCTCATAGTCAATTACTTCGTTTTTATCGAGACCATAGGAAATAGGGTTGAACCACTTGCCGCTCATATTGAGTGCCATGCCGTGAGTCAAATGCCCGCCCTCTGCCAGACTCATCCCCATAAAGGTATCGCCCGGCTTTAAGAAAGCCAAAAAAACAGCTTGATTAGCAGATGCACCGCAATGGGGTTGAACGTTAGCAGCCTCAGCACCATACAGAACTTTGACACGATCAATTGCTAACTGCTCAGCAACGTCGACAAATTCACAGCCACCGTAATAACGCTTGCCTGGATATCCCTCAGCATATTTATTCGTCAATTGGGAACCCTGAGCTGCCATCACTGCGGGTGAGGCGTAATTCTCAGAGGCAATGAGCTCGATATGGTCTTCTTGACGCTTATTTTCGTTCTGGATGGCTTCCCACAACTGGGGGTCGGTTTTGGCTAAAGTGTTCTGGCGGTCAAACATGGTAATAATCCTGAAGAAGTTGGATTGTTGAGTGAATTAACTTAGTAAAATCAACCTACATCATACAAAATCCATCATGACCACCACACAAGACCTCTCATTCCTTTCCCTCGTCCTCAATGCCAGCCTATTAGTACAGTTGGTAATGTTGTTATTGCTTGGGATGTCTATTGCCTCTTGGACCATTATTTTCAAGAAAACAGCAGTTTTACGAGGGGTAAGACGAGATACCGAACGCTTTGAACGTGATTTTTGGTCTGGCGGTGATCTCAAAACCCTTTTAGAGGCATCACAGCGCAATACTCGTAGTGACGCAGTCCTGGAACATATCTTTGAGGCTGGGATGCAAGAGTTCATGAAAGTTCGTGAAATCGATGCCGCCCGTCGTGCGATGAAGGCTACTTACCAGCGCGAAATGGATACACTAGAAGCTAATTTGCCATTTTTGGCATCTGTGGGCTCCGTCTCTCCTTACATTGGTCTTTTTGGAACAGTCTGGGGAATCATGCATGCATTCCGTGGTTTAGCGAATGTACAGAACGCGACCTTAGCTGCAGTAGCTCCTGGCATTGCTGAAGCGCTCGTTGCAACTGCTATTGGTTTATTCGCAGCGATTCCTGCGGTAGTTGCATACAACCGCGCAGCGACTGATGTAGATCGCCTTGCAATTCGCTTTGAAACTTTCATCGAAGAGTTCACAAATATTTTGCAACGACAAACAGCAGGTCGCTAATCAGCTATGGCCGGATCTTCTTTACGTAAATCAAAACGTCGGGCAATGTCTGATATCAATGTCGTTCCTTACATTGATGTGATGTTGGTCTTGCTAGTGATCTTTATGGTCACCGCACCCATGGTAAATCCAGGCGTAGTCAATCTACCAACCGTGGGTGGCGCTAAAGTCCAATCACTACCACCTGTCTTTCTGACGATTGATGCCAGCGAAAATGTCATTGTTCGCAAAGATGGTGAGCCTGTTCAGACACTGAACCCATTTGAGCTTGGGGCATTTGCAAGAGCGCAAGCTGAGAAATCTGCTGAGCAACCAGTAGTACTGGCTGCAGATAAGTCCATCAAATATGAAACTGTGATGAATGTCATGTCTAAGCTCAAAGAAAATGGCGTCAAGCGTGTTGGTCTAGCAGTCAAGAGTCAGTAAGACGCAGATCTAAACTCTATTTCTTCATGAATAGCGCATCTACTTTTCAATCACCCCATTCTTCATTTAAGCGGGGACGCTTTACTAAAGAGGAAAGCACTAAGCGTGCATTTACGTTTTCTTTAATTGCGCATCTAGGCTTGCTTGCTTTTTTAGTCATCGGCATTAGTTGGAACAACTCCACCCCTTCTGGGGTTGAGGTCGAGTTATGGGACTCCGCACCTCAAGTAGTAACTAAGCCTGAACCTGAGCTCAAAACAGCCATGAAAGAAGAGGCTGCTGATATTGCAGTCAAGAAAAAGGAAGTAGAAAAAGAGCCGCCTAAAAAAGATGCAGTTAAAGAAATACCAAAAGTGGTGAAGCCTCCTCCACCGAAGAAAGAAGAGCCGCCTAAAAAAGCAGAAGCACCTAAAGCTCCCTCGCCTGCCGAAACTAAAGCCAATGCTGCTGCAGAAAAAGTTCGCGCTGATCAATTAGCAAGGCTACGAGCTGCCGCTGGCGCTGAAGGGGGTAGTGGTGGCAAGGTCGGAAGCGGTGTTGGTGGCGGTGGCAGCGCTCCCCCAGGCTGGACAGATAAGGTCATTAAGAAAGTAAAGCCACTCATCGTCTTTAACCCCGAATCAGTCAGCGGTAATCCTGCAGCCGTCATTCAGGTGAACCTTGCTCCAGATGGGGCCATTCTCAGTACGAGTGTTTTAACTTCCAGCGGCAATCCTAGCTGGGATCGCGCCGTGCTCTTGGCACTTTCTCGCGCAGAAAGTCTGCCGAAAGATGACAATGGCAAAATTCCACAACGCGAAGTCAAGTTGACCTTTAAACCCAAGGACTAAAGCATGTTGCAGTTGATGAAAAAAATGATTTTGAAATTGCAATCTTTGTGTATTGCAGTAACTGCCTTACTGATGACTTTGACGAGCCCAGCATTTGCGCAAATGAATATTGAAATCACTGGCGTTGGACAATCGCTTTACCCTATTGCCGTGATGCGCTTTAAAGATGAAAACAAATTACCTACTAGCGTTACTGAAATTATTCGCCAAGACTTGGCACGTAGTGGTTACTTTAAAAATACCGAGAACGGTAATGCTGCAGAAAGTGCTGACGATACGCCAAACTACAAATCTTGGGCAGCGCGTGGTGCTGATGCCCTCGTAGTTGGTTCAGTCACACAGACTGGTAACGAGCAATTTGAGATTCGTTATAGGCTATTTGATATTCGCAAGTCGCAAAGTCTTGGTGGCTTGAATCTAAACTCTAGCGCAGATAATCTACGCGCAGTAGCACACAAAATTGCAGATGACATTATTTTCAAACTCTTAGGCGAACGTGGCGTCTTCTCTACTCGCCTGTCTTATGTCATCAAAGATGGCAAGCGCTATCGCTTAGTCATCTCTGATGCAGATGGTCAAAATATTCGTAATGCCATGAATAGTAGCGAACCGATTATTTCTCCATCATGGTCACCCGATGGCAAGAAAGTCGCCTATGTTTCTTTTGAAGATCGCAAGCCAGTGATTTATGTTCATGAACTTGCTACTGGTCGACGTATTTCACTTTCAAATCAAAAAGGAAATAACAGCGCCCCAGCTTGGTCGCCTGACGGCAGAAGATTGGCTATCTCACTTTCTAAGGATGGTAATACCCAAATCTATGGCATCAATGCCGACGGCACTGGACTGCATCGCTTAACTCGTGGCAGCACGATTGATACTGAGCCGCAGTACTCAACGGATGGTCGTTATATTTATTTCACTAGCGACCGAGGTGGCAATCCCCAGATCTATCGTATGAGTGCAGATGGTGAACAAGTAGAAGGCGCCAAACGCGTTACCTTCAAGCAAGGCTTTGTGACTTCGCCCAGAATATCTCCTGACGGAAAATATTTAGCTTACATCGCCAATATTGGTGGAGCCTATCGACTCTATATTCTGAACCTGGCGACAGGGGATGCCCAAGCATTAACCGATGGTACGAGCGATGAATCCCCATCATTTGCAGCCAACGGTCGCTATGTCCTTTATTCAACCAAGGTCAATGGCAAACGTGTCCTTGCAGCCGTTTCAGTAGACGGCAATTCTAAGCAAGTTTTAAGCATCCCGGGGTCTGATGTACGTCAGCCTTCCTGGGGTCCTTTCATGGACTAAAACGCCCTTTTCAGGGTGAAATAGGCACTTTTGATGCTCTTGGGAGCATAATATTAACTATAGGCTATGTGCCAACTAAATTACGTATCAAATTCATTACCAAGTTTGTAGAAAAAGGAAAATCATGAACGTTTCTATCGCACGCCGTGCAGCCACATTTGCCCTAATTGGTGCAACTGCATTTTTGATGGCAGCTTGCTCGAGCGTGAAATTAGATGATGTTGATAGTGCCAACGGTAGCGGCAGTGGTAACTTTGGCTCCCAACCTTGGAATGATCCTAAGAGTCCGCTTTTTGATAAAAGCGTTTACTTTGGCTTTGACGAGTTCACCATTCAGACCAAATATCAGAAGATGTTGTCTGCACACGCTGGATACTTAAAGGCCAATCTAAATCAAAAGATCATTATTCAAGGCAATACAGATGATCGCGGCACCGCTGAATACAACCTAGCATTAGGTCAACGTCGTTCCGATGCTGTTCGTAAATCACTCAATTTAATGGGCGTATCTGACAATCAAATGGAAGCCGTTAGTTTTGGTAAAGAGAAGCCGAAAGCTGAAGGCGATACAGAAGCAGCCTGGGCAGAAAACCGTCGTGCTGACATTATTTACATTACGAACTAAATGATTCACTCTTCACATACTTTTAAACAAACGCTCTTACGAGCGTTTTGTTTAAGTGCCGCGCTAGTTTGCTTAGGTGCTTCTAATAACGTTTGGGCCCTATTCTCAGATGATGAGGCTCGTAAAGCAATTCTGGACCTACGTAAATCTCTAGCTACGACGCAACTTGAACTTCAAAGTCAAATTGATAAGCTCAAGGCTGAGAATGCAGAACTACGCGGCAAAGTGGAAGTGCTTGAAAAGCAAGGTGATGACATCTCATCTAGCCAAAAAACTTACTACCAAGATTTAGATACCCGCTTAGGTAATTTTGAGCCACGTACAGTCACAATTGAAGGTGTAAGTGGCACAGTGCAACCTGGTGAGAAAAAAGCGTATGACGATGCTCTAAAAGCATTCCAGACAGGCAACCTTAAAAAAGCGGATGAGGGATTTTCTGTATTTAGCGCTAAATATCCACAAAGCCCTTTCCTTCCCCTTATGCTGTACTGGAGCGGCAATAGCAAATACGCAAATAAAAACTACGCGGGTGCTATTAGCCAACTTCAAAGTCTGATTAAACGATATCCCAACCATCCGCGTGTTCCCGCTGCAATGGTGACATTGGGCAACTCTCAATTAGAGAGTGGCAACAAAGCAGCGGCCAAGAAAACCTTTAGCGAGATTATTGCAAAGTATCCTGATAGCGATGCAGCCAAGGATGCGCAGCAACTGCTCGCTGCTACTAAATAACCCAATGCCTAAGCTTCATGTCTAAGTTGTCTGCGGCATTTGAGAGTCTCGCGCCACGCAAGTCTGGCGCCCCTGCAGTTATCTTATTTTCTGGTGGCCTAGACTCCACTACAGTGCTCGCATTAGCCAAGGACTTAGGATACTCACCCTATGCTCTATCAGTAGGATATGGTCAGCGTCACTCTTCTGAATTGGCTGCAGCAAAACATATTGCCAAGCAAATTGGGGTCGCTCGTCATGAAGTAGTAAATCTAGATTTAACCCGTTTTGGTGGTTCAGCCCTAACCGACTCATCCATTGCTATACCAACTACTCCAGGCAAAGATTTAGAAATCCCCATTACCTATGTGCCAGCACGCAATACGATTTTGCTGTCTCTCGCTTTAGGCTGGGCAGAATCACTTGGTGGCTTGGATGTCTTCTATGGTGCAAATTCAGTCGACTACTCAGGTTACCCCGATTGCCGCCCTGAATACGTTGCCTCTTTCGAAATGATGGCCAACCTAGCGACTAAGGCTGGTGTAGAGTCAATCAATAATGAAAATCGCTTTCGAGTTCATGCACCCATCATCAAGCTCACTAAAGCAGAAATTATTCAACTAGGAAGCACTCTTGGCGTAGATTACTCACAAACAGTATCCTGTTATCAAGCTAATGATTTGGGTGAAGCCTGTGGTGAATGTGAGTCTTGTCGTCTAAGACAAGAGGGCTTTAAGCAGGCTAATGTTGTCGACCCAACGCGCTATCGCAAAACTAAATAAAAACAAAATAGGCTTGTTTAAGCCTATTGAGATTGACTCTCAAGCATACGCGCAACATAACGCGCAATCAGATCAATCTCCAAATTCACTGCATCGCCTTGCTTTAAGTTTCCAAGAGTTGTACTTTGTAAGGTATGTGGAATCAAGTTGATATCAACAACACAAGCATTGGCACTATCTTTCGTTTTATTTACAGTAAGTGATGCGCCATTAACAACGATAGAGCCCTTGTAAGCTAAGAACGGGGCTAATTCTTTTGGTGCCTCAATTTGCAATAACCAAGACCCATATGCATCTTGAGCGACTTGCGCAAAGTATGCGACTTTGCCAACTCCATCAACGTGACCACTGACTAGGTGACCGCCAAGACGATCATTGACTCGGAGTGCCTTTTCCAAATTAACTGGGCCTACTTTATCTAAGCCAACCGTTTTATTTAAGGACTCTCGAGAGATATCCAAAGCAAAAGTATTACCCTCTAAATGGGTTGCCGTCATGCAAGCACCCTGAATAGCAATACTATCGCCTAGCACTACATCATCTAAGTATCCCGATGGAGCTTCAACGATTAGATGAAGACCATCGCCCTTAGATTGAGCACTTTTGATTTGACCAACGGCAGTGATGATTCCAGTAAACATAAGAGTGATTTTAGTTCTTCTGATTGAGGTCTTAATTAGGACTTGATTAATCTGAGCCTGAGATTAGAGCCAATCAAACTCTGATCCATGATGTGCCAATCTTGTCGTGATTTCAACGAAGATAAAGCAGGGATATTTGCCATACCAACACCTTCACCCATCAAGAATGGAGCGTAATAAAGCAAGAGCTCATCTACACAGTTTTCTCTGAGCATGGAACCATTGAGCTTAAAACCTGACTCCACATGGATTTCATTCATCTCACGCTCTTGCGCAAGAAAAGCAAAGAGCTTTGGTAAATCCACTTTTCCATGAGCATTAGGTATAGCAATTACCTCAATTCCTCTTACATTAAATGCTTTTACCTTCTCTTGTGCCTCTGGTGTATCTAGATTTGCGCAAACAATGATGACACCAGACTGATCTACCTTATTCAGAATCTTGGCTTGAGACGGTGTTTCCAATTTGGAGTCAACAATAACCCGCCATGGCTGACGTTGGGTTTCAACATCTCGCACATTCAGGGCGGGATCATCTTCTTTAACCGTACCAACGCCTGTAACAATGGCGCAAGCTTGCGCACGCCAGTGGTGACCATCAGCCCTCGCGAGCGGCCCAGTAATCCATTGACTCTCACCACTCGGCAAGGCCGTTTTTCCATCCAGACTTGCGGCAATCTTTAAACGCACCCATGGCAGACCACGAGTCATCCTGGATATGAATCCACGATTTAAGACTTTGGCTTCCGATTCCATCAATCCACATTGCACTTCAATGCCAGCCGCTGTCAGCCTTTTCAAACCATTTCCTGCGACTAATGGATTTGGATCACCCATTGCAGCAATCACTTTAGCTGGCTTTGCAGCAATCAGCGCATCAACACATGGCGGCGTGCGTCCAGTGTGACTGCATGGCTCTAAAGTGACATAGATCGTTGAGCCTGCAGGATCTTTTACGTTTGCCTTAGCATCAGCTAGAGCTTGAACCTCCGCATGAGAGCCGCCAACGCGTTGAGTAAAACCTCGACCAATGACTTGCCCATCCTTAACAATGACACAACCCACCCGCGGATTGGGGTTAGCCAAATAAAGTGCTTTTTGAGCCTCGGCTAAAGCCTCGCCCATCCATTGGTAATCAACAGCGGTATACATGGGTCTATTAAACCATTCAATGGCAGCGCTTTGCATCCCTAGTTGGGTCACAGATACGCCATCGACCACCACTACCCAGTATCAGCTGGCGCTCTAAGCCAGAAACCCTCTGATGACCCAAGATCAGACGATTAGCAACAAATCCACCTTGAGCCGTCTTGGCGGCTCCGGCAGCATTAAAAAGAATCCCTATCTTGCTTGTATGTGGATCAATAAAGTGCCTAGCCCCACCCTTAAAAAAAATAGGATCAGTCTTGCCATGCAAGATCCATGTTTTATCGACACAAGTGGATTTGGGGCTCCTACCAATGCAGCTACTATTAATACTCCACCCGTCCTCCCAAGACCTATTCGAGATAGGCTCTATTTTTACAGGCTCACCGAGATGTAAGGCTTGCTGACGAGCAAATTGGGCATAGGCAATAAATCTTCTGGCCACTGATTCAATTTCACGAATAGCAATTTGCTCCTGTAACAGTGGCATCGTGATTGTTGCGGAGATGGCAAGGATTAAAACTACCGCCATTAACTCCAGCAAGCTTGCTCCTGATTCAAGGTGATGATCTTTATTCAAATGCTTGACGCCAATTTAGTCGTATCACCACACCTGATTTTTCATTCACTAAGACGTGCACCTGAATAGTTGGCTTCTCTTTACTAGAAATTAACCATTGGTTTTTTCCTGCAGGTTGAATGAAGCAATTATTTTCAGTTAATGCAGATATGTTAGTGATATTGCTTTGACACTCTAAAACTGATTTTTCTGCTGCTATAAATCTTTCATGCGCATGCTCGATAGTCTGCACCTCAATCATGCGTAAGACTGTCAATCGCTCTAGATACACAATCAAAGACGAACACAAAAGTAATAATGAAATAACCCAAGCCAAAATCATGGAAGATTTCTGGTGGTGAAGATTCGCTCAAAATCCTTCTGAATTGAAGCGCCATCAGTCATTTGAAGCTTGATCTTAAAAGCCCGCTGCCCTAGCCTTGAATGGCTTCCTAACTCCTCAACCCTAAAGGAATTGATGCCATTCATCAAAGTTGTATTTTGAATACGTCCTTGACGATCCAATGACTGGCACAGGAGTGAGCCGCCATTAGTCTTTGCGCCCTTAGGCAAACTAGCCTGTCTATCTACTAGAAAACCTTGAAGAGCTAAGTTATTTTTTGTTCGATCACTCGTTAAAACATTCCCAATGCAATCAAAATCAACACCATCAGATAACTGATGCCTGATCATTAAAGAATCTGATCCTTGGTAACCACTTCTTTTCTGAACTTCAATTACTAGGTTTAAATTTTTCTTATTCATTTTTTGATGGATGGATTTAATATTTTGGTAACCAGCCATTCGAATTGCGCGGCCAATTAACTCTAGGGCGCGCTCTGCTTCAGTAGTCAAGGCTTGCGTTTTTTCATACTCAATTTGTTTGACGAACAGATCAGCGCTCGTTTTCAAAAGTGGATTTAGCAACAGAACGCAAAGAGCGATTCCGACTAGACACTCGAGAAGATTCATTCTTCAAGCCCTTAGAAGAAGTTTTAGAGATACTAGGAGATTTGGTTTGACTGCTATTGGCTCTCACTTGCTCAGCGAGCTCATACACGTCTAAATCCTGCCTCAGTTGTGAACGCTTGCTTTCTTGCTGATTGAGCCGAAGAGCCAAACCCTGATAAGCGCCAATGGAAGTCATCCAAACCCCCAAAATGAGGCTCATTGCTACCAAAACTTCTAGCAGGATGAATCCATTCGGTGATTCTGAGCGCATATACCATTTTCTAGGGCTTCGATAGACGCCGAAACAGCGTTTAGAGGCTCTTGCTGTCAGAAAAGTGGAAGATTACTGCTAGAGGATAACGACGGGCGCCTGCTCAGCTTAAAATAGAGGGCTATGCCAAACACCCTTGCCTCTACAGAAGACATCATCGCTGAGATACGTGCTGGCCGAATGGTCATTCTCGTTGATGAAGAAGATCGTGAGAATGAAGGTGATTTGGTCTTAGCAGCAGATCACGTCAGTGCTGAAGCGGTGAATTTCATGGCCAAACATGGTCGTGGACTCATTTGTCTGACCTTAACCCGTGAACGCTGCCAGCAACTGAATTTACCACTGATGGTGCGTGATAACGGTACTTCAATGGGCACCAATTTCACAGTCTCGATTGAAGCTGCAAGTGGCGTCACTACAGGTATTTCTGCCTCAGATCGCGCCCTCACTATTAAGACTGCGGTTGCACCTCATGCTAAACCTAATGACTTGGTTCAGCCTGGCCATATTTTTCCCTTGATGGCCCAACCAGGTGGCGTACTGATTCGCTCTGGCCATACTGAAGCTGGCTGCGATCTTGCTGCAATGGCCGGTTGCTCACCAACATCTGTGATTTGCGAAATCATGAAAGATGATGGCAGCATGGCACGTTTGCCAGACTTACTAGAATTCGCAAAAGAACATCAACTGAAGATTGGCAGCATCGCTGATCTCATTCAGTATCGCAGCCAACATGAAAGCATTGTGGTGCGCGAAGGCGTTCGCGAATTTATTACTCCATGGGGCAAGTTTGAAGGCATCATTTATCGCGACACACCAAGCTCTTGCATTCATATTGCACTTGTTCACGGTAAGCCATCCGAAGGACTAGAAACCCTTGTACGTGTCCATGAACCCGTCACCGTTCTCGATTTTCTAGATGCTAAGGTCAGCAATCACTCTTGGCCGCTAGCACAAGCCCTGCAGCAGATAGCTGCCGCCCCTAGCGGAGTTGCTGTTCTTTTGAATGCTGCTGGTATTGCCTCACCCAACAACGAAGATTGGTTGGCGCAGTTTCAGAAACTGAATCAATCAACAGATGATGTAAAAAAACCTTTGTCTCGTAAAACAGATTTCAGAAGTTACGGAATCGGTGCACAGATTTTGAAAGATATTGGCGTCGGTAAAATGCGCTTATTAGCAAACCCAAATCCTGTACCCAGTCTTTCGGGCTATAAGCTAGAGGTTACTGGCTGTACCCCGTATCAGCCCAAGTAATCTGTATTTATCCTATTGGAATATGATCATGACCGATTCAAATAATGACTTTGTAGGCGTTTTAGAAGCAGATCTCAATGGCCAAGATTTACGCATTGGTATTGTGCAAGCACGCTTCAATGAAGATCATTGTGTTGCCCTCACAAATGCTTGCATTAGTGAATTAATTTCCTTGGGCGTTTCCCAATCAGACATTAATTTAGTTACCGTACCAGGCGCCCTAGAGATTCCATTTGCCCTTCAAAAGCTTGCTGAAACAGGAGAGTTTGATGGGCTGGTAGCATTAGGTGCGGTGATTCGTGGTGAAACCTACCACTTTGAACTGGTCTCTAATGAATCTGCTGCTGGAATTACGCGCATCTCCATTGACTCTGGTTTACCAATTGCTAACGGAGTACTCACCTGCGATACCGATGAACAAGCAAAGGTGCGCGTGCATGTGAAAGGCGCAGATTGCGCTAAGGCAGTTATAGAAATGGCTAACCTTGCTTTAGCGTTGACTCCAGACATTGATATCGAAATGAATGCTAGTGAAGAGTAATGATTCATATGAATAAATCGACTCTTAACTCTTCTCAAGCAAACCCTGCTAAGGATGGTGATACCAAGTCTGCAGCCCCAAAACGCTCCCTGACGCCACGTCGTCGCGCTCGTGAATACGCCCTCCAAGGCGTGTATCAAAGCTTAGTTGTGCGTCGTGCAGGTAGCCTCCCTAATGGTGCAGCAATCTCAAAGCAATTGTCTGAAGATCCTGCTTTTAAGCGTTGTCAACTTGATTTATTTAATGGTATTTTTCAAGGCGTATTAGAGCGTACTGACGAACTTGAGGCCATCATTACGCCTGCGCTTGATAGACCCATCAATGAGCTATCGCCAGTAGAGCATGCCGCTCTTTTAATTGGCACCTACGAATTATCTGCCGACCTATCTGTGCCTTACAAAGTCGCCATTAATGAGGCCGTAGAACTTGCTAAAACATTTGGCGGTACTGATGGCCACAAATATGTCAATGGGGTCCTAGACCTCTTAGCTCAAAAACTACGGGTAGCTGAAACCCAAGCGAAATAAATCAGCTCATTGAGTTAGTTGGCGATATCTGCCCCATAAGCCTTAGCTTGTGGGGCTTTTTTACTTCTAGGGATAAAATCATTCTGAACAGTGCATACCCCTTTTGATCGGAAAAGTTCATCATGCAAAAAATTGATATTCGCAGCCTTCTAAAAGATCCTAGCCTATTTAAAGAGCAGGCCTTTATTAATGGCAAATGGATTGACTCCAAAGAAACATTTGCAGTCACCAATCCAGCTACCGACGAATTAATCGCATCGGTAAGCAACCTGGGTAGCAAGGATGCAGAGCTGGCTATCAAAACTGCTGAGCAAGCACTTCCTGCTTGGCGTAATAAGATTGGCAAAGAGCGCGCCCACATCATGCGCAAGTGGTTCGATCTCATTATTGAGAACACAAAAGATCTCGCCACCCTCATGACATTGGAGCAAGGTAAACCTTTAGCAGAAGCTTCTGGCGAAGTAGTCTATGGCGCTTCTTTTGTTGAGTGGTTTGCTGAAGAAGCAAAACGTGTTGCCGGCTCTATTCCTACAACCACTTGGGGCGATAAACGTATGATGGTGCTTAAGCAGCCTATCGGCGTATGTGTAGCTATCACCCCTTGGAATTTTCCGATTGCGATGATTACACGCAAGATTGCGCCTGCTTTAGCGGCGGGATGTACGATTGTGATCAAACCAGCAGAACTTACGCCCTTATCAGCTTTAGCTTTGGCAGAACTAGCAGTGCGCGCTGGGATTCCTGATGGGGTCATCAATATCATTACCGCTGATGCCAATCAATCTGTTGTGATTGGCAAAACACTGTGCACTTCTCCAACAGTGCGCCACCTCTCCTTTACAGGTTCTACAGAAGTTGGACGTATTCTGATGGAGCAATGCGCTCCAACGGTTAAAAAAATAGCCTTAGAACTAGGTGGTCATGCTCCCTTCATTGTGTTTGAAGATGCCGATATTGATGCTGCAGTCATTGGCGCCATTTCCTCCAAGTTCCGCAACTCTGGGCAGACCTGTGTTTGCGCCAATCGCTTTTATGTCCATAAAAAAGTTCAAGATCAATTCGTTGAAAAATTTGCCAAAGCGATTACAGCGATCAAAGTGGGTAACGGTATGGAGCCAGGCATTACTCAAGGACCACTGATTGAAGCGGCGGCCTTAGAGAAAGTCGAAAAGCATGTAGCTGATGCTATTAGTAAAGGTGCCAAACTTGTTACAGGAGGCAAGAGAAGTATTGCTTCAAAGAACTTCTATGAGCCCACCATCCTATCCAATGTCAATAATCAGATGTTGATTACCTATGAAGAAACCTTTGGCCCTGTTGCCCCGATTATTCCTTTTGAAACAGACGAAGAAGTGATTGCATTAGCCAACAATAGTCAATTTGGCCTGGCTTCCTATTTTTATAGCCGGGACATTGGGCGCATCTGGAAAGTTGCAGAAGCCCTAGAATATGGAATGGTTGGGGTCAACACCGGAATCATTTCTAATGAAGTTGCCCCGTTTGGTGGTGTTAAACAATCCGGCCTTGGTCGCGAAGGCAGCGTCTACGGAATGGATGAATACCTAGAAATGAAATACGTCTGCGTTGGTCTATAACACCTAGGGCTTTATTTCTTTTTATAAACCAAGTCCCACACGCCGTGGCCCAGCTTGATGCCACGGTTTTCAAATTTCGTTACTGGGCGATAGCTTGGACGCTCAACATAACCTAGATGCGGCGCACTTAATTGCTCAGCAGTGGGTTTAAATTCATTTAATTGTTTTCCAGCCTCTTCTAGTTGAGCGAGATCTTCTGCTCCAAAAGTTTCAACTTTGATCAGTTGGCTGGAAGTATTTTGAAGAATTGGTTCGGCATTGAGTACCAAGAGCATTTGCTCTGCGTAGTTATGCCAATCGGTTGCCAGATGCAAATATCCGCCAACTTTTAAACGAGATATCAGCAATCTTGCAAATTCTGCTTGTATGAGGCGACGCTTATGATGGCGCCTCTTGTGCCAAGGGTCTGCAAAGTAAATATGAATGCCATCCAAAGCATTTGGAGCAATCATATTCTCCAGAACTTCAACAGCATCGTGGCGAATGAGTCGCAGATTGGCGAGATTGTTTTCTCCAATCAGCTTCAATAGTGCGCCTACTCCCGGAGGGTGTACCTCAATTGCCAAAAAGTCATCTTCACTTCTTAAGGCAGCGATCTTGGCAGTGGTCTCGCCCATACCAAAACCAATTTCTAGAATCTTGGGTTTTGTAGACCCTTCAAAAGCACCTGCTAAATCCAGTATCTTTTCTTGGTAGGGAATCAAAAAACGCGGACCTAGATCATCGATTGCGCGTTGCTGTCCTGCAGTAGTTCTTCCAGCCCTCAGTACAAATGAGCGAATACGGTCGACTTTAAAAATGGTCACAAGATCCTGATTTATTTTGGAAATGGAGTATTCCAACCAGCTGAGCGATAGGCATACACAATTTCAGCTAAAACAATTGATAATGATGTCATAAAAGAAACTAGACCCAATACAAATGTCCAAATGACATAGGTTGCTTGCAAGGAACGTACAGCACCTGCCTGAAAGAAAAATAACTCAAGAACGGTAAGAGAGATAAAAATACCACTTAAGACGTCAAAAAAGATAGCGGCGGTACAGAGGCGTCCACGAATCTTAGCCTCATTAGCCTCAACTTCCATATGCTTTAAAGACTCTTGATCCTTGAATTTACTCTCATATAACGCATTCTGAATTGTGCGCATACGATCAACCGTTCTCGCTAAACGACCAGAGATGGCGTTAATCAGAGTAGCTACTGCAGTCAACAAAAATACTGGTGCTAAAGCCAGTTGAATATTATTTGTGATTGCGTCTATTGAAACATCCATATTGAGCTTTCTAAATTCTTTCAGTAATTATTTTGACCAGGCAATTAAGCCGCTATAGGAAGTCAGCAAGACCAATAGTCCGAAGATAATCCGATACCAAGCGAATGGAATGAAATTGTGATGCGCGACATAATGAATTAACCAGCGCACACAAATAAAAGCAGAAATAAATGCAGCCACAAAACCAATAGCAACAGCAAGGCTAAATTCTCCAGAGATAGCGACAGGATTTTTCCAAAGCTTTAGCAATTCATAGGCAGTTGCACCCCCAATAACAGGAATAGCTAAGAAAAAAGAAAACTCTGTAGCTACAGCTCGTGGCAAGCCAAATAACATTCCTCCAATAATCGTAGCGCCAGAACGAGATGTGCCTGGAATCAATGCAGCACATTGAGCTATGCCAACTTTCAAAGCATCGAAGTAGGAGAGATCATCGACTGTATATATTTGACCATTGGTATTACTGGTTTTTTCCTGACAACGCTCTGCCCAGAAAATAATCAATGCACCAACAATAAAAGCACTGGCAACTGGGATTGGCGAAAACAATACTGCTTTAATGTGTTTGCCAAATACAAAAGCTAAACCCATCGCTGGAGCTGAAGCAATCAAGAGGTTCAAAACAAAACGACGGGAGCTAGCACTATCACTTAAAGACAAGGCAACCTTAAGAAGCTTTTCTCGAAATTCCCAGCAGACCGCCAAAATAGCGCCAAACTGAATAATGACCTCAAAGGCTTTACCCCGCTCGTCATTGAAATCAAGCAAATCTCCGACCAAGATAAGGTGTCCGGTACTAGAGATGGGTAAAAACTCTGTAAATCCTTCAACTACACCCAAAATAACTGCTTTTAGTAACAATATAAGATCCATGGAACAAATTTTATAGGGATATGAAGTTACCAAAGCTTATTTGGCAAAATTGAGGGTAAATACCCTTCTAAAGCGATTTAGCCTTAAACTTCATGCACCTTAAATAGTAGATGATTTAGATGAACCCAGCCCGCTTTCGCCTTTCTCGACTGACCGTCTTAGGTCTTATCCTGAGTCAGGCGCTCGGCCTAAATTCTTGGAGCTCTTTGACCTTTGCCCAAAGCCCTAATAGTGCGGTAAGGCCTGCTTTGCCGACCTCAATCAGCGCCTCAACATTAATAGGCTTGGAGCAGCCACCTCAAATTGCACCGGTACCAAGTAAAAGTGCTTTACCTAGCAATTCTGCGCCATCAAGCGTTAATAGCACTAATAGCGGCGATCAAAAAGGGCAATTGACTGATTTGATTCAGCTATACCAAGAGGCGGCATTTAGCGATCCAGTATTAAATGCAGCACGCTTTAATTACCAAGCCAGTAAAGAACTATTCTGGCAAGGTCTGTCCTTATTGCTGCCACAAGCAAATGCAACTCCGGGCGGAACGCGCTACTATCAACACGGCGCTGGAACAACCGTTGTTGCTACTGGACCAGGAAATTCTAGGGTCTTTGATCAAAAAAGTTACACCGTTACACTAACTCAACCCGTTTTCAATGTGAGCGCGCTAGAAGCCTTTAAACAAGGAGACTTAAACACCAAGATTGCAGATATGCGCTTTTATTTAGCGCAACAAGATTTGATTATTCGCGTCTCTCAAGCTTATTTTGATGCTCTGACTAGTCAGGATAATGTTGAGCTATATCGCAATAAAAAAGGACTCATTAAGCAGCAACTAGAAATTGCACAAGCAAAATTTGATGCCGGCTTAGTAACCATTGTCGATGTCAATACTGCGCAAGCTGCACTAGATTTAGCCAATTCTCAAGAAATTGCCGCTCAAGCAGATTTGGTGGTGAAGCGTGGGGTTCTAGAGCAGCTCGTAGGACGGCCGGTTGGCCCTCTTCGCCCATTAATTAAGGAAGCAAAAATTGATGGCGTGCTGAAAGATCCGCGCTCTAAAAATAAAGATGTCAAAGGGATTCCGATTGCTGAAAGCGTGAACCCACAGTTGCCACCAGGACAAACCTTAGATGACTGGATTAATCAAGCGGAAGCAGCAAACTTTAATGTCCTTGCGGGTCAGCTAACAGTTAGTCTTGCTGAGAGTACCTATCGCGCCTCTCAGGCATTGAACTATCCTTCGATTAACTTTGTTGGTACAAGCGGTTACAACACATCTAACGGAACACCAACTAGCTACACTCCAGCTAACACTAATGTTTACAACAATACAGTTGCTCTACAAATGACAATACCATTGGTATCAGGCGGCTTCAATAGCTCTGTTATCCGTCAAAATGCTGCCTTAGTAGATCAGGCTAAAGCAAACTATGACAATGTGCGTCGTACTGCGGCGCAAAATACGCGTGCAGCTTTCACAGGTTTCTATGGTGGTCTTGCCAGCGTTAAAGCTTATGAGGCGGCCGAACGATCTTCCAACTCAGCACTCGAATCTAGTAAGCTAGGATTCCAAGTTGGCACTTTAATTAATATTGACGTCTTAATAGCTCTCGATACTTTGATTACCACTAGATCTCAATTGCAACAAGCTCGCTATAGTACCATTCTGAATGCAATCAAATTAAAAGCACATGCTGCAGCATTAACTGATGAAGACTTGGTTGCAATAAATTCCTTATTACGCTAATTTGATTAAGCGAGTAAATCTAAGCCTGCTTTTGTAACATCCTCTACTGTTGGTGGCTTCTGAATATCCCCAACGTTTCGAATATTTTCTGACCAGTAGCCTTCCGTTTTCCATCGTGGAGAATCGGAATAAATCTCCACAGTAGGTTTATTGAGCACAGCAGCCATATGTGTAAGTCCTGTATCTACACCCACCACTAGAGCAGAATTTGCAATCACCGAAAATGCCTCCTCAATAGAGAATGCAGAGGGAACCAAGGATCCCGGAATTTGCACTGAGAGCTCATTACTAATATTTTTCTCGGGGGTGCTCCCCCAAGGCAAAACAATTAGATAACCAAGGTCTGAAAGTTTTTTACCCAGCAAAACCCAATTAGTATTAGCCCAGCGCTTAGCCTCGCGTGCAGTTGAGTGAAAAAATAAAATGTAGGGCTTTTGCAATTTCAACGCTTTGCCAATACCAATTTCGTCTACGTAACTGACAGGGTAAAACTGCACCTTTTCAGATCTATCGATCAGCGGTAAATTGAGAGCGGAGCAGGTCACGTAACGTGAACGGTCTACCGCGTGACACCTGAATGGAACCTGAACTAAATGATTATAAAATGCTCGGGCTAGCGGTTCGTATCCAGAAAATTCAGTAGCATTAGCGAGCCCAGCTACAACAGCACCATGATTCTTTTTGACCAAAGTACAAACTAAGGCAGACTTTAATAGACCTTGCGTCTCAATAACAACATCATAATTTACCTCCTGTAGCACAGCCTTGAACGCAAAGAACTCGCTCCAAGATTTACCGCTAAACAAGGATTTTTTCCAGCGCCGTAGACCAAAAGGAATAATTCGATCAATTCCTCGAAAGCCATCGCGGCCAAGGAGTGGAGTCAGGAGGTGAACATAGCCTTCCTCAACCACCCAATCAATCTGAGCATTAGGAAATCTTGACCGAATATCCCAAAGAATGGGAATGTTATGGAGCACATCTCCCAAAGAAGAGAGCTTCACTAATAATATTTTCGGAGTTGTACCAAAATTAGCCATTAAAACTTTGGGGTCCGCTCCCAGGAAAGGCCTGCAGAGTCCTTAGCATTAAGGTTAGGCGTGACTCCTACCGCTAGAGGCCATTTGATTGCGACAGATGAATCATCCCAAGCTAAGCAAACTTCACTTTGTGGATGATAGTAGTCAGTAGTTTTATATAAAAACTCAGCAGTTGGAGAAAGTACCAAAAATCCATGAGCAAAACCTGCTGGAATCCACAACTGCTTATGATTTTCTGCGCTTAACTCCAAACCTACCCACTGACCATAAGTTGGAGAGCTCTTTCTCAAATCAACAGCAACATCAAAAACACTACCTGATACCACACGCAATAGCTTGCCTTGCGTTTTCTCTAACTGGTAATGTAGTCCACGAAGGGTAGATTGATGAGAGAAGGAGTGATTGTCCTGCACAAAATTGACACTAAGACCTGTTGCCTCTGAAAAATCTTGAGCATTAAATGACTCAGTAAACCAGCCACGATCATCCCCAAATACTTTTGGCTCAATTATCAGTACATCCGCAATCGATGTTGGGCTAACTAAAATTTTAGGATGCCGCTTCTGAGTCGTCATCAGCCAGTACTCTTGGGGGATAACAAGATTGGCTGCGAGCCGCCCCTCATCTCGCTAAGTATCTTAGTTAAGTACTGGCCGTAACTATTCTTACTTAACTGGTAAGCAACTCTTTCTAAGGCCTCAGCGCCAATCCAACCCTGACGAAACGCAATTTCTTCGGGGCAAGCAACCATTAGACCTTGACGCTTTTGAAGGGTAGCAATAAAACCAGCTGCATCCAATAAAGAATCATGCGTTCCAGTATCCAACCATGCAAAACCCCGACCCATAATTTCAACACTTAACTGATCTTTTTCTAGATAAATACGATTTACATCTGTGATTTCTAATTCTCCACGTGCACTTGGTTTAATTGAATCGGCAAAATCGCAAACCTGATTGTCATAAAAATAGAGGCCCGTGACTGCATAATTGCTTCGTGGCAGCAGAGGCTTCTCCTCAATCGAAATAGCCTTATGATTTTTATCAAACTCTACCACGCCATAACGCTCTGGATCAGTCACGTGATAGGCGAAGACTGTCGCCCCAGTGTCGCGCTCATCCGCACTCTCAAGATTAGCAACTAGCTCGTGCCCATAGAAAATATTATCCCCAAGAACTAAAGCGCTAGGATGGTTATTGATAAAGGTCTTGCCAAGTGTAAATGCTTGGGCCAATCCATCTGGTGAAGGCTGAACGCAGTGCTCAATATTTAAACCCCATTGAGAGCCATCGCCAAGCAATTCTACAAAACGTGGAGTGTCATGAGGAGTTGAAATTAGTAGAATGTCACGAATGCCAGCCAACATTAAGGTGGTTAATGGGTAATACACCATCGGTTTGTCATAAACAGGCATTAGTTGCTTAGATACTGCTTGGGTAACTGGATACAGACGAGTACCAGAACCACCAGCCAAAATAATACCCTTCCGATTTTTTGCAAGACTATTTGCCATCTTTACCCTTATTCAACAGAATGAAGCAAAACATTAATTTGCATCTAAATGCTTGACATAAGCGCGAACTTGCTCATCCCATGGCGTATTCCAATGGGGTAATTTTGACACAAGAGCTAAACGTTCAAGCTCAATTTGAAGCTTATTTCTAGATAAACGAGAATTCATTGGCCGCGGAGCCGGCAACGGGTACTCTGATGTAGGAATCGGAGTAATTTCATTAGGGGAGGCTTTCAATTGCCAGCCAAAATCGATAGCGGCCTGAATTGCCAGGCGTGCAACGCCATACCAATTAGTTTCCCCGGGCGGAATAGCATGATAAATACCAGAGGTAAACTTCCTTAGTCGGCCATCTTCAAGCGTTAAATTACATGCTAATTCCGCTAACCAAGCTGTACTAGTTGGCACACCGTATTGATCATCAATTACGCGAAGTGCGGAGCGTTCTTTTGCTAAACGCAAAATAGTCCGAATAAAATTACCGCCAACGCCATATACCCAACTGGTTCTCAGAATGGCATATTGACCTCTTTGGTTGGCTGTCCCAGAAAAAGCATTGGCAATTGCAATCTCACCAGCCTCTTTAGACTTTCCGTAGACGCTCAAAGGATTGGTTTTATCTACCTCACTATATGTACCGCCCTTAACTCCGTCAAACACATAATCGGTAGAAAAATGAAGAAGCGTTCCCCCATGCTGCACGGCATATTTAGCCATCACCTGAGGAGCTATCGCATTAACAGCAAATGCAATATTAGACTCTGACTCTGCCCTATCTACCGCAGTATATGCAGCTGCATTGATAATTAAATGCGGTCCGAAATCCTCAAGCAATTGAGTAATTTGAGTGGTGCTACAAAGATCACAATCACTTCGCCCTACAAAGCAAATGGTGTTCCCAATCCCAAATTGGGAATGCTTAAAGTGGTTCTGAAAGGCACGGCCGAGCTGACCATCTTTTCCAAAGACCAGAATATTCATCAGCAAATTAAATTAGTTTCGGTATTGCTTATCAAGCCAATCTCTATAGGAGCCCGTGAACACGCCCTCAACCCAGACTGGATTTTCCAGATACCATTGAACTGTTTTTCGAATTCCGGTATCAAAGGTTTCGGCTGGACGCCATCCCAACTCTTTTTGTATTTTAGTTGCATCAATAGCATAGCGACGATCATGCCCAGGGCGATCCTTTACAAAAGTAATCTGCTCTGCATAAGACTTGCCATTAGATCGAGGCCTAAGTTCATCCAAAATTGAGCAGATTGTATTAACTATATCCAAATTGGCTTTTTCATTCCAGCCACCTATGTTGTATGTTTCCCCCAATTGCCCGCTAGCCAATACTTTGCGAATCGCCGAGCAATGGTCTCCAACATAGAGCCAGTCACGAATTTGCTGGCCATCGCCATAAATAGGTAATGGCTTACTATTTAATGCATTCAGAATAACTAACGGTATCAGCTTTTCAGGAAAATGATAAGGGCCGTAATTATTGGAGCAGTTAGTAGTTATAACTGGAAATCCATAAGTATGAAACCAAGCTCGAACCAGATGATCCGAAGCGGCCTTAGAGGCTGAGTAGGGGCTATTGGGCTCATAAGGATTTGTCTCCTTAAAAGCTGGATCGGATGAAGATAAAGACCCATAGACTTCATCGGTAGATACATGATGAAAACGAAACTGCTCTTTTTCGGCACCCTCCAGAGAAGTCCAATATTCTCTGGCACACTCCAATAAATTGAAGGTTCCCATAACATTAGTTTGAATAAATTCAGCAGGGCCATGAATAGATCTATCTACGTGACTCTCTGCAGCAAAATTCACAATAGCTCTTGGACAATAGTCATTTAATATTTTTTCAACTAGGGATTTATTGCCGATATCGCCATGGACAAAAGTATGTCTAGAATCGTTTTTGAGTGACTGTAAATTTGTTAGATTTCCCGCATAGGTTAGTTTATCCAAATTCACTACGCCTTCAGCACTCGATGAAGAGAGCCAATCCAACACAAAATTAGACCCTATAAATCCTGCGCCCCCAGTCACTAAAATCATTGATTTTTCACCTCAAAGATACCTTCCACAATTAGAGAGAACTCACCTACGAGCGAGCTAATCTAGAAATTTTAACTGATCAATCAGGGACTTGGCTCTATGGAATGTAGTGTGCGAAGCAAATACCTCTTGTTGTGCATACAGCGCTCTCTCCACGCCGAACTGTGGATTATGAATAAGCTCTTTGAATAATGTTTCATATTCATCTGGATTCTTAGCAATAAAAAAAGACTTGTGCCCAAATACCTTCCTTAGAAGACCAGGATTGTCTATCAACTGAGGGACGCCACATGCCGCCAATTGATAGGTCCGCTCGTTCAATTCACATGCCGAATCAATTTGCTCTGGCAAATGAATATTTAAAGCTACTTTTGCGCGAGCATATATATATCGATCACGTGCGCGATTAAATTGAAAATTCTTGACATGTTTCCAGCCAGGCCCATCTATAAATCCTGAATATTGGTGGCATATATTTTTTAGATACTGAATATGCTCACGCTTACGAGATGCTATCAGTACATAATTAAGATCGCGACTAAACCCATCGACAGGGAAATAGTGCAAGATGTTAGCACCAAATGGTATGTGCAAAATTTTGTAGCCTGCACTAAAGAAGGGTTCATATTCTTTTCTGTTTTTTAAATAAGCCTCGTCACGAAAGCTGTAGTAAAAATCAATTTCGTGGCGTCTAGCCCAAGCTAAACGTGGTAACAATGACTTATTGCCATACTCCTCCAGAGCAGCAGTTAAGCCAACCCTAAGATTGTGCTTCCTCTTATATTGACTAATGACACGCCAATCTATTCGATCAAGATAATCTTCATGATCACTTGAAAGTAAGACTGTTGGACAAAAACGCATCAACTTATCTTCTGTATTTTTATCCCAATCCAATGGCTCAGCTGGAATGCCAATGTAATTAAGACTTTCTAACAAATTTGAAAATAGCGAAAAACCTGCTGGTGAAAATTCAGGACTTGGAATTTGAATAAGAATTCGCTCAGGGCTTAATCCCAATAAAGAATCTCTGAATTCCAACTCTAAAGTGCGCTTTAATTGGGTGCCCTGGCGTACCAATGGATCTTGAGAATTTAAACAAGCTTCGAGATTTTCATGGGCAAATTTATTACGCAATGCAAATTCTGCCTCAGCCAAAACAGTATCATGATTAGTAATAGTCTTAGCATTAAATAGAAAATTAAACTGATGCTTTTTAATTGAACGCCTGAGCTTAATTTTACGTTTTTCTAAAAAACAAAATAAATTACTTAAAGTCATTATTAGTTTAAGGTCGGCAAAGGGGGTTGAAAAACAAAATTTCTCTTAGAAGCAGTCTAGTGTTCTAATTATATGATTATGGATATCATCGTACAGCTACAAGGTGGCCTTGGAAATCAATTATTCCAATATGCAACTGGAAAAGCATTAGCTTTAAAGCATCGTGCCAACCTACTTCTGGACTCAACATGGTTCGCGCGTACTTATAATGACGTAACCCCGAGAGAATTACTTGCATTTAATCTAAACATACAAGCTGGGCAGCTACCATTAACTAAACCCACTCTTTCTCCCAAAAGAATCCGACGACTTATACAGAGCTTGTACCCTATAAATCCCTATATCTACAAAGAGAATCTACCTTATCAATTTGACTTAAACCTACTCAAACCTCCGCCTTTTAAGAAACAAAATCTCCACATAATGGGCTATTGGCAATCTTTTCGCTATTTTGAGCATATAAGATCTACTCTAAAGCAGGAAGTTACCCCAAGAAATCCTCTAAACCATCACTACCATAACTACTTAGAAAAAATTCAAAGCACAAACTCTGCGATGATTCACATACGTCGTGGAGACTACATTACACTTAATAGTGCAGCAAAAGTTCACGGCTTTATAGGGTTAGAGTATTACCAAGAAGGGATGCTCAGGCTCTTATCCAAAAATCCAAAGACTCAATTCTTCGTATTTTCAGACGATATTATTTGGGCTAAAAAATTTTTACCTCACCAGGATTGTCTCACCCTGATTGAATCTTCGAGAGATATTACAGCTCCAGTACAAGAGCTAGAATTAATGACTCACTGCCAAAACCATCTAATTGCCAACAGCTCGCTTAGCTGGTGGGGTGCATGGTTAAAAAAACATTCAGGAGGTACTACGATATGCCCCAAAAGATGGACAAATAACTTAAATATGAGCTGGGATGATCTAATACCAGCCGAATGGACTCAGATTTAAAATCTTATCAAAGAAACGAAAATCGCAATTAGCCATCTCTCCATTCTAGTAAATGGAGTTAACATACCATTACTTCGAAATTGATAACGAGAATAGATTTCAGAATTTGCCGCCACTGAAATACCCTCTATTCTTTTATTCAAAATAACCATAAACGGAATAGCTAAAGTAATTCGATGCTTAATACTAATAGGCCCTGGAATCATACTTAAGGGTATACCTAAACTATCAATATATTCTTTGCGACTTTGCGAAAATACTGAATTGATTCCGTTCTGCTGAACCTGGCTAGTTTGTGCAGCATAAATGCGATAAATAATCAACTTTTGTCGTAAATTCAAAAATCGATACCCCTCCAAAGCTAATTTAACCCATAAAGAGTAGTCTTCAGCATAATTTTTTCCAATCTGATATGGATATTTTTTTAAAATTTCAGCTTTTACCATCACGGTAGGATTACAAAGCGGGCTTGTTATAACCATCAATGCACGTATATCTGAATCAGAATATCTTTGCCTAGAACTCTTCTTTTTACCCATTTCCTCATACAGGGAGAAATAGCTTGCGCCACAAATGTCTGCTAAGTCCGCCTCTAGCACTTGAACTTGTGTTTCTAGACGATCGGTCATTGCAATATCATCAGCGTCTAAAAATGCAATGAACCTACCCTCAGCCATAGTGACAAGAGTATTTCGAGCATTGACTAAGCCTATATTCTGAGGCAGAAATACTTTTCTAATCCTTCGATCTGCATATGAGTCAATAATTCTAGCTGTACTATCGCTAGAGCCATCGTCTAAGATGATGAACTCAAAATTTGTAAAAGATTGATTGAGAATGCTTTCAATAGCAATGGCAATATATTTTTCAACATTGTATGCCGGCATTAAAACACTAACTATTGGCTTTAGTATCGATTTTGAAGTAGTTTGCAACATTAAATAAAACTTTGCAGATATCGACCAAAACGCTTAATACGCTTTAGCAATCTAGAGGGTAGAGACTTTTGAGTTGACCCTAAATTCAATTCGGACTCCCAAGCAGATTGATAAATGATCCCCAAATAATTCTGAGCTACTTTAGCCTTAGTCTCACCCAAACGTTTCATCAAAAAATACTGCCAATCATAGTGATAGGTACGAAACAGGGGTTCAATTGCAATCAATGGAATAGCGCGATACCTTAGAAGGGTTTCGCCATAAATTAAAGTCTCTGGATGATCTGGGCTAATAAAGTCCCATAAGCTAATGCCCTTAGGCTCTAGACACTCTGTGACCAATGATTGCCATACTCTAGCCGACCAAATGAATGGCGCCGGAGCGCAATAAAAATTTGGCCCCTTACGATCAAATAAGGCTTTTACACGCTCAGCTTCTAGCCTTAGATCTCTTCCAACCTTTTCATGTCCACGATCAGCGGCAAGTTGAAACAACTCTTTGTTTTGATGCAGTACCGTATAGGGCACACCATCACTTGATAAGAAGTCAGACTTATAGAAGTTTCGAATAAATAAACTATCTGAATCTAAGCATAAATAGTTTTCAGAGAAACCTAATCGCCAAAATTCTGATTTAATAATTTGCTGAGATAAGCCTCCATGCATGGCCTTGTATTTCTCTAGATCTGCATCGGGGTTGGCAGCAACAATATCATCATCCGCAACCCAAATGTAACCATTCTTACCAAGCGATTTCTCTAATAAATTTTTATCTGCTTTTGGAGTGGAAATATAAAAGTTTAAGCGGTCAGCATTGAATTGATTTATAGACCCCAATAAACGCTTTAGACGAAGAAAATCCCGAGAATAGGATTTGCAGTAGAGAACGAAATCTTTCAAACTATTTTCCAGTGATTATTTTGCGCGAACTTGGACTTGAGTCAATATGGTTTTTACTGCTTGATCCACGCCAATCGGTTTCCAAATAGGTTCAATTAATTGCTTCGCTTGCCAGTCTAACCAAATTCTCTCTAACGCCATAGCAATACCCTCGGAATCGCCTTCAGCGCTTAAATAAGCGCCCCGATCAAGCAGCATCTGATCAAGCTGGGGGTTACGGTGGGTTATTCCCCAAATAGGTCTACCCGTCCACAGGTAGTCATAAAACTTCGAAGGAATATACTCAGCGCACCACTCATCATTGCCGTGAAGCAATATCAATATATCGGCCTCTTGCATTTTTTCGGCCACACGCTGACGACCAGACTTGCCAGTGAGAGGGTCAATCTCTAAGCGGCCATGCGCTAATAGCACATCACTAAATCCAAATTGCTCAATAGCATCCACTGATAGCGAATCTAATGGTGCTCCGTAAGCATGTACGCGTATTAAATCCCGCGCCTTAGGATACTTTTGAAATAAAGGGATCAAAGCCCTAAGAATAGTTGATAGGGAGCGATCATTCGCCAACGAACCAAAATGACATAAATTTAATGTATCAGCATATTGGTGGGCTTGATTATTATTAAGACTACCAGGAGGCTGAGCACCTGGCGTCACTACGAAACCATAGGCATTGTTTGGAGTATTTAAATTGGGATTACGTACCTTAGCGTAATGCAATGCACCATCGGTAAACCACCAAACCTTATCTGGAAAACGAGTGAGTTGATTTTCTAAATAGTGCCTAAAGCGAGCATCACGATTCTTTGGCCTATTAAAACCTTGATCGTTTGGATCTTTGCGAATAACTAAAGGATCATGAACCTCTGAAATAAGCTCGATTCCTGTTGCCTTTTTAAGCCAAACACCAGCTAAGTGAGCGGACCACGCGCTGCCAACAGAAAGCACAACATCCACCTTGCCAGCACGAATTAACCTGTAACCATTAAAAAAAGCTGGCAGAGACCACGACCATTGACTCGAATAGCCCAAGCAAAGCTTTTCAATTGCGATCAATGGGGCAAGAAAAATAGAAACTGTTCTGGTTGTCAGCTTATAAAACCAGCCGCGACCATATTTGTTAGCAATCCAGTGTCGAAAATCGAAACGAAAGCCAGATGGCCCCCAAGCTATGTATTGGAAATGAGGGAAACGATCATCCTTTAGGCCTGTGATCGCACTCAATACGATTGGCTCTACACCGGCATCTAGAAAATAAGGGATCTTATCGGTAATCGTAAGACTAGCAGCACGGCCATCCATATTGAAAGCGTGAGACAAAATCAACCAACGCCTTTTTTCAGTGACTGCAGGAATTTCAATGCTCACTAGCGATTCCATTTGGCCTAACTAATTACCAGCAACTATCGACATTACAGCCATACGCACTGCAATGCCAAAGGTAACTTGATTCAAAATGACTGATTGTGGCCCATCAGCTACAACAGAATCAATCTCGACTCCACGATTCATAGGGCCAGGGTGCATGACGATTGCATCAGTCTTAGCAAGTGCTAGGCGTGAAGGCGTTAAACCATACTGCTTAAAGAAGGCCTCACCCTCTGGGACTTGACCAGCTTCCATGCGCTCCTTTTGAATACGTAAAGTCATAACTACATCAACATCTTTTAAGCCCTCTTCCATGCTATGAAAGACCTTTACGCCCAACATATTGAGATCGCTAGGCAATAAACTCTCAGGACCAATTGCCCTAATGTCTTCACAGCCCAAAGTTGTCAGGGCATTAATATTCGATTTAGCAACGCGGCTATGGACGATGTCACCAACAATCGCCACTTTTAAGCCTCTGAAATTCTGCTTGAAGTGACGCATCGTATACATATCTAACAAGCCTTGAGTTGGATGCTGATGACTTCCATCTCCGGCATTAACCACATGTACATGTGCTGGCACATGGTTGGCTATTTCAATTGGTGCTTTTGAAACACTGTGGCGCACTACAAATATATCTGCCTGCATTGCAACTAAGTTATCAATTGTGTCGAGAAGACTCTCACCCTTCGCAGTAGAAGAGGTGGAGATATCTAAATTAATCACATCAGCCGATAAACGCTTGGCGGCAATCTCAAAAGTCGTTCTAGTACGTGTAGAATTTTCAAAGAAGAGATTAAAGACACTCTTACCTCGTAATAGAGGAACTTTTTTTACCTCTCTTGATGGATCGGTAATGCTCACAAACTGCTGAGCAGTATCGAGTATATGAAGGATCTGCTCTTTTGGTAAACCCTCTAAGGTTAAGAGGTGGGTGAGCTCTCCAGCAGAATTAAATTGATTCACTAAGTTACTCTCCGAGCCCATTATTCATGCTCCTCAAGCTGAAAGTTAAATTTACCAGCGGTATCTTTTTCTAAAACTAAGATTTGCTTTTCGGAGATGTGGACTTGTTCACTTACAAAGTTTGCGCAAACCGGAAGCTCACGATTACCACGATCTGCAAGCACCATTAATTCAACTTGTGCAGGACGACCAAAGTCAAATAACTCATTCAAGGCTGCGCGCACTGTTCTACCGGTGAGCAAAACATCATCAATCAAAATAATGTTGGCACCATTCACATCAAAAGGTAAATGAGTCGTCATGGTGCTAGCGGTACGCAGAGCAGTCATTCCTTTCTCAGCATAATCATCGCGATGAAAAGCAACATTAATTACGCCATAGTGAGGCAAGCCCAAATCTTTAGCTAAGCGCTCAGCAATCCAGGCGCCGCCCATTGCTAAGCCAGCAAGCTCAAAAGAGCCTTGCTGCAACTTTTTGTGAAGCTCTTCGAGTAATTTTCCGTATAACAGTTCAGCGTTCATTCGTTTTCCAACACTTCTCAGTTTAAGTCAGCGGTCGTTCCGCAAAATACTGCTCCAAAATCAAAGCAGCAGAGTGTGCATCTAGATTGTCCCGCATCTTGGAGCCCCCCTCCAAAATAACGGACGTATAGCGCTCATCAACCCAAGCAACCGGCAAATTCAGCCTGCCATGTAATTGATTACCAAATCGAGTCGCCTTAGCCGTCATCTCATGCTCAGCCCCATCAGGATAGACTGGGCGTCCGACCACAAGCTGCTGGGGTTGCCACTCCCTAGTCAGCACCTGGATTTCTTGAAAAAGTGCATCAATATTAGGCGCAGCAATTATTTTTAAGGCTTGCCCCGCTTGCGTTACTGAATTTCCGACTGCGACACCAACTCTACGTGTTCCATAATCAAAGGCCATTACTGTAATTGGCTCAGTGAGTGAAGCGTTGGTCATATTAGGCATGCCCCGCTTCACCGGAAAAAGATGCCAAATCAAATCCGAGATGACTCATAGTTTTTTCATAGCGCTGAGTCGATGGTGTATTGAAAATAATTTCCATCATTTGCTCGCGTGACAAAGGGACGTTCATCCAACCATTCAAGATAATCTCTTCTTCTAGCTGACCAGCCCCCCAACCCGCATAACCAAGCGTCATCAAAAATTTTCTGGGGCCATTGCCGATAGCTACTGCCTCTAGAACATCCTTAGATGTGGTCATCGTAAGTCCACCCGGAATAATTAAGGAGGAGCTATAAGCAAGATGAGGGTTGGACTCATGAAGTACAAATCCACGCTCAACCTGAACAGGACCGCCGAAATAGACAGGCTGCTCGAGTAAGGGTGCAATTTCAAGTTTAAGTTCAATCTTGTCAAACAAAGTTGCCAAATCAACTTCAGTGGGTTTGTTCACCACCAAACCCATCGCACCTCGTTCGTTATGCTCAAACAAATAGATGACAGAGTTTGCAAAGTTAGGGTCTACCATGCCCGGCATAGAGATGAGAAACTGATTAGCTAAGTGATCGGCAGAATAGGAAATCAAAGACCCTGGGTCTAAATCACGGGGGGCTTTTTTGGCCGTAGTCATATAAACTTATTTTACCGAATATCTAGATTTTTCCGGTAATCCAGTAGGCAAATATACCAACTAGCTCATGTAGCAAGTTATTCCAATTATCAGCGCCTCCACCCAGATTAAATGATGTCCATGGAATGCTATTTGCTGTTTGGTAATCCACTGGTAAAGGCAAGACATCAATACCTTGTTTTTCAAATATCTTGACCGATCGATACATATGACTAGCAGAGGTAATCAGTAGCCAAGGCTTTGAAGCTCCAGCCGCATTCTTTAGGCCCAATTCTTCAATCATGGGCTTCACATAAAGAACATTCTCATAGGTATTTCGCGACTGATTTTCGTAGTGCGCCATCTTTTCACTCAATCCCTGCTCGGCAACCAACTGCTTAAATGCCTCAGCCTCAGAAGGCCCTCTTGGATTAATGCGACCTGAGTAACCGCTGAAAATAAAAGGTAGGTCTGGATACTTTCGAATGAGCTCAAAAGCTTTGGTGACACGTTCTGCAGCAGAGCCAATAGATACTTCTCCGCGATCAAGTGCGATTTCTCCACCCTCAATCGCACCACCTAAAATGATGATCCCGCCAATATCATTTCCCGCAAGATTTACTAAAGACGTTTTAGGAACGGCATCCTCAAGACTCCTTAAGCCTAACTCAGAGGTCGGTAGCCACCCCACTATCAGGAGATCCAGTAAAGCCAGTATCAAGAAGCGTTTACACAAGTCGAGCTTTCTGAGGGCTAGAAATAGTAAGCTCAGAAAAACAAAAGTGATGACCCAATTCAGTGGCTCTATGCAGAGCTGCACCACCTTCGAAAGAATAAAAAAGATCGAATCCATCATTAATCAAGATCTTAACCCTTTTAACTAAAGCCCCCTCAACAAATTGTTCCAATTACCCCTAATATAGGAGCTATGCAAAAAGCTCTTGTTTGGCTCCGACGTGATCTCCGCTTATATGACAATGCGGCGCTTCATCACGCCTTAAAAGAAAGTAAGCAAGTCTGGCTGACTTTTATCTTTGATACAGATATTCTCAGACCTCTGATGCAAGGTGAACTCGATGCTAGAGGCTTGAAACATGACCGTCGAGTCGATTTCATCTGGCAAGGGCTAAAGCAAATTGATGATGAACTTCGGCAATTGGGTGGCGGCCTCATTGTGTGCTTTGGTAAGCCAGCTGAATGTATTCCTCAAATTGCTCAAGAATTAGGTGTTGAAGCTGTACTGACTAATCATGACTATGAGCCCTCTGCCATCGCTCGAGATGAAATTATCAAGACTTCGTTACAAAAAATAAATATTCAGTTTGCCAGCTTTAAAGACCAAGTCATTTTTGAGAAAAAAGAAATTCTCACCAATTCAAATACTGTTTTTTCTATCTTTACACCCTATAAAAACAATTGGCTAAAAACGCTTCAACAAAAAGATCTTGCCTCTTATGAATGTAGCCCTAAGCCAGGGCAAATTGCTGCTATTCCTAAAAAATTAGACTTGCCATTCCCCTCGCTAGAATCTATGGGCTTTTGCCCTACCGGCATTGAAACTTATCTTCCACCCGGATCTGAAGGCGGACAGGCATTCTTGGAAGACTTTCTCTCGCGAATTGATCAGTACCAAATGGGGAGAGATTTTCCAGCAATCAAGGGCGTGAGCTACCTCTCTAGCCATTTACGCTTTGGCATGCTTTCGATTCGGGGTCTAGTACGCGAGGCCCATCGCAGAATGTTGGCAGGCAGCATGGGCGCTACCATTTGGCTGAGTGAGCTCATTTGGCGGGATTTTTATTTCATGATTCTGGCCAATCACCCACGTCTGGCTGATGGTGCTTCATTCAAACCAGACTATGACAATATTGTTTGGGAAGAAGGTGCTCATGCTAAAAAATTATATAAAGCCTGGTGCGAAGGTAAAACTGGCTACCCATTAGTTGATGCAGCAATGCATCAACTCAATCAAAGTGGTTATATGCACAATCGCCTGCGCATGGTAGTGGCGAGCTTTCTAACCAAAGACTTAGGAATTGATTGGCGTTGGGGTGAAGCCTATTTTGCAGCACATCTCAATGACTTTGAGCTCTCATCCAATAATGGTGGCTGGCAATGGGCGTCTTCTTCAGGTTGCGATGCCCAACCCTACTTCCGGATCTTTAACCCCATTACTCAATCAGAAAAATTTGATCCAGAAGGAAAATTTATACGCCGTTACTTGCCGCAATTGGAAAAACTTTCTAAGAAATCGATTCATGCACCATGGAAAGCAGGTCATATTGAGCTTGAGGCTGCAGGCATCGTACTGGGGCGAGACTATCCGATACCTGTAGTCGATCACGACGAGGCACGCAAGAAGACCTTGGTACGTTATAGCGTTGTTAAAAAAGTCGGCTAATAACTTATCAATCCGCTTTAAGATAGGGTATGAGCAAGATCTATGCTGTTGGTGACGTTCAAGGATGTGCACCATCACTCAAAGCCCTCGTTAAGAAGCTTCCCAAACAGTCGAAAATGATTTTTTTGGGTGACTTAGTCAATCGCGGTCCGAACTCACTTAGCGCGTTGCGTCAACTCAAAAAACTTCAAGAATCCGGTCGGGCTGAATGCATTCTGGGCAATCACGATCTTCACCTTCTGGCAATTGATGCTGGAATTCGCAAAACCAAAAGCCTTGATACAGTGGAAGCAATTCTCAAAGCACCAGACCGCAGAGAGCTCATTAATTGGGTACGCAAGCGCCCTATGGCGCTCAGCAATGGAAAACTACTGGCCGTGCATGCTGGTGTTCTCCCACAATGGGATTTACAGCAAGCGATCGAATGTGCGCAAGAAGTGGAGAAGGCTTTACGTAGCAAATCCTATAAAGAATTTCTGGGAAATATGTATGGCAATACGCCCAATAAATGGAGTAACTCCCTAAAAGGCTACGAGCGCCTACGAGTCATTACCAATGCATTGACCAGAATGCGCTTTTGCACCCCAGGCGGGCAAATGGAGTTTGAAAGCAAAGAAGGTCTAGAGAATGGTCCAAAAGGCTATATCCCCTGGTTCAAAGTTCCCAAGAGAAAAACCCGAGATACCTTGATTTACTTTGGCCACTGGTCCACTCTGGGCTTACTGCGTCAGCAAAACGTTGTAGGATTAGATACTGGCTGCGTGTGGGGAGGAAAACTCACCGCCATGCAAATCTCAGACAACAATAAAGATATGAAGAAGTCTGAGATTATTCAAGTGGATGGCTATGACCATCCCTTGCGAATGTAATTAAAGCAACTGCTTTATTTCAGTTTTTGGAATGATTTTTCAGCAGCAGTAATAATCGCATCAAGTACATCATTGTCATGCGCAATGGATGTAAAGCCTGCTTCGTATGCTGACGGTGCTAGATAAACACCTTCATCTAACATCAAGTGAAAAAACTTCTTAAAAGCTTCAATATCAGTTTTCGTGACAGCCTCATAAGAGCTTGGAACGGCATTGGCAAAATAGAAGCCAAACATACCGCCAACGTTATCAACCGCAAATGGAATGCCTGCTTTGTCGGCGGCTTGTTTTAAACCAGCCATGAGTTTTTGAGTTTGACCAGTCAGGCACTCATAGAAACCTTCTCTCGAAATAATCTCCAGAGTCTTTAAGCCAGCGGCCACAGCAACTGGATTACCCGACAAAGTGCCAGCCTGGTACACACTACCTAAAGGTGCTAACTTAGACATGATTTCTTTTTTTCCGCCAAAGGCTGCCATTGGCATACCACCACCCATGACTTTTCCAAGACAAGTTAAGTCGGGAACAATACCTTGCAGTGACTGAGCACCTCCAAGAGCCACTCTAAAGCCGGTCATGACTTCGTCATAAATTAAAACGCTACCATGCTTGCTCGTGAGATTACGAATCGCAGTCAAAAATGCTTTTGAAGGCTGAATCAAATTCATATTGCCAGCAATCGGCTCGATGATGACTGCAGCAATTTGATCGCCCTGCTTTTTAAATACCGCCTCGATCGCTTCAACATCGTTGTATGGCAAAACCAATGTGTGCTTGACTAAATCTTGAGGTACACCACCAGAAGATGGCGCATTCTGGGTTGAGTCTGCAAAGGTCAACAGGCCTGAGCCAGCCTTCACTAATAAGCTATCCGCATGTCCGTGGTAGCAACCTTCAAACTTAATGATGAGATCACGACCTGTGTAGCCACGAGCGAGACGTAAGGCGCTCATCGTTGCTTCAGTGCCGCTAGAGACCATACGTACTTGCTCAACACTTGGCATCACAGCGCAAATACGCTCTGCTAATTCAATTTCGCCTTCGGTTGGGGCGCCGTAACTAAAACTCGTTTCAGCAGCTTTTTGAACAGCCTCAACCACTTCTGGATTCGCATGACCGACAATCATGGGACCCCAAGACATAATTAAATCGATATAACGCTTATTGTCAGCATCCCAAAAATAGGGGCCTTTGGCTTTGGTTACAAATCGTGGAGTACCCCCAACCTGACGGAATGCCCGAACTGGCGAGTTCACTCCACCTGGAATTGTCTTCTGTGCCCGTTCAAATAAAACGTCGTTTTGACTCATGTTTATCTCAATCGCTTTTATCTATTTTTAGCTGTTATCAGCCAATTAAATTGCCATCATTTCAAAATCGTCTTTGCGTGCTCCACACTCTGGGCAAGTCCAATTCATTGGTACATCTTTCCAGAGTGTTCCTGGCGCAATCCCTTCATCAGGCAAACCAGCAGCCTCGTCATAGACCCATCCACAAATTAGACACATATACGTTTTAAATTCCATTTACCTAATCTCCGCAGTAATCACGCATTTAGAGGAACAACTTCTATTTTAAAGCGCATCAATCCTCTAAATCATCGTCTATATTTTTGGTCGCTGGACGCTTTGCATGCATCTCAAACTTGAATAACCGACATTCTAGAGGACCATTAAATAAAGGTGTTCGTTTTGACTCTTTAATGCGTAACTGCCCAGGCAAAGCCATATCCGCAGTCAATACAAAGACATTCCAACCACTAAATGCATCTTTGAGGTGTTGCCCAAACTGACGCAAGAACTCTACAAACTTGGGGTCTTGTTCCTCCTGAGCCTGAAGTTTCTTGAGAGACTCACGGCTTGAGCGTTTAGCACTTTGACGCCCCGTTTCTAGATTGAGTTCAAAACGATTTTCAGGTTCTGCAGTTTCATAACTAGCATCGGGCACAGCTCTTTCCTGACCTCTACCTCCTTTGATTACCAAACGCTCTCCATAAGGAGGGTTCAATAGCATGACGCCCTCTTTGGTATTGGTTGGTGGCTTACTTGCCATCGCATCAATCTGACGCACTACTGGTTGATCAGGTAATTGAGCTCTTTGCCAATTTCCCCGAAACATAGAAACTAACTTCTCATTAATATCGCTACCACTAATACCAAGAGACTCTGCATGAGGGTGTTGCTTACGCCTCTCGAATATCTCGTTTAGAGATGAGTCTTTTAGAGTAAGCCAACACTTTTGTTCAGCTGCTTCGTTAAACGGCTTTAGCCTCTGAAAACCAAAACCATGTGCTGAGCTCACTAATGGGCGATACGCAAGCCTACTGGGCTTAGCATCATCACCATACATCCCCGCACGAATCCCGCCTGGCGGGATAGCCAAGGCTATTTGCGCAGCCTCAATCAAGAAAGTGCCACTGCCGCACATCGGATCAAATAAAGTCTGCCCAGGCTTCCAGCCTGTAATAGACAAGATCCCTGCGGCCAAATTTTCTTTTAAAGGAGCGTCGCCCTTTTCATCTCGCCAACCTCGTTTAAAAAGTGCCTCACCAGAGGTGTCTAAATAAATGGTGACTTGAGTTGCCGTTAAATGTGCCTGCACCCGAATATCCGGAAAGGCCGTATCAATACTTGGTCGGTCACCTGTGACATCGCGCAAGCGGTCCACAATCGCATCTTTAATTTTCAGAGTCGCAAAATTTAAACTCTTTAATGGCGAACGATGCGCTGTTACATCTACCCGTAAAGTTTGCTTACTGGTAAACCAATCTTCCCAAGCCAAACCACTGGCTAACTTATACAAGTCATCTTCTTGTCGATAGGGCGCTTGCGCCATCTGCAGTAAAACTCGGCTAGCAATTCTGGAATGAAGATTCAATGCCATTGCTGCAGAAAGCGGACCCGCAAGACCAATTCCGCCGGTAGGGCTGGTCGGTGTTGGATCAATCACCCATGCACCCAATGCTTTGGAATCTGGGCGCTGGGAAATTGCTGAAAGCTCCTGTGCAAGCGGTACTTCTAAACCGCCTGGGCAAACAACAAAAAATCTCATGGGGCTAACAGTCTTAAATAGAAAAAAGAGTAGAAAAAGAAATTTGGAATAGTTTTTGAACTTATGGTTTAAAAATGACTAAAGCCACAATTACCAATAGCAAGATGACTGGGACTTCATTAAACCAGCGATACCACACTCCAGACTTGGTATTTAGACCAGCACGAAACTTCTTTAATAAGCTGAGGCAGACATGGTGATAAGCAATCACCAGGATTACAAAAAATAATTTAGCGTGCATCCATATATCGCCAGCACCAACTTCAAAAACAAGCCAAAGTGTTAAGCCTAGTAATACCGCTGGCACTGCCAATATGGTCATAAAGCGAAAGAGGCGATTAGCCATTCCCAAGAGACGCGCATAAGTCTCGGGATTTTTTTCATCAGCCAAGTTCACATAAATTCTCGGGAGATAAAACAAGCCTGCAAACCATGAAGTGATCAACACAATGTGTAAGGTTTTTATCCAGAGGTAAGCGTTCATAATGGTGTATTAGATGCGATGAAGTTAAGTACGAATTTCGCCATGACCCATCACGACATATTTAAGGGAGGTTAAGCCATCTAGACCAACAGGGCCGCGGGCATGGAGCTTGTCATTCGAAATACCAATTTCAGCACCTAAGCCATACTTAAAGCCATCGGCAAAACGGGTGCTAGCATTCACCATCACGCTAGCACTATCGACTTCACGCAAAAAACGATCGGCTTGCATCTTATTATTCGTGATGATCGCGTCGGTATGTTTACTACCATAGCGCTCGATATGATTCATGGCCTCATCGATATCGGCCACGGTCTTAATCGACAAAATAGGAGCGAGATACTCTGTGTGCCAATCTTCTTCTGTAGCATCCACTAAGTTTTTAAAGCCACTGGCCTCTAGAGTTGAACGCGTCAAAGTATCCACGCGCAACTCAACACCTTTATCTTGATAAATTTTGCAAAGCTCAGGCAAGACCTTGGGGGCAATAGCCTTATTTACTAAAAGCGTCTCCATCGCATTGCAAGGTGCATAGCGCTGTGTCTTGGCGTTATCGCAAACTCTGACTGCCATCGCGAGATCAGCATCAGCATCAATATAGGTATGACAAATACCATCCAAGTGCTTAATCATTGGGACACGTGCTTCTGCCATCAGCCGAGCAATCAGACTCTTACCGCCACGAGGAACAATGACATCAATATATTGGGTCATCGTGATCATTTCACCGACAGCGCTACGATCCGTGGTCGTAACCACTTGGACAGCATCTTTAGGCAGGCCCGCAGCAGCAAGACCTTCTTGAATGATTTGGGCCAACACGGTGTTGGAATCAATTGCCTCAGATCCTCCACGCAATATCACTGCATTGCCAGACTTTAAACACAGTGCTGCCGCGTCAATCGTCACATTGGGACGTGACTCATAAATGATGCCAATGACACCAAGTGGTACGCGCATCTGAGCAAGCTCGATACCAGAGGCCTGCTTTTTCAAGGCAGTCATTTTTCCGATTGGGTCCTCTAGGGAAATAATTTGCTCTAAACCTAATGCCATAGTTTCAATCACTTTAGGCGTCATGGTTAAGCGATCAATAAAAGCAGCGTCTTGGCTATTTGCTTTTGCACGATCAACATCTACCTGATTAACCTTCTGGATTTCACTTGTCCTTAGACGAACTAAGTTTGCGATATGTAATAAAGCTTGGTTCTTCTGCTCACTCGATGCACGAGCCATGGCACGCGACGCACTTCGTGCTCGCTTTCCAATGTCCTGCATCATTTCTTGAATCTCTTTACTCATTGACTTTGTTCTTTAAATTACCGTAATAAGTTTCCAACCAAACGCAAGCCATCCCAAGGATCTGCAGGCAATTCAGCTGCATAAAGACCTTTAACCTGACGATCTAGGCCTGCAGCAACCTGCATTGCCCTGCGCAATTTCAGCGGCTGAACTCTTCTGAGCGCAGCTGGGTATAAACGCTCTTTGTTACCCCAGATCCGATTTGCCCGCATCAGCTGTTGCACAGACTCTCCAGCATCACTAGCTACCTTCAATTTAGATAGTAGCCTAAGCTCTTCGGTCACGCTCCACAGAATCAATACTAAGGGCTCGCCCTCGCCTTTTAAACCATCTAACATGCGGTTTAGCCTCGGTAAATCACCCGCAAGCATTGCCTCAGTTAACTCAAAAACGTTATAGCGAGCTACTTTTAGAATGGCAGACCGAATTTGCTCTTCAGTTAAGACGCCTGTGGGATATAGGAGTCCTAGCTTCAGAATCTCTTGGTGAGCGGCAATGAGGTTACCCTCAACCTGGTCGGCAATAAACTCCAGAGCACGTTGACCCTCAGTACCGCTCTCCACTTCTTGATTTTGCATCCTCAGTCGACCTGCAATCCATCTTGGTAAGTGACTGCGATCTAAAGAGTCAATCTGAATAGCCATACCAGCATCATCTAAAGCGCTAAACCAAGCCGAAGTCTTCGTCTTGCCATCTAATCTAGGCAGGACAATGCATACCACTGTGTCCGGGCCATCTGGAGAGCTTGGCTGTGACCCTATTTGCGCGGCAAATTGTTTTAAAGCATCAGCGCCATCACGACCTGGTTTACCAGTCGGTATCCGCAACTCTACCCAACGCTTATCACCAAACAAAGACATGGTTTGACCGGCGCTCATGAGTGCACTCCAATCAAATCCGCGCTCTTGTAACATCACCTCGCGCTCAGTAAAACCCAATTTCTTGGCGGTAAGACGTAATTGATCGATTGCCTCCATCATCAGGAGGGGCTCATCCCCGCTAAAGACATAGAGGGGGAGCATCGCACCCCCTGATCCTAAGGATTTGAGGTGCACTTGCAAGGCGTCAACTTTGACCATGCGAGCTTTACATACCCTTAGAAAGTTCTACTGCGTGGGGCTTTAGTGGCAGCAGAGACGCGGCGCAAGATCTGCACTGCCAAGTCTTTACGCATCAAGGATAAGAATTGTTGCTGTTGAACATCGGTCGCCAACACAGTCGTATTTGAGAAGTCCATATCACGCGTCATATAGATTTCGCTATCAGGAATAATCTCTGCGCCAGCAAGATCGTAAGCTCTAAAACCTACGCGAATATTTAAGCGATATGCAGAAACTTGACCAGCAGAGTTATAAGCCAATATCTCGCGACCACTAATGTCGTTCGTAATCTCTAAAATTAAGTCGGCATCTTTTGGATTAATCGCAACCTTGACGTCTGTACCCGTCAAAATAGAGGTTTGAATATCGGCACGTAAGGGTGGTGATGGATTGCCAGTAATGGCAATTGCCTGAAATGGTAAGTCCACCATGCCGCGTAAGCGATAGCCACAAGCCAGCAAGCCACCGATTGGCGCACTGACGATTAATCCAAGCATTGCACGTCGCAGTCGATTTGTGCTCATATCCTTAGTTTCTCTCATTAGCCTCTATACAGCTATGCAACGATATTTACTAAACGGCCAGGCACGACGATTACCTTTTTAGGGGCTCCGCCGTTCAGCGCTTTAACCGCTGAATCAGTTTGCAAAGCCAAAGATTCAATTTGCTCTTTGGTGGCCTCTGCTGGCACCCTGATATCACCTCGCAACTTACCATTAATTTGGAGCATCAAAATAATCTCACTTTGAACCAGAGCAGATTCATCTACAGCAGGCCATGGGGCATCCAAAAGAGGGCCAAAGGTCTTGGCATAAGCCATATCTTTCCAGAGCACATGCGTTAAATGTGGCACCACTGGGTAAAGCACTCGCAATAAGATGCTAAGGCACTCCCGTAAAACCGGTGCACTAATAGCAGCAGCTTGATCCAATTTAATGGGTTCAAGCACATTGAGCATCTTCATGGCGGCAGATACCACTGTGTTGTACTGGCGACGCTGGTAGTCAAAATTTGCCTGCTTCAAAATCGAATGGACTTCGCGACGCAATTCTTTCTCAGCATCATTCAGGTTACTCGGTAAAGCGTCCTGCGCATCACGAATCCCATTAGCTTGACTGCTTGAATACATCCAAACACGTCGTAAGAATCGGGAAGCGCCTTCAACCCCAGCACCCGACCACTCCAACTGTTGCTCTGGTGGTGCTGCAAACATCACAAACAAACGTGCAGTATCTGCACCGTATTGATCAATCAAAGCCTGCGGATCAACGCCATTGTTCTTGCTCTTAGACATCTTCTCAACGCCACCAATCATGACCGGTGTGCCTGAGGTATCGCCCTTTAGCTTCGCGCCTTGAGGACGACCTTTTTCATCGAGCTCTAACTCTACGTCCAAGGGATTAAGCCAAGTCTTTTTACCAGAAGCCTCTTCTGAGTAATAGGTCTCATTGAGTACCATGCCTTGCGTCAACAGATTTTGGAAAGGCTCATCAAAAGTGATCAAGTTCAGATCACGCATGACCTTGGTCCAAAAGCGCGCATACAGTAAATGCAGGATCGCATGCTCGATACCGCCAATATATTGATCCATTGGCATCCAGTATTCATTGCGCCCATCCACCATCGTCTTCGCGTCAGGACCGGTATAGCGCATGAAATACCAGGACGAATCTACAAAGGTATCCATCGTGTCAGTCTCACGTCTTGCAGGCTTGCCACACTTGGGGCACTGCACATTCAAAAAGTCTGCACGCTTATTTAAAGGATTACCACTGCCATCGGGCACACAATCTTCTGGCAACACCACTGGCAAATCAGCCTCTGGAACAGGTACTGCTCCACAACCAGGGTGACTCTCATCACCACAATGAATAATCGGAATGGGAGTGCCCCAATAACGCTGACGTGAAATACCCCAATCACGCAATCGATAGGTAGTCTTGATCTCTCCAATACCCATCTTCTCTAAATCTTTGGCAACGGCACTGACTGCTTCTCCATGTGAGAGTCCGTCATATTTGTCGCTGTTAAAGCAAATCACATCTTCTTTTTGGGCATACCAATCTTCCCAACGCGTTGCATTAAACATGGGTGATTCCCCTTTGAGGGCGATCACTTGTTTGATTGGCAAGTCATATTTGAGGGCAAAAGCAAAATCACGCTCATCATGTGCTGGGACACCCATCACGGCGCCATCACCATAAGACATCAAAACATAGTTACCTACCCAAACAGGCACTGGCTCATTCGTCAATGGATGCGTGACATATAAACCGGTAAACATACCCTCTTTTTCTTGAGTAGCTAGGTCAGCTTCAATCACGCTACCGGTTTTGCACTTCTCAATAAATGCGGCTAAGGCAGGATTATTAGCGGCAGCTTTAGTGGCTAACGGATGCTCAGCTGCCACGGCGCAGAAAGTAACGCCCATAATGGTGTCAGCCCGGGTAGTAAACACGTATAGCAAGCCATCTTGAATAAAGTTGCCATGGACATCAGCGACCTCATGCTTAAAAGCAAAGCGAACACCGCGACTTTTACCAATCCAATTCTGCTGCATGGTTTTGACACGCTCAGGCCAACCCAAACCATCTAAGCCAGTCAGTAATTGCTCTGCGTAAGCAGTGATATTGAAGTAGTAGCCTGGAATCTCACGCTTTTCAACTAAGGCGCCTGAACGCCAACCACGACCATCAATCACTTGCTCGTTTGCTAGAACAGTTTGATCGATCGGATCCCAGTTGACTACTTGAGTCTTACGATACGCAATCCCTTTTTCCAGCATCTTCAAAAAGAGCCATTGATTCCAGCGGTAATAATCAGGACTGCAAGTGGCAACCTCACGAGACCAATCAATTGCTAAGCCCATCGCAGCCATTTGCTTTTTCATATAAGCAATGTTGTCGTAGGTCCACTTCGCTGGCGGCACTTTATTCTGAATGGCAGCATTTTCTGCAGGCATGCCAAAAGCATCCCAGCCCATTGGCATCAAGACGTTATAGCCTTGCATGCGGAGTTGACGCGCCATCACATCATTGATCGTGTAGTTACGCACATGACCCATATGTAACTTACCAGAAGGATAAGGCAACATAGAGCAAGCGTAATACTTCGGCTTCTTCTTGCCATCTATGCCGAGAGCATTTTCTGTTACTTGATAGACTTGCGCACTTTCCCAATCAGCTTGTGCTGCTGCTTCAATGCTGCGGTAGTCGTAATCCTTACTCATTCAAAACAACTCTTTTCTGTCTTATTTTTTGGTTTTTTATTAATGTAGTTATTTGCGTAAGCCAAGCACATCTTGCATGTCATAAAGGCCTGAAGTTTGGTTCTGCAAGAAACGCGCGGCCCGTAAAGATCCTTGGGCATAAGACTGACGGCTTGAAGACTTGTGGCTAATCTCAATACGTTCGCCATCGCCAGCGAACAGCACAGTATGGTCTCCCACAATATCGCCACCACGAATCGTTGCAAAGCCAATTGACCCCTCTTTGCGCTCGCCAGTATGGCCTTCGCGTGCATACACAGCCAGATCATCTAGCTTTTCACCAAGTGCATCTGCAATAACCTCGCCCATCTTCAAAGCAGTGCCGGAAGGCGCATCTACTTTGTGACGATGATGGGCTTCGATGATTTCAATGTCGTAACCTTGATTAAGCATCTTAGCTGCGATCTCCAGTAACTTGAATGTGGCATTCACGCCAACACTCATATTGGGCGCAAACACAATAGCTAACTTTGCAGAAGCTTTTTTAAGATTTGCAATTTGATCCGCACTCAATCCCGTTGTACCAATAATCATCTTGGTGCCCGTTTTTTCTGCCACAGCCAAGTGCGCCATAGTGCCCTCTGGCCTTGTGAAATCAATCAGAAAATCAGCGTTCGCTAATACCTTAGACACATCAGCAGAAATGAGCACACCCGTCTTTTTACCCAGGAAAGCGCCCGCATCTTCTCCCAATTGAGGGCAAGCTGAATGCTCAAGAGCACCTTCAAGTTGCGCATCAGATGCATTAAGAACAGTCTCAATCAACATCTTGCCCATACGACCGGTTGCTCCAGCAATTGCAATCTTCATCATGTATTTCTTCGCTTCTTATTAAAAGTTTCTAGAGACGTCCAGGATTATTTAACTGGCATCAATGTATCAATCATTTCTACTGCTTTTTCTCAGCCGCTGGCGGAGTATTCATCGCGCCAGGGCCTAAAGTTTCTGGCTGGGATACTTTGCCATCTGACGACTTTGAAAAAGTAAAATAGTCCCAGAAAGATCCTGTGCTTGCAGCAGGGACTGGAGGTATAGCAGCCCCCTTAGGCAAGTTATCGGTTGGACTTGGCACCAATAATTCTGGTTGTTGCAAAGGCGGTGTTACTGGCGGTTTATTTGAACCCGTCATCACATCCCAAAACGAACGCTTCGTCTTAGCGTAGTTATCAATCTCAGCCACCAACTCCACATCTGTTGGTAAAGCATCGCCTTCAAACTTCACGACTTTATCGCCATCAAAAAATACGGTGACATGCCGCTCTTTGCCAACACGCTGACCTGAGCGTTTAAATTCAAAAACATAATCCCAGCGATTGGCATGGAAGTAACTTGCTAATAATGGAGTGCCTAAAATTTGACGCACCTGCTCACGCGTCATACCTAACTGTAATTTGGCATATTGCTCACTGGAGATAAAGTTACCTTGAACAATGTCAGGAACATAAGGTCTAAAAATTTTGTTCATCCAGGCGCGCTGGGTTTCATCTACCGCGGTAGTACACCCCGCAATACCTAGCAAGCCAAACAAGGCAAGAGCCAATACACCCCCTCTTGAAGAGGCAAAATACCTCTTCAGAAACGGGTTAAAAAAACGACTAAAAAGTTCAAGGCAATTTTGCATGGCTGGCCGTATCATTAAGACATTGATTTTAGCTCCCAAAGCCATGAATACGAACCAAAACCCTACTCCTGAAAATTTGCGTGATATTGGCCTCAAAGCCACTGGTCCACGCATGAAAATTCTCGATTTTTTTCATCAAAATGGCGGCACCCACTTCAGTGCTGAGGACATCTTTATGGCCCTCACTAAAGAAGATCAGGAAATCGGTTTAGCCACGGTATATCGAGTGCTTACCCAGTTTGAGCAGGCAGGGCTTTTGCTCCGCAGCCATTTTGAGTCTAGTAAGGGTGATAGCAGGGCCATCTACGAACTTAATGAAGGTAACCACCATGACCACTTGGTTTGCCTAGACTGCGGGCATGTAGAAGAGTTTGTGGATGAGGCCATTGAAAAGCGGCAACGGGATATTGCCAAGAACCTCGGTTTTAAGCTTCAAGAACACTCTTTAGCAATGTACGGGCATTGCCAGAAGAAAAACTGCCGAAATAAGCAAAAATAAACACTTTTCTGAGGTTTTGAGTTGATTCTCAGGGCTACGGATATGAAAAAAGACCTCAAATTGAGGTCTTTTTTACTTTTTAGCAACTTTTAACTACATTTAATGACTTTTAATTACTTTACCGCCATTAATGCTTCAGCCGCATTGAGCATTTGTACTGAATAACCCCATTCATTGTCGTACCAAGCTAAAACTTTAACTAGCTTGCCATCAGCAGAAACACGGCTTTGAGAGGCGTCATAAATACTCGGGCGTGGATCATGGTTAAAATCGATTGAAACCAAAGGCAAAGTATTAAAGCCCAAGATGCCTTTGAGCTCACCCTCGCTAGCAGCCTTCAAAATAGAATTCACTTCATCTATGCTCGTTGCACGGCTTGCAGCAAACGTGAGGTCAACCACTGAGACATTGATCACTGGCACACGCATCGCAAAACCATCAAAGCGACCGGCTAAAGCGGGCAAAACTAAGCCGACTGCTTTTGCTGCGCCAGTCTTCGTTGGAATCATGCTACTCACAGCAGAGCGCGCACGACGCATATCCTTGTGATACACATCGGTCAACACCTGATCATTCGTAAATGCATGAATCGTTGTCATCAAGCCAGACTCAATACCAATTTTTTCTAACAATGGCTTAACTAATGGCGCCAAACAGTTGGTAGTACAACTTGCATTAGAAACAACCACGTCATTTGGCTTTAATACATTTTGGTTCACACCGAACACAATGGTGGCATCGACATCTTTTTCGCCAGGCGCAGAAATCAATACTTTCTTAGCACCCTGTTGAATATGAATCATCGCCTTTTCTTTAGAGGTGAACTTACCAGTGCACTCTAAAACTAAATCTACGCCCAACTCACCCCATGGGGTTTCAACAGGATTGCGTGTACAGAACATCTTGATACGATCACCATTCACCACCATGCAATCGCCATCTACAGATACCTCGGCAGGAAAACGGCCGTGGGCAGAGTCATATTGAGTGAGGTGGGCGTTGATTGCAATATCACCCATCGCATTAATCGCAACGATCTTGATATCACGACGTGGCTTGCCGTTTACCTGATCTTCATACAAGGCGCGGAGTACCATACGGCCAATACGCCCGTAACCATTAATTGCGACACGAATTGTCATTTATTTCCCCTTACTAATATTAAATTTATTGCGCTAACTTTTATTTATTTGATTTCTTCGAGATGCATTGCTTAACAGTCTTTGCAATTTGATCGACCGTTAAACCAAAATATTCATATAGCTGAGCTGCGGGTGCTGACTCACCAAAGGTATCGACACCATGCACGGCTGCGCAACCATACTTCCACCAGAAATCCGTTACGCCTGCCTCAACAGCGATGCGTGGGGTATTGGCCGGCAATACTTTAGATTTATAGGTGGCATCTTGCTGATCAAATACCGTGGTCGAAGGCATCGAAACCACTCGAATACCGATTTTTCCAGCACTGTCTTTTTCTAAACGTTCGGCTGTTTGCAATGCAAGTGCAATTTCAGAACCAGTAGCAATAATGACTGCATCGATCTTTCCTGATTGAGGATCACGTAATACATAGCCACCACGTGCAATGTCTTTAATCTGCTGGCTGTTACGAGCAACAAATGGGCAGTTTTGACGACTAAAGATCAAAGCGCTCGGACCATTCTGACGCTCAACCGCCGCGCCCCAGGCAACAGCGCTCTCGGTAGTGTCACAGGGCCGCCAAACCATCAAGTTTGGAATCAGACGTAGGCTAGCAACGTGCTCCACAGATTGATGGGTTGGGCCATCTTCTCCTAGACCAATTGAGTCATGGGTGAAGACAAAGATGCTACGCAACTTCATCAAAGCAGCCATACGAATAGCATTACGACTGTAATCGGAGAAGGTTAAAAAGGTGCCTCCGAATGGAATATAACCGCCATGCAAGGCAATCCCATTCATGATGGCGCTCATACCAAACTCACGCACACCATAGTTAACGTGATTACCCCATTGATCGCCGCGTACAGGTTTGCATGCAGACCAATTAGTTAAGTTTGAACCGGTTAAGTCTGCAGAGCCACCCATAAATTCTGGCAAAACGGGTGCTAAAGCTTCAATCGCATTTTGACTCGCTTTACGAGTAGCAATCGTTTCTGCTTTAGATTGGCAAGTTTTTAAATACGCATTGAGTGTGGCTGAAAAGTCTTTTGACAAATCGCCTTGCATACGGCGCTGTAATTCAGAAGCAAGTTCTGGAAATTGGATTTTGTATTTTTGGAATTCTTTATTCCATTCGTGTTCAGCAGTTTGGCCACGCTTTTTAAAATCCCAAGCAGCATAAATATCTTTTGGAATTTCAAATGGTGGATAGGGCCAATTCAAGGCCACGCGAGTCTGTGCGATTTCAGCAGCGCCTAGTGGCGAACCATGCACTTTATCGCTACCAGCCATATTAGGAGAACCCTTGCCGATCGCTGTCTTGCAGCAGATCAGGGTTGGCTTAGCACTCTTTTTAGCCTGAGCAATCGCCTTCGAAACTGCTTCCGCATCATGACCATCGACATCACGAATAACATTCCAGCCATAAGCTTCGAAACGTTTTGGCGTATCTTCGTTAAACCAAGAAACTACCTTGCCGTCAATCGAGATACCGTTGTCATCCCAAAGTGCTATCAACTTGTTTAGCTTTAATGTGCCAGCCAATGAACAAACTTCATGGCTGATACCTTCCATCAAGCAACCGTCACCTAAAAATACATAAGTGTAGTGATCGATGATGTTGTGACCGGGACGATTAAATTCTTCAGCCAGTAACTTTTCAGCAAGTGCCATGCCAACCGCATTTGAAATACCTTGACCCAATGGACCTGTAGTGGTTTCTACCCCGGCTGTAATTCCATACTCAGGATGTCCTGGGGTTTTACTTTGCAATTGACGGAAATTTTTTAACTCTTCAATGGGTAAGTCATATCCAGAGAGATGCAACAGTGAATACAACAACATCGATCCATGACCATTAGATAAAACAAAACGATCGCGATCGATCCAGTGGGGATCAGTCGGATTGTGTTTTAAATGTTCATTCCATAATCCAACAGCAATATCTGCCATTCCCATCGGCATACCAGGGTGCCCTGAGTTTGCCTGTTGAACTGCATCCATGGATAGGGCGCGAATGGCATTCGCCATACGAATTTGAAGGTTTGACATCGTAAAAGTGGTCTCGAGGAAAATAAATTGGCTATATTTCAGTAATGCCTCAATTTTATCTTCCCGGACCATGGGAATCCCAAAAGCCCACCCTCCTCACCTCTGAGGTTTGCCACCATTTACGGGTTCGGCGCGTTCAGGTTGGCGAGTCGTTTCCCATATTTGATGGAAAAGGGCAAATCGCTAAGGCAGAGCTCCTTTCCTTCAGTGGAAAAAGCGGTTTAGCCCAACTGAGCGATATCCGCACTGATACCCACCGTGAGGCCCCATATGCAATTACTTTGGCCCAAGGCTTGGCAGGCGGTGACAAAATGGATTGGATTGTTGAAAAAGCCATAGAAACAGGTGCCCAAATCATCGCGCCATTACAGTGTGAACGCTCCATTCTCAAACTGACCCGCTCAAGTGACCAGGATCGCGTCCAAAAGCGTTTAACACATTGGAGTGGGATTATTCAAGCTGCTTGTGAGCAATGTGACAGAACAGTATTGGCGCAGCTTGAACCTATCCAAAATTTTGCAACTTACCTCAAAGCAAGTTCAAAGCCTGCACTCAAACTTCTCCTGAGTCCGGATGCTAGCAAAAGCATGTACTCCGTCTTAATAGAAAATGCACCTCAAGATATTGTTCTCATGATCGGACCAGAGGGTGGTCACTCACCAGAAGAGGAAGCGCAAGCTCAAGCCGCGGGATACCAAATTGTTTCTTTAGGAGAGCGCGTATTGCGCACTGAAACCGCAGGCCTTGTAGCCATTACAGCGGTACACAGCATTTGGAATCCTGAAATGCAAAATCGCCTCAAATAGAGGCGATTCATTGGTTTGCGATCTTTTAGCGATTAAGCAAAAGAGTAGAAAACCCGATATGGTGTGCGACGCTCAGCCCAATAATCTACGGCATCGCGGAAGACATCTAACAGAGTCTCGCGTGCTTCTTTATCAAACTTTTGAGTGCAAGGTAAACCTTCGAGCACCACTACAAAGCCGGGCTGTTGACCTGCCTTATCTGTAGTTGTGGTCAACGCATCCAATAGAGGGTCAAAGTTTTTTGCTTGTTGCTTAGTAAAGGTGTAAGCAATGGCAATTGCTTCAAGAACCTCACCCTTTGTCATTGCATTGACGCAATTGGCATAAATGAAATGTTGACCGAGCTCTGTAGCGGCTTCCTGTAAATCTGGTGTACGGAAAGCACGAATAGATTGCACGATATTAGTGCGCACACTGCGCAACATGGCCGGCGGTCCGGCATCACGAACGGCCAAAGCGGCACGCCAAGAAGCTGTCACTTTTTTCCCCGTAACTTGATTTGCTGCATAGGTTTGTAAACGAGATAAACCGCCTTGGGCATAAATATTGGCAGCAGACGATTCGGTCTCGAGTCGATCATTGCTATCCCAACTTTCAGCACGGCTATGTTCTTCGAAGCTTGCTAGATTGGTATTTTCAGAGCGATTATTCATGATGGGTAATAGGTTACCCTTAACACGTCATCAAATCAAGCCCAAATACAGTGCTTTTTATATAAGTTATTGATTAATATAGGATTAATTTATGCAAGTAACTGCTAACTTACATAAATGATGAGCGCTTAGGAGATGCCTCTTGCGTTACTGGCAGCCTCAACCACAGCCAAAGTAGTCACATTCACAATCCTACGAACCGTCGCTGCTGGCGTCAAAATATGAATTGGTTTAGCAACCCCCAGCAACAGAGGACCGATAGCAATGCCATTACCTGCAGCTGTTTTTAACAAGTTGTAAGAAATGTTGGCGGCGTCAATATTTGGCAGAACTAATAAGTTGGCATCGCCTTTTAATGGCGATGAAGTCACTGTGCCAGCGCGAATGGTTTCATCTAAAGCGCTATCCCCATGCATCTCACCATCAACCTCTAAGGAGGGATCTGCCTTTTGAATTAAAGCCAAGACTTCGCGCATTTTGATTGCAGATGGCGCATTACTAGATCCAAAGTTTGAGTGTGAGAGTAATGCCACTTTAGGAATTAAACCCAACTTACGCATTTCGCTAGCGGCCATCAAAGTCAATTCTGCCAATTCTTCGGCAGTTGGATCTAGATTGATATGCGTATCTACCAAGAACACTTGGCGACCTGGAAGAATTAATCCAGACATTGCTCCATAGACGTTTGCACCTGGCTCACGACCAACTACTTCATCAACATACTTCAGATGAGTAGCTGCATTACCAATCGTTCCACAAATCATGCCGTCAGCCATTTCCTTAGCAATCATCATGGAGCCAATTAAAGTATGGCGGCGGCGCATTTCTAATTTAGCAAATGACTCTGTCACTCCCTTACGCTCAGTCAAACCAAGATAGGTTTGCCAGAAGTCACGAAAGCGTGAATCACGCTCTGGATTCACAATCTCAAAATCATCACCCGTCTTCATCCGGAGGCCGAACTTCTCAATACGATGCTCAATCACCTCGGGGCGACCAATCAGAATTGGGGTGGCTAAGTGCTCGTCAATGATGATTTGTACGGCACGCAATACACGCTCATCCTCACCTTCGGCAAAGACAATGCGTTTTTGATTTGCTAGAACTCTCTTCGCAATACTAAAGAGCGGCTTCATCAAAGTACCGGAGTGATACACAAATTGTTGTAGCTGATTGCGATACGCATCAAAATCTTTAATCGGACGTAAAGCAACGCCGTCATCCATTGCAGCCTTAGCCACAGCGGGAGCAATGACGGTAATCAAGCGCGGATCAAATGGTTTTGGAATCAAATACTCAGGACCAAAAGAAAGGTTCTCAATTCCGTAAACCGATGCCACCACTTCGCTTTGCTCAGCTTGGGCAAGCTCTGCAACGGCTTTCACGGCTGCTACTTCCATGCCGCGAGTAATGGTGGTTGCGCCAACATCGAGTGCGCCACGGAAAATAAATGGGAAGCACAAAACGTTATTGACTTGATTTGGATAGTCAGTACGGCCCGTTGCCATCACCGCATCAGGACGAACTGCTTTTACTTCTTCAGGCAAGATTTCTGGGGTTGGATTTGCTAAGGCGTAAATCAATGGCTTGTCGGCCATCTTCTTCACCATGTCTTGCTTTAATACACCACCAGCAGATAGACCTAAGAAAATATCTGCGCCAGCAATCACTTGATCGAGAGTACGCAAATCAGTCTCTTGGCAGAAAGGCTCCTTTTCAGGATCCATCAATTCTTTACGGCCTTTATAGGCAACACCAGCAAGGTCAGTTACCCAGATATTTTTACGAGGAATGCCAAGATCTACCAACAGGTCTAAGCAAGCCAATGCAGCTGCGCCAGCACCAGAGGTAACTAACTTCACATTGCTAACGTCTTTTCCAACCACCTTCAAACCATTGATAATTGCGGCTGCAACTACAATCGCAGTGCCGTGCTGATCATCATGAAAGACTGGAATCTTCATACGAGCTTGCAGCTTGCGCTCGACAATAAAGCAATCTGGAGCTTTGATATCTTCTAAATTGATGCCACCAAAAGTAGGCTCAAGTGCCGCAATAATTTCGACTAATTTTTCTGGATCATTTTCATTGACTTCGATATCGAAAACATCAATGCCAGCAAATTTCTTAAAGAGAACCGCTTTACCCTCCATCACTGGCTTACTTGCCAATGGTCCGATATTTCCCAAACCTAAAACAGCAGTACCGTTTGTAATCACGCCAACCAAATTTCCACGGGCGGTGTACTTAAAAGCATTGGCTGGGTCCTTCACAATTTCTTCGCAAGGGGCTGCGACGCCAGGAGTATAGGCAAGCGCTAAATCGCGTTGATTAGTCAGTTGCTTAGTTGGAGCAATCTCGATCTTTCCAGGAACCGGAAACTCGTGGTACTGAAGGGCAGCTTCTCTTAAAGCTGCAATTTGTTGCTCTTTACTATTTTCTATGCTCATCAACTAACTCGCTAACTCGTTTTGTCTAATGCTTATTAAGGCTTTAATTCTATTCCTCTCTCGCATTGCACTGCCAAGGGTCATAAAATAAGGTATGCATTCTCAATCCGGCCCAATCGGCGAATTCGATCTCATTGAACGTTTTTTTAAAACGGGTAGTGCCTCAAACGGTTCAAATACGACCCTCAGTTTGGGCATTGGCGATGATTGCGCACTCATCAAACCCCTGCCAGGTGAAGAAATCGCTATTACCAGCGATATGTTGGTTGCGGGTAGACATTTTTTTGCCGATGCTGACCCTGAGAAATTAGGCGGCAAAGCCTTAGCAGTCAATCTTTCTGACCTTGCCGCAATGGGTGCTAAGCCACTGGGGTTTACATTGGCCATTGCCTTGCCTGAGGTTGATACAAGATGGTTGGAAGCATTCTCTAAGGGCTTATTTGCGGTTGCCAATCAATTTTCTTGCCCCCTCATCGGTGGCGACACTACTGCTGGCCCCCTCACCATTTCAATTACTGCATTTGGCAGCATTCCTACTGGAAAAGCCATTCTTAGATCAGGGGCAAAGATTGAGGATGAGATTTGGGTTTCAGGCACTGTTGGCGATGCAAGACTCACTCTTGCTGCACTGCGTCATGAAATCACGCTCTCGGAAAGCGACTTCAAAGCAATTGACCATCGCATGCATCAACCCACACCCAGAGTTGGGCTTGGTATGGCACTGAGGGAAGTGGCAAGTGCCGCCTTAGATGTATCGGATGGCTTGCTTGGTGATCTAAAGCACATCCTGAAACAATCACAGCTTGATGCAGAAATTATTTTGGAGCAACTTCCCACATCAGCAACATTGCAAAAACAAAGTAAAGCAATACAAAATCAATTTGCTGCCAGCGGTGGCGATGATTACGAACTTTGCTTTACTGCACCTAGTAGCAAACGTGATGTGATTCTCAATATCAGCAAAGAACTCAAACTTCCCCTCACATGTATTGGCCGCATTACGTCCATGAAAAATAGTAGTATCCAGATTCGCATCCAGGGAACTGATGGTAAGTTACTTAGTGATGCGGATACCGCTGCACTACTCCACTCTTTTGACCACTTCGCAAAATGACTGATCAGAATCCATCAGTTGTGAAGCCTGGTTTCCAGTGGATGCTTCAGAGCCCAAGTCGCACTCTAGCCTTTGGCTTTGGTAGCGGTCTAAGCCGGGTAGCGCCTGGCACTGCAGGCACTCTCTGGGCCTGGGCAAGCTTTTTGATTGCTGAGCATTTCCTCACCATAGAACATTTTCTATGGATCACTGGTGGCGGTATTTTGTTGGGCTGTTGGATCTGTGGCCATGTCAGTGAAGAGTTAGGTAAGAAAGATTTTGGCGGTATTGTTTGGGATGAAATGATGGCTTTTTGGTTGGTGCTGTTATTCATTACACCGACCAGTATTTGGATGCAGATCCTTGCGTTCGCTCTCTTTAGATATTTCGATGCTGCTAAACCGGGTCCTATCGGCATGATTGATCGCCACTTTAAAACGCTCGAGAATACCGATACCCCTTCACACTTCCTGCAACTCCTGTGGCGTGGGTTTGGCATCATGGTGGATGATCTTGCGGCAGCTTTCTTCACACTCTTGGTGATTACTCTCTTGCAAGTAGTCAGCACTCAAATGGGTTGGATTTAAATATGCATTCACTCGATACCGTCCAAACCTTGGCAGAAATTTTGCGCTCGAGAAATTGGAAAATGACGGTTGCAGAGTCCTGTACTGGGGGCTTGGTCTGCGCCACTCTCACTGAATTAGCGGGCTCAAGCGAATGGTTTGAGCGGGGCTACATCACTTACAGCAACCAAGCCAAAGAAGAATCCTTGGGAGTGCCAGCAGAGCTTATTCAAAGCTTTGGAGCAGTGAGCGAGGAAGTTGCTAAAGCGATGGCTAAAGGCGCTCAGCTGAATGCAGATGTCAATGCCGCCATCTCAATTACCGGTATTGCAGGTCCCAACGGTGGCTCAGCAGGCAAACCTGTGGGAACAGTATGCTTTGGCTGGTCAATTCAAAATGAAGCTGGTGAAAATAGAGTGCTTACAAAAACGATGCACTTTACTGGAGACCGCCAAGCGATTCGGGAGCAATCTTGCAATTACGTACTGAGCGAATTGGCCAAGCTACTCGAGAATTAAATTACTTCATCCAGCCTTTGCTATGGAAGTAGCCCAGCGGAATAATCGCTGAAATAATCATCAAACCGATTGCCATTGGGTAACCCCAAGTCGCATCCAATTCAGGCATGTGCTTGTAGTTCATACCCCAAATACTCGCCAGCAAAGTAGGTGGCATTAAGGCGACGGAGACCACCGAGAAGATCTTGATAATTTTGGATTGATTCAAATTAATAAAACCGACTGTCGCATCCATCAAGAAGTTGATCTTGTCGAATAGGAATGCTGTATGGTTTTCAAGTGAGTCAATATCACGCAAAATTTGGCGCGCTTCCTCTTGTTGCTCATCCGATAGTAACTTGCTGCGCATTAAGAAAGACAGGGCTCTACGGGTATCCATCACGTTACGACGAATGCGTCCGTTGGTATCCTCTTCCTTTGCAATCGTCTCTAAAACCTCTGCAGCATCGGCATCATTAATGCTATCAGACAGCACTCGCTTACCTGCTTGCTCAAGGTTTTCATAAACCTCTTCCAAAGCGTCGGCTGAATACTCGGCATCCGTGGAGTAGAGGTCAAGCAAGACATCTTTTGCATTGCTGACTGAGCCGGGGCGCAAACGCGCACGCAAACGGACTAAGCGGAATACTGGTAAATCTTCATCATGAATCGAGAACAGCACTTGCTTAGTCAGCACAAACGCCACACGCACGTTGCGAGAAGTCTCTTCTTCATCCAATAAAAAATCGGTGCGGATATGGAGATGACCGTCATCCGCTTCAAAATAACGAGCAGAGGCTTCTAGGTCGCCCAAGTCATCTAACTCGGGCAAAAGCACACCAAAAGCCTCTTTAATCCAAACGAGCTCTTCTTCCTCTGGATCAACTACGTCAATCCAGATAGGATTAGCGTATTGCAATAATTCATTGCGATCTTCCACTTGCTCTTGAGAGAGGCGGCCATTTTGCAGGACGAACAAGTTGATCATGGTGAACTCCTAAGGAATGTGCGCTAGTTTATCCTATAGATCATGACTGTTTCACTAAAATAAGCTAAATCCAATGAACCCTCGCTCAAATACCTTTCACCAGCAACTCCAGTCTGCATGGGCTTCCCAAGGCAGCATGCTGTGTGTTGGTTTTGACCCAGACCCCAAGCGCTTACCCCCATCCCTGCAAGGGAAACCTGAGGGGATCTTTGAGTTCTGTCGCGATATCGCTGATGCCACCGCAGATTTAGTCTGCGCCTTTAAGCCTCAGTTTGCCTACTTTGCCTCACAACGCGCTGAAGCCCAACTAGAAAAACTGGTACGTCACCTCAAAGACAAATACCCCCACATCCCAGTCATCCTCGATTCCAAGCGTGGTGATATTGGCAGTACCGCAGATCACTACGCTCTGGAGGCCTTTGAGCGCTATGGTGCGGATGCCATCACCGTCAATCCCTATATGGGCTTTGACACGATTGAGCCCTATCTAAAACATGCTGGTAAAGGTGTCATTGTCCTGTGTCGCACTTCTAATCCAGGTGGCTCAGATTTACAGTTCTTAAAGGCTTCCCCGAATGGGGAGCCTTTGTATCTGCATGTAGCCAAACTTGCAGCCACTCAATGGAATCGCTCGGGTCAAATTGGTCTTGTCGTGGGCGCAACCTTCCCAGAAGAGATCGCAAAGGTACGAGCAATTGTGGGTGAGATGCCTTTACTCATCCCCGGCATCGGAGCCCAAGGTGGAGATATTGAAGCCACCGTTAAAGCGGGCAGTATTCCAGGCAAACCTGGAACAGGCATGATCATTAATTCTTCAAGAGCTATTCTGTATGCAAGCTCTGGAAATGATTTTGCGCAGGCTGCACGAAACGTAGCACAGTCCACGCGTGATGCGTTAAGAGCGGCTACTTAGCAGTCTTAGACGAACTCTTGGGCTGAGCTATCGGCGCTAAAGCGACACGCCCCATATTCTCCAAAATAAATTCTTGTCTGGTTGGAAAGTGGATCCTGGCCTTGCGGCAATATTGCTCTTTATCAAAACACTTGGGTGCTGGCAAAGCGGAAGCTAGAGCCGCAGCCTGATCTAGATCTAGTCCTGCTGGCGTAGTTGCGTAATAGTGCTCAGAAGCAGCCCCAATACCAAAAATGCCTTCACCCCACTCTACTGAATTAAGGTAGATCTCAAACAATCTCTGCTTAGACAGCGTAAGCTCTAAGAGTCCGGTAATGATGAGCTCTTGCCCTTTACGAAAATAATTTTGCTCGGAAGATAAGAATAAATTTTTTGCAAGCTGCTGAGTAATGGTTGACCCACCACGCAGCACGGTTTTAGATTTAGCCCCCGCCTGAGGTTTTTGCTGATTTTGCTGTTGATTTTTTTGCCATGCTTTTTGCATGTCTTCAACACGAACCCCTTTGTGTTGAAAAAAGATGTCGTCTTCGCTAACCAAAACCGCACGTTTGAGATTGTTTGAAATCTTATCGTAAGGCGTCCACTTTGATTGTACGGAACAAATCCAATGCCAGGAACACAAGCGCCAGCGCTCTGCTCTCTGAAAGGCTGTGCTGCTGGGATCTACACTAATCCATAGGCCGATCTGAACGGCAAAATATACCTGCATGGCTATGAAACCAGCCAAGAGACATTTGACTAGGTAAGCAATCCAGCGCATGAGTGAGAAATTAACTGCAAGTAAATTTGATCAACTGCGCAACTTAGCGAGCACTGCTCGCGAATCAATTTGTGTTGCTAGATCGGTTCCCCGCCATAACAAGAATGCATCTGCAGCTTGCTCCACCAACATACCAAGGCCATCGCTAATGCGTGCCCCACGCTGTAAAGCTTGCTTCATAAAGGCCGTTGTTTTACCGTAGACCATGTCGTAAGCAAATGAGCTTGGCGTAAAGATGTTTACTACAGCGGCAATGCTCAAAGGAGACTCATCTGCTAGTCCTGCAGCAGTTGCATTAATCACCAGGTCAAATGGATAGGGTGTTTTTTCAGAACTCTCTAATTGAGCTAATGTGCGAGCCTCTAAGGCAACCTCTTTCGTAGCAGCTACATTGGCAAATAACTTGATCAATTCATCAGCCTTTATGCTTGAGCGATTAGCAATCACTAAGCATTTAGGTGAATGCTCCAATAAGGGCCCGATCACTCCACGTGCTGCTCCACCAGCACCTAAAAGCAAAATACGCGACTCATGGACGGCGATACCCTGCGCCAATAGGTCGCGCACCAAGCCAGCGCCATCAGTATTGTCACCATAAATCTTGCCATCCTGAATCCATAGCGTATTGACTGCACCAGCCAACTGGGCTCGACTAGTTAATTGATCAGCAAAAGCTTGGGCATATAACTTAAATGGCACGGTGACATTCATACCCTTACCGCCAGCAGAAAAGAATGTTTTAGCAGCTTGAGCAAAACCATCTAGCTCCGGCTGTAAACGGCCATAGTGCATAGCTTGTTTAGCTTGCTCTGCAAAGCGCTGGTGAATGGCGGGCGACTGACTATGGCCTATTGGATTGCCCGCTACCGCATAGACATCTAGACCCGGGTGAAGACTTGGATCGGTATGCAAATCAACGGAAGCGTTTGAACTCATGATGGCTACAGAATAAGCGAATTTGCGATTTTAAGAATAAGGAGTGCTGCACTAACGTTTGAGTTCCAGAAGATCATTCCCATCGCGAGTAAAGTCAAAGGTGGAGATCCAATCGAGCACATCAATTTGATTACGCATTTCTGAAGGGAATGGGCCAAATGGGGCTGATGCACGAACAATGGCTAGGGCCTGTCGATCCAATTCAGGATTACCTGAGCTTCGCCCTATTGACACCCCATCTTTACCTTGCGCATTAGTAGTAATTCGGCCTTGAGAATCGACACTCACAACGATAATCAAGCTGCCATATAGCGGTCGACCATTGGCACGCGGAAAAAATGTACTACCGTAAGCCTCAATCTTTTGGCGCATACCATCAAAGTAATGGGCAAAAGTCACTGCCCTAGTATTGGCGCCGGTGAGCACCTTGCGGCGAGGCTCACGTCCATCCGCTTGCAACTGCTTCGCCAACTCTGCCTCTAGAGAATTCAGTTGGGGGGCAATCTTTTGATCGTCCCCACTTTTGCGTCCACCAGATTTAGCTCGCTGCTCATCTAACTTGGCCAGCATCTGTTTTTGCTGTTTCTCTAAAACTTCAAGACGCGCCTCTGCTCCCAGTCTGGCTCGATGTAGTGCTGTGGCATCTTGATTTTCAGACTTACCGCCACCCTGTAGATCTGCCTGGGCCAATTTGTTAGCCTGCTTTGGGGGCATCTTGTTACTGGCATTCACGAGGACAACACTCAAAGGCGTATTGAGACGGCGATTTTGAATTTCACCAATACCCCAACGAAACGATAGAAACAGTGCATGAATGATGAGTGATACACATAGTGCGAGTCGAAAAGGATAGCGTCGCCAGGCATTCTGAAAAAAGATCACGGCTCGGTTGAATTTTTCTGAGCGAGAAAGCTGAACAGGATTAATCTGGGCTGGCATCTTCTTCTGCATCCTCGGGCAATGCATCGGTCAATACTTCTGCAGTCTTTACTTCTGGCTCTGCTTTGGCTTCAATCTCTAGTACTCTCACAGCAGCACTTAATTGCAACAAGTCGACATCAGCCACTGCGACTTCTGCACGAGTCATCCGGGGGTGACTTGCCAACTCTGGGATAGGTAAGTGTAGAGGTACTAGTTCTACCCTAGACATCCCCTCTTTTAAGTGACGTACATAAACGTTTTTGGAATCTCCATCCTGCGCAATCCAACGCAAGCACCAATACTTTTCTAGGCGATCTTGAAATTCGCCATAAGCTTGATAACAAGATTCAAAGTCTGCAGCGATTCCCATCAGAGTCGCATCTCGTGGTGGAAATGGTGCCATCATCTTCGCAGTCACCCCATGTTTTGCTAAGGCGATTAACTGCCACTGATTGACGAGATCGGAGTAGCGACGTAGCGGTGAGGTGCACCATGCGTAGTAGTCAAGCCCCAAGCCTTCATGAGGCCCCGGGGTAGTTTGCATACGAGTACGCAATGGTCCCCAACCCTTTTGGGTTCGGAACAAACCCGGCAAACCATGATCCGCTAGCAATTGACCAGATGCGCTATTACAAAAGATCATCCACTCTGCAACGATCGTATCGAGAATCGAACCACGCTGACGCGGAATAATTTCTACACGTTGAACTCCATCCACATCTTGAATTTGAAAATGAAAATCTCTTGCCAAAGCATTGGGATCAATCACACCCAACTGTTCAGCACGTAGACCATTGGCAATTCTTTTTTCTTGTCGACCAGCATGCAAGAGTTTTGCGGCACGCCACAAGATAGCTAACTCTTTTCGATAGGGATAACTAACGCCTTCATCTACCAAACTCTCTTCGCTCACCAAATGCTCCACATCTTCTAGACGAAGATTAGCAGTCATCGGCACCATCTCTGCCCGCATTTGCAGGGTATCTCGGTTTACTATTCCATCCGCATCAAGATCTACATAGATGGATAGCGCGGGTCTAGGAGCGCCCGCATCCAGGGAGAATTGCTCAATGACCGAATCAGGCAACATCGTAATTTTGTTGCCCGGAAAATAAACGGTAGACATACGATTGCGAGCCACTTGGTCCAATGGATCATCTTTACTAATCGCCAAACCTGGTGCTGCAATATGAATGCCAATGCGATGACCACCCTCTACAAGTTCTGTTACCGAAAGTGCATCATCAATCTCAGTAGTTCCTGAGTCATCAATCGAGAAAGCATTTACTTCGGCCAAAGGCAGTTCTGCAATCGCCGCATCATAGGCTACTTGATCAACTCCGATATTGGCATGATGAGCAGCGCCATTTGGAAAATGGGCTTTCAAGAACATTCCCTGGTGATAGGCCAATGGAGATTCAATTGCAGCACAACGAATCATCAACTGCGCCGGGGATTCACCTGTTTCTGTGCATGCGGCTATGAGGGCCTTATAAGCTGAAGAATTCTTATCTGGGGAGAACAGTAGTTGCTTAGCTGAAGACTTCAAGGTTTCAGGGAATATACCTGCGACTAAATCTTGTTGCCAAACAGATTGTTGCTCTAACTCTTTTTGCTTGCGCTCCAGCGCAGCTAAGCCTGCTTGCAATTGCTCAACGGGCGCTCTTTGAAAGCGCCCTCGCCCTTTGCGACGGAAAAATACTGGGGCATCTTGTAAGGCAATCGCTAATGCTACTTGCTGAGGGATCGTTGCTTGCGAGCCAAAATATTCAAGAGAAACATCTACCAGACCAAACTCTTCTTCAGGCGCGCAATCCCAGAGCAATTGCAAGTCAATATCTTTAGATAAAACGAGCGCTTCATCCATCGCAGCTTGTGCCTCGGGCTTTTCAAAGCGCAACCAAACCTCTTTTGCCTTGAGTTTGATCTTCTTGCCAGAAAGACTGGTCGCCTGCCAGGATTCAGCATCGCCTGTTCCTGTTGCAGACTGTACGGCAGCAATTTTGATATCGCCACCCTCTTCATATAAGAGATTCATGCTTAGAGGGAAATCCCACCGCTAGCTTCTAATGCAACTCCATTAACGTAACTCGCTTCATCGCTGGCAAGGAATAGATATACGTTGGCCATTTCTTCAGGTGTGCCCAAACGACCTAGCCAACTGCGACGCTCAATATCTTGCAGAATATTTTCTGGCATGGCTTTAACCATTTCTGTCGCAATAAATCCAGGACAAACTGCATTGACTCGAATGCCTTTAGGACCAAGCTCACGAGCCCAAGTCTTGGTAAAGCCAATCACGCCAAACTTTGTCGCTGAATAATTAGTTTGACCAAAGTTCCCATACAAACCGACCACGCTAGAAGCATTCACAATCGCGCCAGTACCAGCTTCCAGCATGTGTGGCACTACCAATTGGGTGCAGTTGAATACGCCCTTGAGGTTGACATCAATCACGGTATCAAATTGCGCCTCAGTCATCTTGATCAAACGTGCATCTTGCGTAATACCAGCGTTATTAATCAAAATATCAATGCGGCCATGTTTTTGGATGACTTGATCAACTACCGCCTGAATGCTGGCACGATCAGTCACATCCATTGCATAGGCCTCAGCATGAGGAATTTGGGCTGCAGCACTCTTTACTGCCGCAAGATTAATATCAGCAACGATCACTCTTGCACCCGCTTCTGCAAAGCGCTGGGCCGTTGCAAATCCAATCCCTTTTGCTGCGCCTGTAACAATGGCGACCTTATCTTCTAATCGATTGCCCATATTTTGCTTTCAGTGTTTATTTATTAGGTTGCGGTAAGTTACATTAAACAGATATGGCTTCTAATATTTTTTGATGCACCCCACCAAAGCCGCCATTACTCATTACTAGAATGTGATCGCCTGGTTTAGCTTCTTTGGCAACTATATTCACTAATGCACTAAGGTCATCGAAGGCATGGGCTTTACCGGCCTCTTTTGTATTCAGTGGAGCTAGGACTTCTGCCAAATCCCAGCCCAAAGATTCCTTGCCACTAGTGGCACCATAAGCAAAGACCTTATCAGCCTGCTGCAAGCTATCAGGTAGTTGTGCCTTCATTACACCGAGTTTCATCGTATTCGAGCGTGGCTCCAAAACCGCCAAGATGCGCGCCTTACCCACTCGACGACGTAAACCATCAACCGTGGTGGTGATCGCTGTTGGATGATGCGCAAAGTCGTCATACACCGTAATGTCGTTTGCAACACCAATCGTTTCAAGACGACGCTTCACGTTTTTAAATGCCGCCAAGGCGCGTGCAGAATCTGCTGGTGAAATACCAATGTGATTGGCAGATGCAATTGCAGCAAGTGCGTTGAATTGATTGTGTCTGCCCATCACACCCGAATCAGGAGCCCATTGCACGGTGGCCACCTCTTTGCCTAACTGACGCACAATAAAGCCATCACCCTCTTGTGAAATCAATGACCACTGGTTAGCGGCATCCTGTCCAAAACGCTCTACAGGCGACCAAGCACCGCGGGTGATAACCCGCTCTAGCGCAGGTTCCTCGCCATTGACTACCAATAAGCCATCACTAGGCACTGTGCGCACAAAGTGATGAAACTGAGTTTCGATAGCCACAAGATCAGCAAAAATATCTGCATGATCAAACTCTAAGTTATTTAATAAAGCAGTGCGTGGTCTGTAATGGACAAACTTACTGCGCTTATCGAAAAAGGCAGTGTCATATTCATCGGCCTCTATTACAAAATATTGACTTTCACCCAAGCGTGCAGATACTGTGAAATTCAGTGGCACTCCACCAATTAAATATCCAGGCTTGTAGCCATTAAATTCCAAAATCCAAGTGAGCATGGCGGATGTAGTCGTCTTGCCATGCGTACCGGCTACCGCTAAAACATGTCGACCATATAAAACTTGTTCCCCTAGCCATTGAGGTCCAGAGATATAGGGCAGCCCTTGATTCAGAATGGCTTCCATTAAGGGATTGCCACGAGAAACGACATTGCCAATCACAAATAAATCGGGCATGGTCTCAAACTGCAATAATTGATCTGGCGAGAATCCCTCAATGAGCTCAATACCTTGAGCTTCAAGCTGTGTGCTCATTGGTGGATACACGTTGGCATCACAACCCGTTACACGATGTCCGGCTTGCCGAGCGATTGCGGCAATGCCGCCCATAAAGGTACCGCAAATGCCCAAGATATGAATATGCATTAGCGAATTTTAGCGAAGGAGTTGTAATGAATCGAAGACAGTGGATCATGATTGGCGGAATTAGTCTTCTGGCGCTCCTTGCTGGAGTCTTTTCATCTCAGTGGATTTCGCAAACAGGCTTGGCGAACGACCCATCTATTAAAGCTTTCTTTGGCAACCCTTGGCAAACACCCGATGGTAAATCGGCAAATTCTGAAAATTGGCGAGGAAAAGTACTCGTTGTGAACTTTTGGGCCTCCTGGTGCCCCCCTTGCGTAGAAGAAATGCCTGCTTTAGACAAAATTGCCCAAGAATTTGCCACTAAAAATGTGTTAATTGTCGGTATCGGTATTGATTCACCATCTAACATACGCGAATTTCTTGAAAAAACCCCGGTTTCTTATCCCATTGTGATTGGTGGGTTAGAGGGCAGCAATCTCTCCAAACAAATGGGCAATACCCAAGGCGCCCTACCCTTTACAGTCATCATCAATTCAAAAGGTAAGTCTATTTATAGTAAATTAGGGAAGATAAGCGAAGAAGAGCTCAGAAAAGTCATTAATTCAGAGTTATAAAGATTTTTAAAGACTTTTAACACTCAGTATTCCATTGAAAATTGCTTAAATATTAAGCAATTACACCCATCATTTTTATATCTACTCTGAAAAGCACTAAAAAATTTGCTTCCCTAAGGCATTTTTGGGCACTTTCAAGACCCCAGAGGGTATACTCGCATCCTTAGCAGGTGATGCAACAAGTTGCTCAACTTACAGATTAGTGGCCTAAAGCCAAATTAAACCATTGACACCTAACTGCCTCTAAAAATAGGGATCTATGTCTAAAAAAGCATCAATTCTGGTCATTCAAGGCCCCAACCTCAACCTATTGGGAACCCGTGAGCCTGAGGTTTATGGGAAAACTACCCTGGAAGATATCCACCAAAAGCTGGGAGATCTTGCAAAAGCCCAGTCTGTCGATCTAAGCACCTACCAAAGCAATCATGAAGGCGAGTTAATTGACCGCATTCAGAAGGCTAAACAAGATGGCGTGGATTTCATCATCATTAATCCTGGTGCATTTACTCATACCAGCGTTGCCTTGCGTGACGTTTTAGCTGGCGTAGCCATTCCGTTTACCGAAGTACATCTATCAAACATTCACCAAAGAGAAGAGTTCCGCAAACACTCTTATCTATCAGACATCGCTACCGGTGTGATTTGTGGACTTGGAGCTATTGGCTACGAATTAGCCCTGCAAGCTGCGATCGCCCGCATACAAAAATAAGCTAGTTAAAGAATTTCAAGAGAGGACTCACTCATATGGATCTAAGAAAACTCAAAACCTTGATCGACTTAGTTTCTGAATCAGGTATTTCCGAATTAGAGGTCAACGAAGGTGAAGACCGTGTTCGTATTGTGAATGCTGGTACTGCAGTTCCTACTGGACACGTGGTTTATACCAATCCTGCTCAGACACACACGATGCAAGCAGCGCCTGCTGCTGCAGCTCCCGCATCACCCGTACTAGATGCGCCTGCAGCTGAAGCCGGATTTATTGCACGCTCACCCATGGTGGGCACTTTCTATCGCGCCCCAAATCCAGAATCGCCTAACTTCGTCAACGTTGGTGACACTGTTAAGGTTGGTCAAACACTGTGCATCATTGAAGCGATGAAATTGCTTAACGAAATCGAATCAGAACAAGCGGGGGTCATTAAAGAAATTCTTTGTGAGAATGGTCAGGGCGTTGAGTTTGATCAGCCCTTATTTGTCATTGCTTAATTTCTCTGCCTTTCTTTCCAATCTTTATTACCTAACTCAGAGCCTAAATGTTCGATAAGATTCTGATTGCCAATCGGGGAGAAATTGCTCTCCGTATCCAACGCGCATGCCGCGAGTTGGGAATTAAAACGGTGGTGGTGTATTCCACTGCAGATAAAGAAGCCAAGTATGTGAAGCTTGCTGATGAGGCGGTCTGCATTGGGCCTGCGCCTTCGCCACTAAGTTATCTCAATATGCCTGCGATCATTTCTGCAGCAGAGGTGACTGATGCCGAAGCGATTCACCCTGGATATGGCTTCCTCTCTGAAAATGCCGATTTTGCAGAGCGTGTTGAAAAATCTGGTTTTGCCTTTATTGGTCCCACTGCTGCCTCAATTCGCTTGATGGGCGACAAAGTTTCGGCTAAGCGCGCCATGATTAAAGCCGGTGTACCCTGCGTACCTGGTTCTGAAGGTGCGTTACCAGATGATCCAAAAGAAATTATTGCTACCGCTAAAAAAGTGGGTTACCCAGTCATCATTAAGGCTGCTGGTGGAGGTGGTGGACGCGGTATGCGTGTTGTCCATACTGAAGCTGCGCTAATCAATGCTGTCAATATGACTCGCGAGGAAGCTGGGCGCGCATTCGGTAATCCAGAAGTCTATATGGAGAAGTTTTTAGAAAAACCTCGCCATGTTGAAATTCAAATTCTGGCCGATACCCATGGCAATGCTATTTGGTTGGGTGAACGTGATTGCTCAATGCAACGTCGCCATCAAAAAGTGATTGAAGAAGCACCAGCTCCTGGTATTGATCGTCGCTTGATTGCCAAAATTGGTGAGCGTTGTGCTGAAGCTTGTAGAAAAATTGGCTATCGTGGTGCCGGAACTTTTGAGTTCCTCTATGAAAACGGTGAATTTTTCTTTATTGAGATGAATACTCGCGTTCAGGTTGAACATCCAGTCACAGAAATGATCACTGGTGTAGATATCGTTCAAGAACAAATTCGAATTGCCGCTGGTCTCAAATTGGCTTATCGCCAAAAAGATATTGTGTTCCGCGGCCATGCAATTGAATGCCGTCTGAATGCAGAAGACCCATTCAAGTTCACGCCAAGTCCAGGGAAAATTGGTTCATTCCATATGCCTGGCGGTCCTGGTATTCGCGTAGATTCTCATGCCTATAGTGGCTATGTAGTCCCCTCAAATTACGATTCCATGATTGGTAAGTTAATTTCTTACGGCAATACTCGCGAGCAAGCGATTCGCCGCATGCAAATTGCCTTGTCTGAGATGGTGATTGATGGGATTACTACTAATGTTCCGCTTCACCGCGAACTGATGCTTGATCCCAACTTCATGGAAGGTGGCACCAGCATTCACTACTTAGAGCATCGCTTAGAAGAGCAAGCTGCAAGTCGCGGTAAATCCTAATTCACTCCAAATTCATGCGAGCACTCCATGTCTTATCGTGAACTGGTATTCACGGTAGCCGCTGAAACTGCCGAGCCCTTAGGCGATGCCTTACTCGAAATAGGAGCACTCTCTGTCACCGTAGAAGATGATGCCGCAGGGGGAAACGATGAGAACCCTCTTTACGGAGAGCCCGGTCTTTCGCCCAAAGTCCAAGCATGGGATAGATCTGCCGTTACCGCTCTTTTTAACCCTGAGATTGATCACTCAGACAGAGCAGAATTCATTCCCGAACTGCTCGCCACTCTAAATGAAGCAGGCTTTGAATTAGCACCGCCCCAAGAAAAAACCGTTGAAGAGCAAGATTGGGTCCGACTGACACAAAGCCAATTTACACCGATCCAAATTGGAAAACGTATCTGGGTTGTACCCTCATGGCATGAAGCTCCAACTGATCCTAACGCAATTTGTTTAGCAGTAGATCCTGGACTTGCCTTCGGAACTGGTAGCCACCCTACAACCCACCTGTGCTTACTTTGGCTTGAGGAGTACTCCAATTTAAAGAACCAGAGTTTGCTTGATTATGGTTGTGGATCTGGGATTTTGGCGATTGCAGCCGCAAAACTGGGTTGCAATCCAGTCGTTGGTACGGACATAGATCCCCAATCCATGATTGCAGCGCGCAGTAATGCAGAAATTAACAATACGGTTATTCGCTTTGTTTTACCAACCGAAGACGCACCAGAGCTAGCGGCAGAAACGAAATACGATATCGTGATGGCCAACATCTTGGCCAATCCCTTGCAAGTGCTTGCCCCTGCTCTAGTCAATAAAATGCGTGCCGGCGGACACATCATTTTGTCTGGCGTACTGGCGCGACAAGCGGATGATGTAATTGCGACCTATAGTCAATGGCTCAAACTTTCCATTTGGAAGGAAAGTGAAGGCTGGGTATGTTTGCACGGAATCTTCGAGCAAGACAAACAAAGTACTAAATCCATTCCCGATGCTGTAGCCACTCTTGCAGCGCCTTGTCAAAAAAAAAGTCTTAAGCGAATCCTTTTTGCTTGCCTTTTGACTTTGCTCCTCATTTTTGGCGAGCATTTATCTAGGAATTCTCTGCTACCTTTACTAGCACCAAGAGTAGATGGCTCATCAAATTCATTTTCAGTTGGCGCATTTTCGATATTGCAGCAGATTGATGAGAAATTGTGTAGCGCACTGAAGTGCTTTAATCGCCCTGTAAGCGATTTTGCTGCATGGAAAATAACTTCTGCCGCACTAACCCCAGAAAACGCGGGAGAGGGCCTTAAAAACGCTCTAAATCAATCAATATTACAAATTGAAATACAAAATCGACTCGCAATTCCAATTTTGTTGCCAAATTTAGAAATTTCTCTCACTGATGCAGAAGAATCTGAGTTGAAATCAATTCAGTTCAGCCCAAATGAATGGTTGCCATCATCTTGGCAAGAATCTCATCCTGATTTTTTGAAAATTGGTGCACCTGCTGGAGAAATAATTCAAGCAGAACTGCCGATTGTTCTGCCGCCGAATACTGCTGGGTATCGAGTACGTATTCTTTATGCTGAATAATCTTCTTTTATTCATTTTTATTACCTTACCCATTACAGAAAGTAATTTATGGCTAGCTTGATCTGTGGCTCTATCGCTTACGACACCATCATGAATTTTGAAGGCAAATTTGCCGATCAAATTCTCCCTGAGCAGATCCACATCTTGAATGTGGCATTCTTAGTACCAACCATGCGCCGAGAATTTGGTGGTTGTGCAGGCAATATTGCCTACAACCTCAACCTTTTGGGAGGAGATCCCATCATCATGGCAACCGTTGGTGGCGATGCAGCACCCTATATGAGCCGCTTAAAGCAACTCAATATTGATGCGAGCCATATTCGCCAAATTGAAAATGCATTTACGGCACAAGCAATGATCACCACTGATCAAGCTAATAACCAAATCACGGCATTCCATCCAGGCGCGATGGACGAGTCGCACCTTAATCTAGTCTCTGCAGTGATCACCGAAAGAAGCAAAAACTCCAAAGGGGCAGCTAAATTTGGCATCGTTGCACCTGATGGTCGCCAAGGAATGTGGGAACACTGCCATCAATTAGCAGAAGCCAATATTCCGTTTGTCTTCGATCCCGGTCAAGGATTGCCAATGTTTAACGGGCCAGAGCTCTTAGAGCTAGTTGATATCGCCAGCTATTTAGCGGTTAACGACTATGAAGGCGAAATGCTTTCGCAGCGAACTGGCTTGAGCTTGTCAAAGGTTGCTGAGCGTGTCAAAGCACTGATCGTGACCAAGGGTGCAGAAGGTGCTGATATTTATACCGAAGGCAAATGTATCTCGATTCCTCCAGTACCGGCAGGAAAAGTAGTCGACCCCACTGGATGCGGCGACGCATTTCGTGGCGGACTCTTGTTTGGTCTTGAGAATGAAATGGATTGGGAAACCACTGGTCGCTTGGCCAGCCTAATGGGTTCAATCAAGATTACCCATCAAGGACCACAAAATCATCAACTCAGCAAAGCAGAGATCGCAGACCAATTTAAAGCAGCATTTGGCTTTAGCTTTTAACCTTGATTCAAAATAATCAAAGCCTATAGTCAATAAAAAAGGGGTCTCGTGAGAGACCCCTTCTAATAACACCCGTCTGATTAAGGACGTGTGCCAGTTGGGAAGGGCCAAGCAGCAGCAGGATTCAACGCACTAGTCGCTGGTGCAGCTTTCTTAGCCACGGGCTTTTTTACAGCAGAGCCCGCTTTCTTCGCAGCAGGCTTACTTACTTTTTTTTTGCTACGCGCTTTTTTGCAGCTGGACGCTTTTTAGCGGCTGGCTTCTTCTTTGCGGCAGCTTTTTTAGCAGCTGGACGCTTTTTTGCGGCTGGCTTCTTTTTAGCAGCTGGACGCTTTTTAGCGGCTGGCTTCTTTTTAGCTACTTTTTTAGCAGCTGGTTTCTTTGCAGCAGGTTTTTTCTTGGCGATTGCCATAGTCATACTCCTTCACGTGAGGATTAATTCAAACTACCGATTAAGAAGACCCGACCACTCATTTCCGCCTGGTTTTGCAACCTTTTGGAATTGACGAGCGAGCCATTCATCGGCGCGCGGCTTGATGCTAAGTGCTGCACGCTAATGAATCCTGGAAAAAAAGCCGTGGCCCCAAGGGACAACGGCTTCTTAAATGTGCTGGAAAAAATGGAGAGAATAGCTCTGGCACCCTTGAGTAAGGGTTTGCGGATTTGAGTCTGTTTCTGCTGACTTCTTAAACTATCCAACCGTCTAATCTCCTATTTAGCCAGTTGTGCGCTTACTTACTGCCAACTACTCCCAACTCAGCGCACCACCGGTTTGATACTCAATAACGCGTGTCTCAAAAAAGTTTCGTTCTTTTTTCAGATCAATCATTTCTGACATCCATGGAAATGGATTCTCTTCATTTGGGAACATCGCGTCAAGTCCTATTTGCAAACATCTGCGATTACAAATGTATCTTAGGTACCCTTTGAACATCGGAGCATTCAATCCGAGCACTCCACGAGGCATCGTATCTTCGGCATAACGGTACTCTAATTCGACTGCTTTTTCGAAGATAGATTTGATCTCGTCTTTGAACGCAGAAGTCCATAACTGCGGGTTCTCCAGCTTGATTTGGTTAATCAAATCAATACCAAAATTGCAGTGCATAGACTCATCACGAAGGATGTATTGATACTGCTCAGCAGCACCCGTCATTTTGTTTTGACGACCCATTGCAAGTATTTGCGTAAAACCAACATAAAAGAACAAACCTTCCATTACGCAAGCAAAAACAATGAGTGATCGGAGTAACTTTTGATCGTTTTCTAATGTGCCAGTCTTAAAATTTGGATCAGTTAAGACATCAATAAACGGAATTAAGAACTCATCTTTAGCGCGAATCGAGTCAATCTCGTGATACGCGTTGAAGATTTCGGACTGATCTAAACCTAAAGATTCCACAATATATTGGTATGCATGGGTATGAATTGCTTCTTCAAAAGCCTGGCGCAATAAGTATTGGCGGCATTCTGGAGCAGTAATGTGGCGATAGGTACCCAAAACAATATTATTAGCCGCTAAAGAATCGGCAGTTGTAAAGAAACCCAGATTGCGCTTAATAATGCGACGCTCATCCTCTGTCAGGCCATTCGGATCTTTCCAGAGCGCGATATCGCGGTTCATATTGATCTCTTGTGGCATCCAGTGATTTGCACAACCAGCCAAGTATTTCTCCCAAGCCCATTTGTACTTAAATGGCACCAGCTGATTAACGTCAGTCTTAGCATTAATCACACGCTTATCAGCAGCATTAACACGCAAGGCTGCACCACCAGCCAATGAGACGGCTGGTGCAGGCGCACTTGCTTGAGGCGCTGCCATTGCTACTTGATCTGGCTGTGGGCGTTGTGGCTCCACTGCAACCGGCTGCGGTGCAAGACCAGCTTTCGCTAGTGCTGGAGCAACTTCCTCTTCCCAATTCAACATAACTTTCTCCTAAATTCTTCTATTCCTGACCAATCAGCAAATGGCTTATTGGCATGCTTCACATTCTTCAAAGCCAGCATCGCCTGGGCGCATTGTGCAAACTGGGCCATCAGCCTCTACTGCACCAGTTGCATTTGCAGCAGCTGTCGCATCAGTTCCATTTACGCCACCACCACTCGATACTGAGTTCAATTGACCACTAGCCACGGTTGATTTCTCGACGTGGGTTGCGGCCATCGTGCGGAGGTAATAAGTGGTCTTTAGACCACGCAACCAAGCCAGCTTATAGGTATCGTCCAATTTCTTACCAGATGCACCGCCCATGTAGATATTCAATGACTGAGCCTGGTCAATCCATTTTTGACGACGGGAAGCCGCCTCAACCAACCAACTTGGCTCGACTTCAAAGGCGGTCGCATACAGATCACGCAAATCTTGTGGAATACGATCGATCTTCGATAAAGTGCCATCAAAGTACTTCAAGTCGGCAATCATCACTTCATCCCAAAGACCACGATCCTTCAAATCCCGCACCAAGTACTCGTTTACCACCGTGAACTCACCGGATAGGTTGGACTTCACAAACAAGTTCTGGAATGTTGGCTCGATACAAGCAGAAACACCAATGATGTTGGAGATCGTTGCCGTAGGCGCAATAGCTACGCAATTGGAGTTACGCATACCGTGTTGTTTGATACGGGCACGCAAACCGCTCCAATCCATAGTGGATGAGTTATCCACTTCTACATAACCACCGCGCTCAGCTGCCAATAAGGCCACTGAATCTTGTGGGAGGATGCCACGATCCCATAAAGAGCCTTTATAGGTGCTATAAACACCGCGCTCTTCAGCCAACTCACAAGAAGCTTGATAAGCGTAGTAGCACACTGCTTCCATAGAGGAATCTGCAAACTTCACGGCTGCATCGCTAGCGTAAGGAATACGTTGCATATGCAAGCAATCCTGGAAGCCCATAATGCCCATGCCAACCGGACGGTGCTTCAGATTGGAATTACGTGCCTTAGCAACCGCGTAGTAGTTAATATCGATCACGTTATCGAGCATGCGCATTGCAGTGCGCACAGTTTTCTGGAGCTTCTCGTGATCTAAGACCAATTTACCGCTTGCATCAGTAGTCATATGCGCAGTTAAGTTCACAGAACCCAAGTTACAAACTGCAATCTCTTCCTCATTGGTATTGAGAGTAATTTCAGTACACAGGTTAGATGAGTGAACCACGCCAATATGTTGCTGTGGGCTACGGATGTTGCAAGGATCTTTGAAAGTGATCCATGGGTGACCAGTTTCAAACAACATACCAAGCATCTTGCGCCACAATTGTTGCGCTGGAATTCTGCGGAATGGCTTTAACTCACCACGATCTGCTTTTTGCTCGTAGGCAACATAAGCCTCTTCAAACGCCTTGCCAAACTTATCATGCAAATCTGGAGTATTAGAAGGTGAGAACAAAGTCCAGTCACCGTTTTCCATGACACGCTTCATGAACAAGTCAGGAATCCAGTTAGAAGTATTCATGTCATGGGTACGACGACGGTCATCACCAGTGTTCTTACGCAATTCTAAGAACTCTTCAATATCCAAGTGCCATGTTTCTAAGTAGGCGCAAACTGCACCCTTACGCTTACCGCCTTGGTTCACAGCAACTGCAGTGTCATTCACCACTTTGAGAAATGGCACAACACCTTGCGATTTACCGTTAGTACCTTTGATATGGCTTCCTAGGGCGCGGACGTTAGTCCAATCATTACCCAAGCCACCAGCAAACTTAGATAACAAGGCATTTTCTTTCAACGCTTCGTAGATACCATCAAGATCATCTTCAACAGTTGTCAAATAGCAGCTAGAGAGCTGTGGACGAGTCGTTGCTGAATTAAACAAAGTTGGTGTGCTGGACATGAAATCAAATGTAGAGAGGATTTCATAGAACTCAATTGCACGACGCTCGCGATCCAACTCATTCATTGCCAAGCCCATTGCAACACGCATAAAGAAAGCCTGTGGCATTTCAATACGACGATCTTCAATGTGCAAGAAATAGCGGTCATACAAAGTCTGGAGACCAAGGTAGTTGAACTGCAAATCACGGCTCGCGTTCAATGCAGCAGCCAATTTTGGCAAATCAAAATCACGCATGCGTGGGTCTAACAATTCTGCAGAGATACCTTCATTGATGTACTTAGCAAAGTAGGTGCTGTATTCAGCTTGGGTATCGCCTTGCAATACTTCCTTACCAAAAATTTCCTTACGGATCACGTGCATCAGGATGCGTGCAGTTACTTGACTATATGCAGGATCTTTTTCGATCAAGGTACGTGAAGCCAAAATAGCGGAGTCATAAACTTGCGCCATAGGCACGCCATCGTACAAGTTCTTGATAGTTTCAGTAATGATTGGGCTTGCATCAATGTGATTGCCCAGGCCTTCACATGCGGCTTCAATCACAGTGCGCAAAGCTGCCATATCGAGATACTTCTCAACGCCGTTATCAGTCACCTTAATGCCGGATTCACCAGCTTGATGAGCCGCTTGCGTTTCTTGATTGATTTCTTGTTGGGCAGCACGCTCTTGATTGCGCTTCTCGCGATAAAGAACATAGGCACGGGCAACGTTGTGCTCACCACTACGCATCAAAGCCAATTCAACTTGGTCTTGAATATCTTCAATGTGGAAAGTACCGCCATTAGGACGGCTACGCAATAGAGCGCGCACTACGGCATGAGTTAATTGCTCAACTTGCTCGCGCACGCGTGCTGATGCCGCACCCTGACCACCATTAACCGCCAAAAATGCTTTAGTTACCGCAATCGCAATCTTAGATGGCTCAAAAGCTACCACTGAGCCATTACGGCGAATAATTTTGTAGTCAGATAACTGGGTAGCTTGGGCTCCACCAACACCGCCAGCTACAAAGCTAGCAGAAGGGGTCTGATTAATCGCCCCCGCAGGACTCATTCCTGGGTTATTTGCTCCCGGTGTTTGACCTGCCGTCGGTGGATTTGCGTATGTCATGTTATTCCTACGTCTCTATATAGTTATTTGGACAAAATATCGTTAAAAAACAATGGTGTATTGCTGGATTCAAACACTACATCTAGTGTCTCGAAGGGCATTAGGTACTAAGTATAGGGAAATATTTACCCTTTGGTAAGCTTTTTCTAACAAAAATTCATAAGTATTTTTACTAAGGAATCCAATGATATTGGGGGCAATTTGGTGCATGATTTTTAGTCCTTTTAGGCAAAGGCTAAAAAAGTAAGCGTACGCTTACATACTTAAAACAGACTAGCGAGAAGCAATCCCATAAGGAAGGTTTTTGGTAGAGACGCCTGTCTCATTTTGGAACTTTTTCCAATCAAAAAAGATTCCTGGGTCGGTTTTTCTATCGGGCGCGATATCGCTGTGTCCTGCAAATTGAAGATGGGGATAACTTACTTCTAATTTTTTTATTAGGCCTGCCAAAGTTTTGTACTGAACTTCTTCAAAGGGCGTATCTCCATCGCCCTCCAACTCAATGCCAATAGAAAAGTCATTACACTTTTCCCTACCCAAAAATGAAGAGACTCCAGCATGCCAAGCCTTGTTTCGGGTTGAAACAAACTGAATCAACTCACCAGAGCGGGTAATCAGAAAGTGACTAGACACTTTTTGCTCGGCAATTTCCGCAAAATAAGGATGCGCATTTGGATCAAGCTTATTTTGGAAAAAATCCACGATGTAAGAGCTACAGTCTTGGGATTTAAATTGTCCCGGCGGCAAACTAATGTGATGCATGACCACAAGATCTGGTTGGGTGCTATCTGGTCTCACATCTTGATGCGGTGAAGTACGCCATTGAGTAGAACCAATCCAACCTTCTACATCCAGTGAATTAAGATGCTCATGAGAGCAATAAAAACGTTGCTCATGAGCGATTGCTTCAGATTTTGGAAGGTGTACTTTGCAATGCTGACAAGGCACCATGATCTCGGGCTCAAAGGTCTTGTGAGCTTTATCTGGCTTAGGGTTCGCTGCAGCTGCCTGATTTGCCTTGATTCGCTTTTTACCCTTTATCCAGAGATAAAAAAGATATGCGCCAGCAAATAAAAGAAGCCACTTAAACAAGGATCATGCTCGCTGAAGAATCACTTCCAATACAAAACGGCTACCAACATAAGCGAGTAATAGGGCAACATAGGCACTCAAGACCAAACGAATTGCGAGTCTACCTCTGAGCCCGACTCTCCAACGGGCAATAATTAATCCAGCAAATAGAAGCCAAGACACTACGGCAAAAATTGTTTTGTGGTCCCAAACAAACGGTTTACCAAACAATGCTTGAGAAAATAATAGCCCCGAAAATACAGTGAGCGTCAGCAGACCAAAACCAACATACAACAGGTTAAATAAGAGACTTTCAATAGTCATCAAAGGTGGTAGATCATCCAGCCAAAAAGCCACGCGGCTATTGGGCAGGATCCCAAGCTGTTGATGTAAGGCGCGGTCATAGGCACTCATTAACATTGCTTGCATTGCCGCCAAACTTAATAAGCCCACAGAAACAGTTGCCACAATAAAGTGCGCCTTAAACCAAGGATCTGAAACAGCCTCTGGAGAAATCAAGGTACCCGGGAAAAAGAGCGGCAGCAAGGAACAAAATAAAGCAAATAAAACCGACATCCAGAGCAAACTAGCGATTGGTAAAAACCAAGATTGGAACCAATAAAATGCCAAGCCTACCCAGGCAGTCAGGGATAAATCTTGGGCAAAGCCAAATACAAAGCCTTCTGGCGTGAAAACGGATTCATGAATCTGAATACCATGCACTACCAGTAATGCAAATATCAGCGCTCTCACCAGTAAAGATGACTGAGAGGATTGGCTCTCTCTTTTCTTGGACCTTAAGCCCAAAAAGATCAACAGAATCAAATAGCACAGGGGGATAAGGGCGTCGAGACTTAAGTAATCTAAAATGTTCATCATCAAAGTCTAATCGATAAATGCTACAAAACCTTACCGACCGCCTATCTCGCGTTGTTAAAACCATGCGGGGTCAAGCCCGCCTAACGGAAGAAAACACTGCAGAAATGCTGCGGGAGATCCGTTTGGCCTTATTAGAAGCCGACGTAGCCCTCCCCGTTGTCAAATCTCTCCTGGAACAAATTAAATTTAAAGCCCTTGGCGAGGAAGTGGTTGGAAGCCTCAGCCCTGGTCAGGCGCTCGTTGGCGTAGTTCAGCGCGAACTAGCCCAAGTCATGAGGGGCGATGTTCAGCAAAGCGGTGAACTCAATTTAGCCACTCAACCGCCCGCCGTGATTTTGATGGCAGGCTTGCAGGGTGCTGGTAAGACTACCTCCGTCGGTAAGCTAGCCAAATGGCTCCAAGAAAAAAAGAAAAAGAAAGTTCTCACCGTTTCTTGCGACGTATACCGCCCTGCTGCTATCGAACAGTTAGAAACGGTTACCAAACAAGTTGGTGCAGAATTTTTCTCCAGCAATATCAATCAAAAACCAAATGACATTGCAACTGCTGCACTCGATTGGGCACGCCGTCATTATTTTGACGTAGTCATTGTTGATACAGCAGGACGCCTGGGCATTGATGAGGCACTCATGCAAGAAATCAAAACTTTGCATGCGAGCTTACATCCGATCGAGACCTTATTTGTGGTGGATGCCATGCTTGGTCAAGATGCCGTCAATACTGCTAAAGCATTCCATGAAGCGCTCCCACTTACCGGCGTCATCCTCACTAAGTTAGATGGTGACTCACGCGGCGGTGCAGCCCTCTCTGTTCGTCAGGTGACTGGTGTGCCACTCAAATTTATTGGGGTGGCAGAAAAGATGGATGGCCTAGAAGCCTTTGATGCTGAGCGGATGGCTAACCGCATCCTTGGTATGGGCGATATCCTGGCCTTGGTTGAGCAAGCCCAGCAACACGTGGATGTTGCTAAAGCAGAAAAATTAGCTAGCAAGATTTCTAAAGGCGGCTTTGATCTCGAGGATTTTCGTGATCAACTTCTGCAAATGCAAAAGATGGGTGGTATGGCTAGCTTGATGGACAAACTCCCAACTCAAGTAGCTCAAGCGGCAACCAAAACCAATCTGAGTAACGCCGATAAACAAACCAAGCGGATGCGTGGAATCATCGACAGTATGACTCCGCGTGAGCGCAGTAAACCTGAGTTACTCAAAGCGAGTCGCAAACGGCGTATTGCTGCAGGTGCTGGCGTAGAGGTGCAAGAAGTAAACCGTCTACTTGCTCAGTTTGAGCAAATGCAAACCATGATGAAGCAATTCAAAGGCGGGAAGATGGCGCGCACCATGGCAACGATGGCTGCTAAAGGCGCCGCCAAGGGTATCGGCGGGCTCTTCAAAAAATAAATCACTAACTAAAGTGAATTAACTGAACTCTTTGCCGCTTGAACCGCAGTAATTACTTTCTCTTTGATTTGCGCTAGTGGGATATTTTGTGATTCCGCATCAGTACGCCCTTTGAATTCCACTTGAGAATCTGCCAAGCCACGATCACCAATAACAACGCGGAATGGCGCGCCAATCAATTCCCAGTCAGCAAACATTGCACCCGGACGCTCATTACGATCATCCAAAATCACATCGATCCCAGCCGTAAGCAATTCATCATGCAACTGATCGCATGCTACTTTTACTTGTTCAGATTTCTCGTAACCCATTGGGCAAATCACGACTTCAAATGGCGCCATCGAGATCGGCCAAATAATGCCGCGCTCATCGTGACCTTGTTCAATTGCAGCGCCAAGCAATCGAGTAACGCCGATACCGTAACAACCCATCACCATCTGCCGTGCTTTACCTTGTTGATCCAAGTATGTACAACCCATAGCTTCGGAATAACGAGTGCCCAACTGGAAAATGTGACCGACTTCAATGCCGCGGCAGATATCAACAACACCTTTACCGTCAGGCGAAGGATCGCCAATGACCGCATTACGAATATCTAAGACGAGTGGCTCTGGTAAATCACGGCCCCAGTTCACCCCAGTTAAATGGTGGCCAGCCTCGTTTGCGCCACAGACAAAGTCAGCCATATTGGCAACCGTACGATCTGCGACCACTGTGACATCAGCACTGACGCCAACTGGACCCAAGTAGCCGGCAGGTGTATTACAAGCTTGTTTAATTTCTGCTTCAGTAGCAAAGCGAGATTCGGCCATCCCTGGAATCTTGCTTGCCTTCACTTCATTAAGCTCATGGTCCCCACGCACTAACAACATAAAGAGTTTGGCTGGACCTTTTTCTTGATCAGCAGAAAACAATAAAGTCTTGACCGTCTTTTCTAATGGAAGCTTAAGAAACTGGGCAACATCAGCACAAGTACTCTTATTCGGTGTTGGAACCTTATTCAATGCAGTACTTGCAGCAGCACGCTGAGCAATCAATGCAAGGGATTCTGCTGCCTCTAGGTTGGCTGCGTAATCTGAACTCGGGCAATAGACAATAGCATCTTCACCGGTATCAGCAATCACATGAAACTCTTGACTACCGGAGCCACCAATCGCGCCGTTATCTGCTGTCACCGCACGGAACTTGAGTCCCATTCGCTTAAAGATACGGGTATAAGCATCAAACATGATTTGATAGGACTTCTTTAAGCCTTCAGCATCTCGATCAAATGAGTAAGCGTCTTTCATGCTGAACTCACGACCACGCATGATTCCAAAACGTGGGCGACGCTCATCGCGGAACTTCGTTTGTATTTGATAGAAGTTGACTGGTAACTGCTTGTAACTCTTGATCTCGTTGCGAGCTAAATCGGTAATAACTTCTTCCGAGGTTGGCTGAATTAAAAAATCGCGATCGTGACGATCTTTAATACGGAGCAACTCAGGCCCCATCTTCTCCCATCGACCAGTCTCTTGCCATAATTCAGCAGGCTGAATCATTGGCATTAGCAATTCGATTGCGCCAGCACGATTCATTTCTTCGCGAATGATATTTTCAACCTTGCGGATCACTTTTAATCCCAGCGGCAAGTAGTTGTAAATACCGGCACTCAGCTTGCGAATTAAACCTGCTCGCACCATGAGCTTATGCGAAACCACCTCAGCGTCAGAGGGGGCTTCTTTTAGCGTGGCGAGAAATGATTGTGATGCTTTCATGTATGGATATAATCAAATCATTGATTTTAAAGGATTTGGGGCACGATCATGCTTGACCGTGAAGGGTATAGACCCAATGTCGGCATTGTCCTCCTTAACAGCCGTAACGAGGTTTTCTGGGGAAAACGCGTTGGGCAGCATTCGTGGCAGTTCCCGCAGGGCGGAATAGCGCATGGCGAGAGTCCTGAACAGGCAATGTACCGCGAATTGCATGAAGAGGTTGGCTTGCTACCGGAACATGTCCAGATTATTGGACGAACCAGGGACTGGCTTCGTTACGACGTCCCTGAGGAGTATTTACGTCGTCAACATGCCACCCGCGTTCACCGTGCCGCCTACCGTGGTCAAAAACAAATCTGGTTTCTACTTCGTCTAGTTGGCTTAGATAGCGATATTCAATTAAGAGCTACGGAACATCCTGAATTTGATGCTTGGCGCTGGGTTCCATTTTGGATTCAGCTTGATGCTGTTATTGGTTTTAAACGCGAAGTTTATCAACTGGCTTTATCTGAGCTTGCCCGCTATCTTGCTAAAGGAGTCCGCATGCAACAATTAGCCTGGGGAACGCCTTTAGATCTCCTACAATCTTTTTACTCCAAGGGCGACGAGATTCATCAAGAGTCTACTAAATCGGATAAGCAAAAATAATGAGTTCTTTCTTTCGCACCCTTAGCCAATATGTCTCTTGTATTTGTGTTGCCTTAACTTTACTGGCCTGTGCTGGTGATCCCATACAAAGCGGTCTTGATCCTTTCGCACCGATGGTGTTTAAAGAAGGTACGACCAAAATGCCCCTGAACCCGCCCAATCCATCAACTCTGCTCCCTTTTTACGTGTCACAACACACTATTTTTAAATTTGCGGTCGACACCGACTCGATTTTGATTGGTGCCGATGGCGTAACTCGCTACATTGTTGTGATGACAAATCCCAGCGGTGGTCAACAAGCACAATATGAGGGCATCCGTTGTGATTCATTCCAATGGCGCCTATATGGCAACTTGGAAAATAATGCTTGGAGAGAAAACCCACTTTCTAGTTGGAGAGGGATCCAAAACAATGTTCCCAATCGCTACCAAGCGGCTTTAGCGCAAGGTGCATTTTGCAATTTCAACTCGCAAGAAAAGAATACCAAGACTATTCTTCAATCTCTAAATCCCAATGGATTCACAGGTGGCACCAAGCCAACCAACTCATTTGGTATTCAATAAAGTGGCAATGCAGTTTATTTAGGGCTTAGGCAAGTACCAATTTTCTCGCCAGCTAGAAGGCGTGTTAACACCTCTGGCTCACGACCTGAAGCAATCACCGTAGATGCGCCAGTTTGGACTGCAATTTTTGCCGCTAATACTTTAGTCAGCATGCCGCCTTTACTAAGCTCACTTGCAGCCCCACCCGCCATTTTTTCTAGGGCAGGATCGCCAGCAATCGCATCGATCAAGAGGGTTGCATCCGGATTTTGACGAGGATCAGCGGTAAATAAACCACCCTGATCAGTGAGAATCACTAAGAGGTCTGCATGCACTAGGTTTGTCACCAAGGCAGCGAGACTATCGTTATCACCAAATTTAATTTCGTCAGTAACGACGGTGTCATTCTCATTGATGATAGGCACTACACCTAATTTCAACAAGGTGTCTAGGGTACCTTTTGCATTCGCATTACGTTCAGTATGGGCTAAGTCTGCGTTGGTAAGTAAAACCTGGGCACTACGCAAATTAAAGCGTGCAAAACAGCTCTCATATACCTGCACTAAACCCATTTGACCAACCGCAGCAGCAGCCTGTAATTGATGAATTTCTTGTGGACGCTTAGGCCAACCCAAACGCTGCATACCTTCAGCAATCGCGCCCGAGCTCACCATTAAAACTTCATGACCAGCCTCTAATAAACCCGCAATTTGTTCTGCCCACATGCCAATAGCAACATGATCTAAGCCCTCACCATTATTTGTGACTAGGCTAGATCCAACTTTGACAACGATACGTTTAGTTTGTTTAAGGTTCATAGCAAATGAAGATGCTCAATTAACTTTTAATCTGGAGTTTTATCTTTGTCTTGCGCTTGATCTTGATAGCGTGGGTCTGCTGCGCGCTCCTCAGCATCATCACGATCACGACGTACAGAATCCAAATAATCTTGCAGGGAATAACAAAGCTTGTCGCAACCCAGCCCAGTTAAAGCAGATATCTCAAATACAGGACCTTTCCACTTAAACTTTTTGACAAAGTCAGCAACAACTTTTTGACGATCCTCTTCAGGAATCATGTCGACCTTGTTTAAGACCAACCAGCGTGGCTTTTCAACCAAAGCCTCATCGTATTTACGTAATTCATTTACGATCGCCTTGGCATCCGCTACTGGATCTACATTCTCATCAAATGGGGCTAGATCAACTAGGTGCAAGAGAACTCCAGTACGTTGCAAGTGACGTAAGAAACGATGGCCTAGGCCTGCACCCTCTGCCGCACCCTCAATTAACCCAGGAATATCTGCGATCACAAAGCTCCGCTCATTACCGACACGCACTACACCCAAATTAGGATGAAGCGTTGTGAATGGATAGTCCGCAATTTTTGGGCGCGCATTGGATACGGCGGTAATTAAAGTAGACTTACCAGCATTTGGCATGCCCAACAAACCCACATCAGCCAATACTTTTAATTCGAGTTTGAGTTTGCGACGTTCACCAGGCTTGCCATTGGTCTTTTGACGTGGCGCTCTATTTGTACTGCTCTTAAAGTGAATATTGCCCCAACCACCAACACCACCTTGTGCCAAACACAAACGCTCACCATGAGTTGTTAAGTCTGCAATCGGCTCACCGGTTTCATAGTCAGAAATGATGGTGCCTACTGGCATGCGCAATTCAATATCATCACCTGCACGACCATAGCAATCAGCGCCTCGGCCTGGCTCACCATTTTTTGCAGTATGTGTTTTAGCGTAGCGGTAATCAATCAAGGTATTGATATTTCGATCAGCCGTTGCCCAAACGCTCCCGCCCTCACCACCATCACCGCCATCGGGTCCGCCAAATTCAATAAACTTTTCGCGGCGCATGGAAGCACTCCCGGCGCCACCCTGGCCAGCTATGACTTCAATACGAGCTTCGTCTATAAATTTCATGAATAAAAAAGGCCTCGCTTAGCGAGGCCTGTTCCTAAGAGTTAAATTCGGAATGAATCTGAATCAAACGAGTCTCAGTCAGGCGCCTTATAAACGAGGCAAAACTGAAACTTGGGCCTTCTTCAAAGCACCCTTAACGCCAAATTCCACTTGACCGTCAATTAAGGCGAACAAAGTGTGATCTTTACCAATACCAACGTTAGCACCTGGATGAACACGTGTGCCACGTTGACGAATAATGATGCTGCCAGCATTAATATGCTCGCCGCCAAATACCTTAACGCCTAAGCGTTTCGATTCCGAGTCGCGACCATTTCGTGTTGAGCCGCCGCCTTTTTTCTGTGCCATATCTTTCTCCTACCCTGAATTAGGCTTTAATCGTATTGATCAAAATTTCAGTGAAATTCTGACGATGGCCTTGGTGCTTTTGATAATGCTTGCGACGGCGCATCTTAAAGATTGTCACTTTATCGTGACGTCCTTGGGAGACGACAGTGGCCATCACAGCTGCACCATTAACCATTGGATCACCTAACTTCAGTGAAGCGCCTTCGCCAACGGCGAGGACTTGGTCAAGAGTGATTTCGCTGCCGATTTCCGCTGGTATCTGTTCTATTTTCAATTTTTCGCCTGCGGCAACTTTATACTGTTTGCCACCGGTTTTTATGACCGCGTACATGGTTTGAAACCTCAATTAATATTTAACATTTAAGCTAATCCACCCTGGATAAGCTAAGCCGATTATTATATCTTGCATGACCAGCACTGTCAAAATCAATGAGTTAAGCCAAATCCTGGCCCCTATTTCCTTAGAATTCAAGGACTTAGACGGGGTGATTCGTGAGCGTTTAGCCTCAAAAGTAGCCTTAATTGACCAAATTTCGGCTTATATCATTCAGGCTGGCGGCAAACGCGTGCGGCCTGCGCTCTTGATGTTGGTTGCTAAAGCTCTTAGCAATGGCAAAGTATCTCCTCATACCCAAGAAATGGCTGCTGTAGTTGAATTCATCCATACTGCCACCCTCTTACATGACGATGTAGTCGATGAATCCACGCTGAGAAGGGGTCGTGAGACAGCAAATACCGCTTTTGGCAACGCCGCTAGCGTATTAGTGGGCGATTTTTTATATTCCAGAGCCTTTCAGATGATGGTCAAGCCAAACGATCTGCGGGTGATGCAAATTCTGTCAGACGCAACCAATACGATTGCTGAAGGAGAGGTGCTGCAACTCCTGAATATGAATGACCCTGAAGTTGACGAAGCGAGCTACCTACAAGTCATTCGCTACAAAACTGCCAAATTGTTTGAGGCTTCTACTGAGCTTGGCGCCATTTTGGCAAATGCCACAGACGTTCAACGTGAACAAGCAGCAGCATTTGGGCGGCACATTGGCACTGCATTCCAGTTGATGGATGATCTTTTAGATTACACAGCCAATGCCTCACAGATGGGGAAAAACGCTGGCGATGATTTGCGCGAAGGTAAGCCCACTTTACCGCTTATCTATCTGCTAGAAAATGGCAGCAATGAAGAACGTTTATTGGTCCGCGCAGCGGTGGAGCAAAACCAAGATTTACCTGATGATGTATTTGCACAAATTCTGAACGCAGTGCAAAGTTCTGGTGCGCTTGATTACACCCAGGCCGCAGCAAAGCGTGAAGCAGATTTGGCTTTGGACTGCATTCAGGATTTTCCAGCGAACGAGGCGACATCTGCACTGCAAGCCCTCTGCGAATATTCGCTCTCGCGCCAGACCTAAAAACGCTTAATTTCCAACGCTTTTCATTCTAAGTTCACGCGCTGTAATGCGCGCCTGTTCAGCTTCATCTCTCAATCTTTCAACTTCTTGCTTAGATAACTTTTCCAGATTGGAATAGTCCAATTTCCAACTAGGATCCACCGACCAAACGAGGGGTGATTGCATCGTGGTTCGAGCTGCAGGAGCAGACTCCAATAGGCGCAGTGCTAATTCAAAATTGAGAATCTGAGACTCGGGATCCTTGGGTTTTGCAGCGGCATTTCCTAATGGGAAATCGCTAAACAAAAATCTGGGAACGCCACAATACTCAACAATATCTTTTGCTGCACCCATCACTACTGTTGAAATACCTGCTGCCTCCAGATATCTCGCCAATAAACTTTGGCTCTGATGGCAGACAGGACAATTCGGAATCAAAACAGCGATCTCAACATGATCTGCACGCAACATGTCCAAAATGATTGGGGCGTCTATCTCGAAAGTATGACGTTGACTGCGATTAGTAGGTAAACCATAAAAATGGGGAGAAAGTGCTTGGATCCTGCCCGCCTTTACAGCCTGCTGAGCTGCTGACAATGGAAACCAACAAGGCATATCTTCCATATTGGCATTTTTACGATCAATACCGACATGCGCAATTCTTAAATCGATATCGCCATCTATTGAATGTTGATAGGGCTGATAAAACTTTGCTGCCGCGTTATAAGGGGCACCAGGACCTTGATTCCCTTTGCTAGCATCAAAGGGTACTGCGGTAGTAATTAAACCCAAAATAGATTGATTGAGGGGTTTCTTGAGCGGCGTAAATGGCGCATCAATATAGTGAGCCCACACATAGGGATTCTCGTATCCCAAACCCAAATAATAGCTACGGGTGCGTTCCATGTAACGAACGGGCTGATCTAATTCTGGTGCAAAAACGAGCTCAGAAGTCTTAGACATCAACTCACCCCTGTAAGATATTGATTATCAAATATTTAATTCATAGGAACTCATTATGGCTCAATGGCTCAAATTTCAACATCAAGGTAAAAGTGGTTTAGGACAAGTACAGGGTGATCAAATTGCGGTGTACTCAGGCGACTTGTTTCAAAACCCAAAACCGACTGGCGAAACCGTGAAATTGGCCGATGTCACCATTGACATCCCATGCACCCCATCCAAGATGGTTGCCATGGTGGATAACTTTCATGCGCTCGTAACTAAGCTTGAGCACGCCGTACCTGCCGAGCCGCTGTATTTCCTCAAAGGCAATAATTCCTTTCTGGCTACCAATCAAGTGATTCGCGCTCCCAAGTCCTATTCAGGAAAAGTAGTTTATGAGGGAGAACTTGGTATCGTGATTGGTAAGCGCATCCATGAAGCAGATGAGGCTGAGGCAGCAAAAGCGATTTTTGGTTACACCTGTATTAACGATGTCACTGCCATTGAGATTCTGAATCGTGATCCTGGTTATGCACAGTGGACCCGCTCCAAGAGCTTCAACACTTTTGGTGTCTTTGGCCCTTACATCACTACCGATGTTGACCCAAGCAAATTAACTATCAAAACTATTCTCAATGATCAAGAGCGTCAGAATTACCCAATATCAGACATGATCTTCCCACCAGCCAAATTGGTAAGCCTAATTTCCCAAGATGTGCCTTTAGAGGCAGGTGACATCATTGCATGCGGCACTTCAGTAGGCGTTGGCTCCATGAAACCTGGTAGCAATGTCAGCATCATCATTGATGGCGTGGGTCGACTCGATAATCGCTTCGAATAGTTGACTCTCTACAAGACAAAAACCCTTGCTATGTTAAGTAGCAAGGGTTTTTTATTTACTGAAAGAGTTAAAAGTTTTTAGTAACCTGATACCGATGGCAATGCCAAGCTACCTTTAGAGGTCTGCACGTTTTCATCCAAATATTTCGTTAAAGCAAATACCGTATTCAAACAAGGTGTAGGTGTCTGAGTAATCTTGCCTAACTCAATTACTGAGCCCAAGAGTGCATCGATTTCTAAACTACGACCAGCCTCCAAGTCCTGCAACATTGAAGTCTTATGCTTGCCCACCTTCTCAGCACCCGCAATGCGACGCTCGATATCCACGCGGAAAGTAACACCGAGTTTTTCAGCAATCGTTTGTGCTTCAGCCATCATGCTGCGCGCTAATTCTTTGGTTAATGGATATTGGCAAATGCCTTCCAAAGTGCCGTGAGTCAATGAGCTGATTGGATTGAATGTCATATTGCCCCACAGCTTGAGCCAAATTTCGGAACGGATATCCTCCAAAATGGGCGACTTAAAGCTAGCTGCACCCATCATCTCAGACATCTTCTGAATACGTTCAGTTACCTTACCATCCAGCTCGCCCAATGGGAAACGATTGCCTTCTACGTGACGAATCACACCCGGAGCTTGAGTAAAAGTTGCTGGATACACAACACAACCAATGATGTTGTTTGGATTAATGGCCTTCTTTGCTTGACCGCCAGCATCGACTGTTTCAACAGAATGGTCTTGAAATTCGCCACCCAGTTTTTGGAAATACCACCAAGGAATTCCGTTTTGCATCGGGATCAAAATCGTTTCTGGGCCCATGATCGCAGCTAAGTCATCAATAATCGGCTCAACTTGATGGGCCTTCACTGCCAAGATCACAACATCTGGTGTTTCAGCATCTCTAATTTTTTCTACTGCTTTTACTTCTGCCACTAAAGGCTCAGGTTGGTCATCCATAATTAATGCCAAGCCACGCTCTTTAATTGCCGCTAAAGTTGCACCGCGCGCAACAACCGTTACATCATTACCCGATCGCGCCAACATGACAGCTAGGTAACCGCCAATGGCGCCACCTCCTCCGATCACACAGATTTTCATAGGAACCCCAGAAGAATAGAAAATTTAGTATTACTGTCATATTAGAGGAGAACATTTTGGGCTACAACACATTTGAGTGCCTAATTTTTAGGCAATACTGAAGCTAAACTGCCTTTAAGAGGTCTTTGGGTACTAGACTACCCAAAATCATGCCAGCAATACTGGCCAGTAAGCCGGCCAACTGAGGCGGCATGATGGCATTAGGGGCCAAGATTTCACAGCTAATCCAAATAGTCAGGCCGCCAACCACGGCCAATAGACCGCCCAAAGAATTAGCCTTAGACCAATAGACCCCGAAGGCAAGGGGCACAAAAGCTGCCACTAGAGTCACCTTGTAAGCGCTCTCCACCATCTTAAAAATAGACAACTCAGAATTCACTGCAAAGAAAGTGACTATTACGGCAAAACACAACACTGTGATTCGCATGATTTTTAGTAAATCTTGATCGGATAGATGCTTGAAAAAGCCTCTCACAATATTTTCTGCAAAGGTCACTGAAGGTGCCAATAGAGTTGCACTGGCGCAACTCTTAATTGCCGAGAGTAAAGCGCCAAAGAACATCACCTGTGCAACGATGGGGACATGATTCAGAATCAGTTTTGGCAAAATCATTTGTGGATCGGTATCTAAGTATTCTTTTACCAAATCAGGATTAATCAAGGTCGCCGAATAGGCCAAGTACATCGGTACAAAAGCAAAAATAAAGTAAAGCACACCACCGAGAATGGCAGCATTGACGGCAATGTTGACGTTCTTACTCGAGGTAATACGCTGGAAAACATCTTGCTGTGGAATGGAGCCTAGCATCATGGTGCAAAGCGCTGCAACAAACCCGAGAATGGATGCCAAATTCATCTCCGGCCAGAAATTACTAAATTGCCCCGCTGCAGCAGCATGTTCAATGACTACGCTAAAACCACCTGTTTGCGCTGTCATCTCGCCGCCGATGTACAGCATGCCAATCACAATAATGATCATCTGAATAAAGTCGGTAATGGCTACTGACCACATGCCGCCGAAGAGGGTGTAGATCAAAACGCTGGCAGCACCAATCATCATGCCACCTGTTTGAGAAATGCTGCCCTCAGACACCACGTTAAAAACTAAACCCAAGGCTTTAATCTGAGCAGCAACCCAACCCAAATACGAAACAACGATACAAAGGGTTACCAAGACCTCTACAGTGCGACCATATTTTTCCCGAAAGAAATCGCCAATGGTGAGCATGCGACGGTTGTAGAGATGTCGCGCAAAAAAGAGGCCAACCAAAATCAAACAAAGAGAGGAGCCAAATGGATCAGAGACAACGCCCCCCAAGCCTTCTTTCAAAAAGGTGGCAGGAATGCCTAAAACTGTCTCGGATCCAAACCAGGTAGCAAAAACAGTGGCCGTCACAATTGGCATTGGAAGGCTATGACCTGCTGCTGCAAAGTCCGCAGTATTTTTTACGCGCAATGCAGCCCATAGGCCGATGCCAACCGATATAACCCAGTAAATGATGACGAACCAAATCAGCACGCCTGATTTCTCCTTGCAGAATTTGGTGAAATTATATGGCTATGTCACTTTTGTTACTAAGGAAATAAGTCCCAATTCAGGGCAAGTTCGTCTGACATAATTGACGGGTGCAATCACCTAAATCTAACCCTATCGAGAATCTAGATATTGATCTAGCCTACCAAAAAGCCATTTTGGGCTCGGTATCGCGAACCTTTGCGCTCACTATCCCCTTGCTACCACCAGAGATGGAAAAGGTCGTTGGCAATACCTACCTGCTTTGCCGCATTGTCGATACGATTGAAGATGCCGCAGACCTCAGCCCAGAGACTAAGCAAACATTATCTAAATTATTTCTCGATGCTGTTCTGGATAAATTACCGGTACAGTTATTTGTCGATCCCTGTCTCCAAGAGTTAAAGGGCTATGACAATCAAGATGAGCTTGATTTAATTACGCATACCCCAACCGTCCTCAGAATTTTGCATACTTGCTCTAGTGCAGATCAAGTGGCAGTGAGTCACTGCATTTCCATCATGTCTGAAGGCATGTCGCATTTTCATGGGAAGCAAACTGAATCAGGTTTAAGGGATCTGCAAGAGTTTGAGAAATATTGCTATGTGGTCGCTGGAGTTGTTGGCGAACTCCTGACAAGCATCTTTAGTAATCACTCTGCTAAGTTTGCAATAAATATTCAGGGACATGAGGCCCTCTCGGTTGCTTTTGGTCAAGCTCTGCAAATGACTAACATTCTCAAAGACTCGCCCGAGGACAATGCACGAGGCGTCTCATGGAAGCCAGGCAATATGACTCAAGTTGAGCTGCTCAAGATTGCGTATCAAAAACTTCAAGATTCGATGAGTTACATTCTTCTAATTCCAAAGGAAGAGGCTGGGGTAAGACGCTTTTGTTTTTTAGCTTTTGGCTTAGCAGTGATGACACTCTCCAAAATAGCTGCTCGTAAACAATTTGATCACAAAGATGAAGTAAAGCTTTCTAGAAAAACAGTAATGGCTTTTTATGCTTTTACCAAAGTAGCTGTTGGTAGCGATGCCCTCATGAAGCTCTTTTTTCATAATGCATCAAGCCCACTTAGAAAAGCCCTTTAAAACTTAAAGCACTCCCTCGTGCTTTAAAAGCCATATTTTTATTTGGCGAAAAAGACCTGGTGAATTTTCTTTCATAAATCCGCCAATACCTTGCGCGGAAACGACGCGATGACAGGGTGTGATCAAAGGAAAAGGGTTGGCGCCACATGCAGTGCCCACCGCACGGGGACCACTCTTGATAACGCTAGCTACCTCACCATAGGTTTTTGCCTTTCCGGCCGGTATCTCCCGAATCTGTTGCCATACCTTTTGCTGGTGAACAGTACCCATAGGCTTCATAGGTAAATCAAATTGGAACTGTGGGTCCTTAAAGTAGGCTGTACATTGCTTAGCCACCTCCTTAGCCAGCTCATTCTGAGGCTTTGATAAAGCGGCTTTAGCTGGCAGGTAGTCGATCTTCGATAGCATGAGACTACCATCGACTAATTCAGTCAAAATCCCCAATTTTCCAAAAGGGGCGTCGATGACGCAATAACGCGCACTTTCTGAAAGAGGTAATTTTTTAGAGGAGGGCATGGGGATAATTCTCACATAATTCGGTAAGGCAGATTACAAGCCTTTCTACCCTAGCTATAGCTTGTGAATATGGCTTGTGAAAGCCTACTTTGCTATATTGAATCATCCTTAATTTTTGCAGGCAAACACCATGGACAATTTTTTTGACGATTGGCCCCTTTATAGCCAGGCTGCCTTAGTCCTATTTTTGCTCGCGCTTTCTGGCTTCTTTTCGATGGCTGAAACTAGTATGTTGTCATCGAACCGCCATCGCTTACGCGCCATGGCCAATAGCGGTAATGCAGGCGCCGCTCTAGCAGAAAGACTTCTCAAGCGAATTGATTCCCTTTTATCAGTCCTACTGATATCCAACAATCTCATCAATACCATCCTCCCTATTCTGGTAACTGGTATTGCTCTCCATCTATTTGGTGATAGTGGACTGGTTCTATCAATTGCCACTCTGGTAGTTGCATTATTGATCATCATCTTTAGCGAAATTACTCCCAAGGTCATTGGCGCCGCCTTTCCCGAAAAGATTGCCTCTAATGTCGGCTGGCTCATTCTGCCGCTGACTTTCTTATTAAAGCCCTTGCTCTGGCTGATTAACAGTTTTGTTTCTGGTTTGATGAAGGTTTCTGGCCTGCAATCATCCTCAGATAGTAGAACGATGAGCAAAGAAGAGTTGCGTAGCTTGGTTTTGGAATCCAATCGCTTTGTTTCTAATCACCATCGCAATATTTTGCTCAACCTATTTAACCTAGAGAACATCACAGTGGATGATGTCATGACACCAAGGTCAAAAATAGAAATTTTGGATCTTGCTAGACCCATTGATGAAGTAGTTCAGCAATTAGAAACTTGTTATCACAACAAATTACCGGTTTGCGATGGCGACTCCGAAAGAATTGTAGGCATCCTATCAGTTAAGAAAGCCTTGTCTTTGTTGGGTGATTCAGACCTAAAGCATGAGGACTTTAGATCCTTGGTTAATGAGCCTTACTTCATACCGAGCGGTACACCGGTATTACAGCAGATGCAATTTTTCCAAGACAACCAGCAACGCTTAAGTCTAGTAGTGAATGAGTATGGCGAGGTTCTTGGTCTAGTTACCTTTGAGGATATTGTGGAGGAGCTCATTGGCGAATTTACAACCTCATTCTCCAGCCTCTCAACCGATCCGCGCTGGCTTTCAGACGGAACCTATCTGGCTAGTGGCGGAGCATCCTTACGAGACCTCAATCGTCTTTTGAATTTGAATCTACCGCTCGATGGGCCACGAACTTTAAATGGACTAATTTTAGAAAACCTTGAAGCGATTCCTGACCACGATGTCAGTATCAAAATTGCTGGCATTGTCATGGAAATCGTACAGTTTGATGATCAAGGAGTGAAGACTGTCAAACTCTATCGTCCTACCCTCAATCAAGATCAAGATTGAACCTTTCTCAAGATGACTCACTCATTATTCGCACCTGGTATGAAATCGCAGCAAATGCACTTCACGCCAGGGCTAGTGACATTCACATTGAAGCGTGCGCCCTAGGAACTCAAGTTCGCATTCGAGTGGATGGCTTACTCCAAGCTCAGTCACAATACCCTGCCGAACTGCATGAGCGTCTCATTACGCGCATCAAGATATTGGCGCGTTTAGATATTGCAGAAAAACGCATTCCTCAAGATGGTCGTCTCTGCATTGGCTTAGATTTTTCAAAACCCACCATTGATTGTCGCGTCTCAATACTTCCAACCCTTCATGGTGAAAAAGCAGTTATTCGCATCCTTCCCAATCGTCTTGAGGAACTCTCCCTAGAGCAAACGGGTTTACTACCTGAGCAACTGCATATTTTTCAAAAAGCGATTGCAAGACCTAATGGCTTAATACTGGTAACGGGCCCGACAGGCAGCGGCAAAACGCGTACGCTTTATAGCTGCCTGCACGCACTCAATCAAAGCCATCGCAACCTTTGTTCGATTGAGGATCCCATCGAAATCCGTCTCCCTGGCGTTAATCAAGTGGCGTATCACCCACGCGCAGGCCTTGATTTTCCAGTCATTATCAAAGCACTCCTCAGACAAGATCCTGATGTCATCATGATTGGAGAGATTCGGGATGGTGCTACTGCGGCACTTGCAATTCAGGCTGCACAAACAGGACATCTTGTTTTAAGCACCTTACACACGCGCGATGCCAGAGCTGCACTCACTAGACTCAAAAGTCTCGGGATAGATCAAGAATCGCTTGAATCTTGTTTGCAAAGTGTCAGCTCTCAGCGTTTAGTTCGAACACTCTGCCGTGAATGTAAAAACTGCACTGCAGGCAATATCTCTGAAGTTTGTAGAGTTTGTAAGGGCATTGGTTACTTTGGTCGCATCGGAGTACATGAGGTTCTAGGTCGTCAGCAATTATTTGACCCATCCTTGCCCTACCTCAATATGGCTGAAGCTGGATTACATCATGTCAAAAAGGGGAACATTGATCAAGCCACCTTAGATACTGAGGTATGTACATGGCACTAAACAAGCAATCGCAATTAGATTTCGCTCAGCAATTACTGACCTTGTTTAATGCTGGGCTAGCCCTCTTGAATGCCATTGAACTCATTCAGTCTTCAGCGCCTAAGGACTGGCAGCATTGGCTCAGGGATGTACAGGCTCATTTAAAGAAAGGTAACAGTTTTTCTCAAAGCCTCATGGCACAACACAATCTGTTTTCGATGGAGTTCATTAATCTGATCCGTGTGAGTGAACGTACAGGAGATATTGAGCTTGCACTCAAGACTATTTGCCAACAACTAGAAGCTCAAATTGAATTAAGGCGCAAAGTACAACAAGCACTAAGCTACCCCATCATTACCTTAAGCAGCTCGCTTCTATTGGTCATCGTCATGATGATTTGGGTAGTGCCAGTATTTAAAGATGTCTTTGGTCACTTTCAAGCAGAATTACCGCCGCCGACCAAAGCACTCATTCAAATATCGTCCATCATGAATCATTTCTTTATAGAAATCTGTGCCTGCCTTCTTACTAGCACTCTCATCTGCTTACTTGCTTGGATAAAATCTATTTACTTACAAAAAATGTGTGACCAATGGAGCTTTCGGATACCGCTATTGGGCAAATTGCTTCGCTTGGCTGCCCTGACTTACTGGTGTCGAACTCTGGGCCATCTTCTAGAGTCAGGTTTACCACTCCCTGATGCGCTACGCGTCACCGCGCAATCCTCTAATCACTGGCTCAGTCATGATCTCAGTGCAGAAGTTTTTAAACACCTGACCCGAGGCTGGCCATTAGGTGCGTCCTTGAAAAAGGCTGATCCAAAACATTCTTTTTTCGATACTGAGACTTTGCAATTGCTTCATATTGGAGCAGAAAGTGGCTTTCTTGCACAGATGCTAAGTAAGCGCGCCAACACTTTAGGCTCTCAACTCAGCGGCAGCCTCAATAGTCTTAGCCAGACTCTAGAGCCCTTGCTCATCATGCTAATTGGCATCATCATTGGTGGACTAGTCATTATTCTGTATCTACCAATATTTAATTTAGGGCAAATCGTTTAATGCATGCTTTAACGATGATTGATTTAGTTCGCATCTTGCTGATCTTGGCTTTGGTATATCTAGCCTATATCGATCTGCGAACTTTTCGCCTACCTGATGCCATGACTATTCCCATGATTGCCGCTGGCTTAGTCTTTAATTACTTTCCAAATTTAGGATTGACCAGCTTTCCAAATGCGATTGCAGGTACATTCCTTGGATATGCATTTTTATGGGGGCTCAACTTCATTTATAGATGGGCTAAAAAGCAAAATGGGGTCGGCATGGGCGATGCAAAACTACTAGCTGCACTTGGAGCATGGTTTGGTCTCAGCGCTTTACCAGGAATTTTATTAGTGGCATCCATCAGCGGCCTGCTTGGGGGGCTCATCTGGCTTCGATACCAAAAGCAATCTATTCGCTCAGCATTTCCTTTTGGACCATTCCTGGCTGTTGCTGGCATCATTGAGTTGTTATGGCCACAGATCCTCCAAACATGGTTTCTGAACAATCCGGTTTAAGCGGACTCAAGGGGCGCATTCCCCTGATCGGTCTAACCGGAGGCATTGGCTCAGGCAAAACTGCAGTCAGCGATTTACTGGGCAGCTTAGGAGCAGGGATTGTGGATACGGATCTCATAGCCCATGAGATCACCTCGCCAAAGGGAGTGGCAATAGAAGCTATAAAGGAACAATTCGGCGCCGACTATCTTGATGCAGACGGGGCATTAAAGAGGGGCAAGATGCGCGCCCTAGTCTTTGCCAAGCCTGAGGCGAGAAAGAACTTAGAGGCGATTACCCACCCCCTGATCCGCCTGGAAACTATCAAGCAAGCCAAGCGATTAGCTGCTGAAGGAGTGCCCTACTTAGTCTTTGTCGTTCCTCTCCTGCTTGAATCAGGCTCTTGGCAAGGACTGATTGACCAGTTAGTGGTGGTGGACTGCCCTGAAGAAGTCCAAATTACCAGAGTGATGCAGCGCAGCAATTTACCCCGGGCAGAGGTGGAAAAAATTATGCAGACTCAAGCAGCCAGAAAAGATCGTCTTGCTAGTGCGGATATCGTTATTGAGAATCAAGCTAGCTTTGAGAAGTTGAAAGCTGAAGCAAACCATTTGCACGAAAAAATCCTACAGATTAAGTAAGAACAGCTCAGTTCGTCATAGAATATGGGCTTGTGATTGTCTACGAATACCCCTTCAATGAATTAGTTCGAAGCATGCTTCGACTGGAGTACTTGTTCGCCCGCTTCAATCATTTCGTACGCTCCGATGACCCCGAACTTCATCACAATGCAATCGCCATGTTGTTTGACCTGGGAGATATTGGTGCACGTGGCGATATCAAATCACTACTACTAAAAGAATTTGAGCGTCAAAAATATGCCCTCAATGGACTAAAGACCTCACAAAAAGTAGATCAAGAAACTCTTTCTCAAACACTAGCAGAAATAGATTCTGTTGCTAGCAAGATTAATCAATCAACCGGCAGACCAAACTTAGCAATTTCTGAGAGCGAGTGGCTCAATAGTATTCGTACACGCTTAAATATTCCCGGCGGTACAAGTCCGATTGATTTGCCTAGCTATCATGCTTGGAAAAATAGTCCATCGAATGAGCGTCGCAAGCTACTAGAAAATTTTGCACACCCCTTGTTACCATGGCAAGATGCCTGTCAATTATTTTTACGCTTACTACGTCAGTCAGGTGAAGCAAAAGATGTCTTGGCTCATAACGGCTCATTCCAGCAGGCACCTTCTGGGAAAATTTATCAGCTGATGCGAGTTGCGGTAGAAGATGACACGATCTTCTCCGAGATTAGCGCCAATAAATATTTACTATCCGTGCGCTTTATGCAAACAGATCGTGATAAAAAATCACAGCCTGCAAATAAGGATGTGTCATTCAAGCTGACGCTCTGCCACTTCTAGGTCAAAAGGGCTTTCAGCCTGTCCAGCATTGGCCAAGCGGCTGGTAATAGCGGTTCCACACTAGGCTTTTCTGAGCTTAATAATTGCCAGGACAGGGACTGGCCTTCGCAGCCTTTTGGAGTACCTATCCATTCTCGAATAATACTCACATGTAAGCGTACATAAGCATGCGGATAGTCATACTCGAGGATAGTTAATTCTTCACTCGCATGAATGTCGATACCAAGCTCTTCTTGTAGCTCACGTTTCAGCGCCTCGAAAACAGATTCGCCTTTTTCAATCTTGCCGCCAGGTACTTCCCAATAACCTGCATAGGGCTTGCCTTCTGGTCTTTGTCCCAATAGATAGCGACCGGATTGATCCAGCAATATTCCAGCGGCTACTTCAGTAACGGGTCGATTAATTTCACTCACCAGAATCAATCCATCTTAGGCGTGTGATCCAGCCCAATGTTTTGCAAACTGCCAAGCCACACGGCCAGAACGAGAACCGCGCTCTAAAGCCCAAACGAGCGCTTCTGCACGAGCAGCCGCAATTTGCTCCGCACTCAAACCAAAATGTGCCAACCAGTGAGTCACAATTGCCAAATATTCATCTTGCTTAGGTGGATAAAACGAGAGCCACAAACCAAAGCGCTCTGATAAAGAAATCTTTTCTTCCACCACCTCACCAGGATGAATTTCACCATCATCTCCGTGTACATAACCTTCGTTATCCTTCATATACTCCGGCAATAAATGACGACGATTAGAGGTGGCATAGATCAAAATATTGTCGACTTGAGCCGATACTGAGCCATCAAGAGCAGATTTCATAGCCTTATAGCCTGACTCACCATCTTCAAAGGAGAGATCGTCGCAGAAAATAATGAAGCGCTCGGGACGATCAGCCAGAAGCTCCGTGATATCGGCCAAGTCGGCAAGATGCTCTTTTTCCACCTCTACCAGACGCAGGCCTTGGCTTGCAAACTCGTGCAAGCTGGCTTTAATCAAGGAAGACTTACCCGTTCCTCGGGCGCCAGTAAGCAGAATATTATTAGCCGGTTTTTTCTGGATGAAATTTTTAGTGTTATCCCGAATCGCATCTCTTTGACGATCAATGTTTTGAAGGTCTTCAAAGGTAATATCAGACACATGCTTGACTGGCTGTAAAAATCCAATACTGCCAAAGATACTGTCTCTACGACGCCATCTAAATGCAGTGGAAGATTTCCACTGTTCATCAGTTAATGGCTTGGGTAAAAAGGTTTCGAGATGATCTAAAAGACGGTCTAATTTTTCATTCATATGATTGATATCTTTAAGAGCGATAATCCGCATTAATCGAAACATAGTCATGCGACAAGTCACAGGTCCACATTGTTTGAGCAGCAGTTCCGCGCCCTAGATCAATCTTGACTGTAATTTCTGGAGCCTGCATTACTCTTTGACCATCTGCCTCTTGATAACTTGGATTGCGCCCACCATCTTTAGCAACCCAAACATCACCCAGCCACATTTGGACATGATTAACGTCTAAGTCTTTTATGCCTGCGTAGCCAATAGCCGCAAGAATACGACCCAAATTAGGATCACTCGCGAAGAATGCGGTTTTAACCAATGGTGAATGTGCTACTGCTTTTGCTACCAGACGGCATTCTTCAGCAGTCTTGCCACCGACCACTTCAATTGTCATGAACTTGGTGGCACCTTCGCCATCACGCACAATCATCTGCGCTAATTTTCTAGCAAGGGTAATTAAAGCCTCGCGCACGATGGTGTAACTGGGTTCGCTAGTCGTCTTGATTTGTACTGAGGATTGACCAGTCGCCATGATGATGAAGGAATCATTAGTCGAGGTATCGCCATCAATCGTGATAGCGTTAAACGAAAGATCAGCAACCTCGCGAGTGAGTTCGCTCAATAAGCCAGGGGCAAAACCAGCGTCAGTGGCGATAAATCCCAACATGGTTGCCATATTGGGATGAATCATTCCTGCGCCCTTACAAATACCCGTCAACACAACTTGACCCGCTGGCGTTTGAACCGTGACAGAACTCGCCTTTGGCTGAGTATCAGTAGTCATGATTGCTTGGGCCGCATCAAACCAGTTGTCCTCACCCAAATTAGCTACCGCCTTGGGAAGCGCCGTAATGATTTTCTGAATCGGTAAAGGCTCTAGAATCACCCCTGTTGAAAATGGCAAGATCTGTTCTGGATTGATCTTGAGATCCTTGGCCAAAGCAGCGCATGTTTCTAAAGCATGTTTCATACCCTGCTCACCTGTGCCCGCGTTTGCATTACCAGTGTTGACAACTAAGGCCCGAATTTCGCCATTTCGACCCTCTTGCGCCAGATGCTCGCGGCAAACTTGAACAGGAGCGGCGCAAAAACGATTCAAGGTAAAAACACCAGCAACCTGTGAGCCAGGAGCAAGAGTCATCACCAATAAATCTTTACGATTGGCCTTCTTAATTCCAGCTTCAGCGATACCCATCTCAAAACCTTTAACAGGCTTCAGATCGGCTTTTTGGGGGAGAGGTAAATTAACTGTCATAGTCCGATAATTGTAGATGAGGCGTATCAAAAACAGGGGGAGATATCAATTTATCTCCCATTTCGGCATTGAAATAAAAATAGCCAAAAAAAAGGCTCTGCATTAGCCGAGCCATTTGATTATTAACGCATTCAGGGCGATGGTTAAGTTAATGCACCACAGCAGTTCTTATACTTCTTGCCACTACCACAAGAACAAGGGTCGTTTCGACCAATCTTCGGACCAGTTCGGACTGGCGCTGGTTGAATATCAATTGCAGCGCCGCGATCACCAGTAGAGCCAGCAACTTCCATATCGGCATCTGCATGCTGGTACTGAAGATCTTTTAACTTAGCTAAATCTTCATTCATCGATTCTGCTGCGCGATCTAATTCACTCGCACTACGAATCTGTACCGTCGTGATGCTCTTAACAACATCATTCTTAATAGTGCTCAAAAGTTCACCATATAGCTCAAAGGCTTCACGGCGATACTCTTGTTTTGGATCTTTTTGGGCATAGCCCCGCAAGTGAATTCCTTGGCGCAAATGATCTAAAGCAGCCAAGTGCTCACGCCAATGGGTATCTACGCTATAGAGCAGTACAGAGCGCTCAAAGCCAGCAAAAGATTCACGTCCAGAGAGATCAACCTTCGCATCATAAGACTCTTTAGCAGCAGCTAATACACGTTCCACGATCTCTGCGTCATCGACACTTTCCGCGCCCTCAACCCATTTCTGCAAATCAACCGCCAGACCCCACTCATTAGCTAGGGCATTCTCCAGTCCAAGCAAATCCCACTGCTCTTCCATAGACTCTAGGGGAACATAGAAAGAGCAAACGGAACGCAATACATCCTCGCGCAAATTAGCAATCAGCTCGCCAATATCCTGGCTCTCAAGCACTTCATTTCTGAGGCGATAGGTTTCTTTGCGCTGATCATTAGCAACGTCGTCATATTCGAGCAACTGCTTACGAATATCAAAGTTACGACCCTCGACCTTACGTTGCGCAGACTCAATAGAACGTGTCACCATACCCGCTTCAATCGGCTCGCCGTCAGGCATTTTCAAGCGCTCCATGACAGACCTTAAGCGGTCACCAGCAAAGATACGCAGCAATGGATCATCTAAAGACAGAAAAAAACGTGAAGAGCCTGGATCACCTTGTCGGCCAGAGCGACCTCTTAATTGATTGTCGATACGACGACTCTCATGGCGCTCAGTACCAATAATATGCAAACCACCTGCAGCTAACACTTGATCATGAATGCTTTGCCATTCATCTTGAAGCTGCTTAATCTTGCTCGCTTTTTCTGAATCTGATAAAGCCTCATCAGCTTCAATCAAGGTGGACTGCTTGCCCACATTACCACCAAGCACGATGTCGGTACCACGACCAGCCATATTAGTGGCAATCGTAATCATCTTCGGACGACCTGCCTGCGCAATGATTTCTGCTTCACGGGCATGTTGTTTTGCATTCAAGACTTGATGCGGCAACTTACGCTTGTCTAATAAGCCAGAGATTAATTCTGAGTTTTCAATCGAGGTTGTACCAACCAATACTGGTTGACCACGCTCATAGCAATCTTCAATATCTTTGATAACAGCGTCATAACGTTCGCGAGAAGACTTATAGATTTGATCTTGTTTGTCTTTTCTTTGGCTAATACGATTGGGTGGAATGACTACGGTTTCAAGGTTATAAATTTCCTTGAACTCATATGCTTCAGTATCAGCAGTACCAGTCATACCAGCCAACTTGCCGTACATCCGGAAATAGTTCTGAAAAGTAATCGTTGCTAAGGTTTGATTCTCATTCTGAATCGGCACACCTTCTTTAGCCTCGACTGCCTGATGTAAACCATCAGACCAACGACGGCCTTGCATTAATCGACCAGTAAATTCATCAACAATGATGACTTCTTTGGTTTGCACAACATAGTGTTGGTCTCGGTTGTACAAAGTATGTGCACGTAAGGCTGCATATACATGGTGCATCAGGGTGATGTTCTGTGGCGCATAGAGAGAGTCGCCATCATTTAAAGCGCCAATCTGAACCAATACTTGCTCAGCTTTATCGTGGCCCTGCTCAGTTAAATAGACCTGCTGAGATTTTTCATCTACCCAATAGTCACCTGGTTTTTCAACACCAGTACCATCCGCTTTCTCTTCACCAATCTGACGCTCTAAATGAGAAGGCAGCGCATTTATTTTGATATAGAGATCGGTGTGATCATCCGCTTGACCAGAAATAATTAACGGTGTGCGAGCCTCATCAATCAAAATCGAGTCAACTTCGTCAACGATCGCATAAGCTAAGCCACGTTGCACACGCTGATCCAAATCTTGGACCATGTTGTCGCGCAAGTAATCGAAACCGAATTCATTGTTGGTACCATAAGTAATGTCGGCTGCGTATGCTTCTTGCTTGGTGTTGTGATCCATCTGCGATAAATTGACACCCACCTTCATACCCAAGAAGTTATACAACTTCGCCATCCATTCAGCGTCACGTTGCGCCAAATAATCGTTCACCGTAACAACATGAACACCTTTACCAGTCAAAGCATTCAAATACACTGGGAGTGTGGCAGTTAAAGTTTTACCCTCACCCGTACCCATCTCAGCAATCTTGCCTTGGTGAAGTGCCAGTCCACCCATGAGCTGGGCATCGAAGTGACGCATTTTCATAACGCGTACGCTAGCTTCACGCACTACTGCGAATGCTTCGGGCGCAATGTCATCTAAAGACTCGCCAGCAGCCAGTCGAGACTTAAATTCAGCAGTTTTAGCGGCAAGCGCAACATCATCCAAAGATTGCAGGCTTGGCTCGAAAGCACCAACCTTGGCAACGACTTTGCGATACTGTTTTAAGAGGCGGTCGTTACGACTGCCGACCAGGGTTTTAAGAAGACCGATTACCATGGGATATTGAAGAAAATGAAGACCTTGAGTTTATCACCCGTAACCCCATTTTTTATGAACTCCGTCCCTAAACCATCCCGCAAGCACAAGGCCTATGACTGGCTTGATTACCTACGCAAATCCAATGGTCTTGGGGGAATACTGGCTAAGACCGAAGATCTAGCCAGAATCAAGTCCGCCTTAGGAATAGCGCTGGATAAACTGGGTTTGGGCCATCTCAGCCCCAAAATTGATGCTGGGTGGCACTCTGGAAGCCAAGATGAACTCTTTTTACTGGTCAGTAGTGCCAGCATCGCCAGTCGTTTGCAACAAAATTTACCTAGCTTAATCAATGAGTTATCAAAATTAGGGCTGAAATGCAGCGCTATTAAAGTCAAAATGAAGCCAGCGCCCGCAGGGTGGGAAGTAAAACCTCGCGCTAACGATCAGCAGCATCGCAAACCCCAAGGTTTTAATGCCATTGCTAAAAAATCATGGGAAGAGTTACTAGAAAAGCTTGCTCCAGACTCTGAACTGCGGAAGACGGTAGAGCGATTACTGCAGCATAAGCCGAAGTAATTCAACACTCAAAAGAATAAAGGTTGGCTTTCTTGAGAGAAAGCCTCAGGGGCCTTATTTTCAGCAAAGCTACTAATTTCATAAGAACTGGGATCTTCCAAGAGCTTACGTAATAAAGCATTATTGAGTGCATGACCTGATTTTTCAGCCACATAAGCTCCCACAATAGGATGACCTAATAAGTAGAGGTCGCCAATCGCATCCAAAATTTTGTGACGCACAAACTCATCCTCATAACGAAGTTCTTCGTTATTCAAAATACGGTGCTCATCCAAAACAATCGCATTATCTAAGCTACCGCCTCGTGCTAGACCCATTTCTCTTAAAGCCTCTACTTCGTGAGCAAAACCAAACGTGCGTGCCCGTCCAATTTCACTACGATATGCATGCTCTGCAAAATCGACAATAAATCGCTGACCCGTTTTATCAACAGCGGGATGTTTAAAGTCGATTGTGAAATCCAACTTAAACCCAAAAAAAGGTTCAAGGCGAGCAAGCTTGTCGCCATCACGTACTTCAACTGGTTTTTTAATGACTACAAATTGACGAGCAGCCGCTTGCTCAACAATACCAGCAGATTCAATCAAAAATAGAAATGAAGCGGCACTTCCATCCATGATGGGGACTTCTTCACCATCAAGCTCAATCAAGAGATTATCCAAGCCTAAGCCAGCACAAGCCGAGAGCAAGTGCTCTACTGTAGAAACTCTCACACCATCTTTTTGGATCACAGACGCAAGCCGTGTATCGCATACAGCCAAAGCAGTTGCGGGTACTACCGACTGCTCTGGAGTATCAACACGGACAAACTGAATCCCTGAATCAACTGGCGCAGGTTTAATAGAGATCGTCACCTTGCTACCAGAATGCAAACCAATTCCCACGGTTTTAACCGGAGTGGCAATCGTTCTTTGCTTCATCATGATGACGTCTCTAAATTCAGGGGCGGTTAGTTAATCAATTGAATTACAGTTTTTTCAGAATAGAAGCGGCATCACTGACTTCAAATTTACCTGGCGCTTCGCGCTCCAAAGTTTTTACTACGCCATCTTCCACAATCATGGCATAGCGATCAGAACGCACACCAAAACCACGGGCAGTCAAATCCAGCTCCAAGCCTACCTTTTTGGTGAACTCAGCACTGCCGTCACCCAACATGCGAATTTTTTTACCTACCTTTTGGTCACGGCCCCATGCGCCCATCACAAATGGGTCATTCACAGAGATACACCAAATCTCATCCACACCCTTTGCTTTAATCGCATCGTAGTGCTCAACATATCCAGGGACATGCTTTGCAGAGCAGGTCGGCGTAAAGGCGCCAGGCAATGCAAAGATCACAATCTTTTTGCCAGCCATCAGCTTTTCAACTTCAAAAGCATTAGGCCCTAACGCACAGCCTTCAGTCTCTTCGTTAAAAAATTCATAAAGAGTAGCATTTGGTAATTTTTGTCCAACAGCAATCATGATGTCTCCAATAGGTGATTGTTAGTAAGCATGCCAACGCAAGCGCGGGATTCGTCGTCCGGAGGGGCGCCGCGCTGGCATTTCGCAATGACCTATTGTATTAAGCAGTCAATTAATCTGCTTGCTTACGTAAAAAAGCAGGGATTTCATAGTAATCAGCCCCTTTATCAAGCAAGGTCTTTGCTTGAGGGGAGCTATCGGCACCTAAAGTCGGTGCAGCGCTTGCCTCACGAGAGCTACGAAATACTCGTGGCAAATCATACTGACTGTAATCAACACCGCTGCTTGCTGGTTGCGCAGCTGTTGCAGGCGCACTACCAGAACCTGTCAAAGCCATACCTGCGCTAGTACTCAAAGCAGAATCTAAGCTAACCTTGCTCATCGCTGCTGATGCACTAGCAGGAGCAAAGCTATTGAGATCTGCCATCGTTGGCATTGCATCATGCGTACCAGTCGCTTGTCTCCACACCACTTCTGGTTGGTGATTTTGGCGGGCTTGTGGATTATTCAAACCCGTAGCAACTACCGTGACACGCAATGCATCACCTAAGCTCTCGTCATATACCGTTCCGAAGATCACAGTTGCATCATCAGCAGCATATCCACGAATAGCAGCCATGACTTCACGTGTTTCAGATAACTTCAATGAACGATTGGCAGTAATGTTGACCAAAACGCCGCGAGCACCAGATAAATCAACCCCCTCAAGCAGTGGAGAAGCAACTGCAGCTTCAGCAGCCAAGCGGGCACGATCCATACCTGAAACCGTTGCGGTTCCCATCATTGCTTTGCCTTGCTCGCCCATAACAGTCTTCACGTCTTCAAAGTCAACGTTAATTAAGCCTTGAACATTGATGATTTCTGCAATACCAGAAACAGCGTTGTGCAATACATCATCGGCACAAGCAAAGGCCTTATCAAACTCAGCGTCTTCACCCATCACTTCAAAGAGCTTTTCATTGAGCACCACAATTAATGAATCCACATAGGACTCAAGTTCGGCTGCCCCATTCTCTGCTACTTTCAAGCGCTTGACGCCCTCAAAATCAAATGGCTTACTAATCACACCAACGGTCAGAATGCCCATTTCTTTTGCCACTTGAGCAACAATAGGTGCCGCACCTGTTCCAGTGCCGCCACCCATACCAGCAGTGATAAATACCATATGTGCACCTTGCAATACATCAGCAATGCGTGCACGCGCTTCTTCTGCAGAAGCTGCACCAATTTCTGGTTTAGCGCCCGCACCCAATCCGCTAGAGCCCAGTTGCAAATTCACAGATGCCTCAGAGCGCTGTAATGCGCCAGCATCGGTGTTCATGCAAATGAACTCTACGCCATTGACACCGCGACGGATCATGTGCTGGACTGCATTACCACCAGCCCCACCGACTCCAACCACTTTAATAATGGTTTTACCGGCTGTTTCTTGATCTAACATTTCAAATTCCATATACCCTCCTAGGTAAAAAACGGACTACATTGACGACGACGAAAAACTTAAAAATTTCCTGCAAACCATTCCTTCATGCGTGACATCACACCTTGCAACGCGCCTGATTGAGAAAAACGGCGGCCACGCAATAACTGCACCTGACCTTCCATTAATAAACCGATGCTGGTAGCAAATCTCGGACTACGTAAGACCTCATGCAAATGACCGCGATATTCTGGAGTGCCAATACGAGCCGGTCTTAAGAACACTTGCTCGGCTAGCTCAACCATTCCTGGCATCAATGAAGTACCGCCAGTCAAAACAATTCCAGAAGAAACCATGTCTTCATAGCCAGAATCACGCACAACTCCTCTAACCAAAGTAAATAGCTCTTCAACCCGCGGCTCGATCACCGCAGCTAAAGCTTGTTTGGACATTGGCCGTGGGTCACGATCACCCATACCAGGGACATCGATCATGGCGGTTGGATCGGCCATTTCTTGACGTGCAATACCGTGAGCAATCTTTAAATCTTCGGCATCAATTGTTGGCGTACGTAATGCCATCGCGATGTCATTGGTGATTTGATCACCAGCAATAGGAATTACCGCTGTATGACGAATCGATCCTTGGCAATAGATTGCAATGTCGGTTGTGCCGCCACCAATATCCACCAAGACAACCCCAAGCTCTTTTTCATCTTCAGTTAAGACTGCAAGGCTCGAGGCCAAAGGCTGCAAAATGAGGTCATTGACTTCAAGACCGCAGCGACGTACACACTTCACAATATTTTGCGCGGCGCTTACGGCACCCGTGACAATATGTACTTTGACTTCTAAGCGAAGGCCGCTCATCCCAATCGGCTCGCGAACATCTTCCTGTCCATCGATAATGAATTCTTGAACAAGAATGTGCAAAATTTGTTGATCCGTTGGAATGTTGATTGCTTTGGCTGTCTCTAGAACGCGCTCCACATCACCTGCGGTAACTTCTTTATCGCGGATAGCCACCATACCGCTCGAGTTGAAACTCACAATATGGTTACCTGCGATACCCGTAAAGGCCTGAACGATTTGACGATCAGCCATGATCTCGGCTTCTTCTAAAGCCTTCTGAATCGATTGAACAGTAGCTTCAATGTTGACGACAACGCCCTTCTTCAACCCTTTTGAAGAAGTTTGACCAATACCCACCACATTAAATTTGCCATCGGGTGCTAATTCAGCAACTAAGGCAACCACCTTGGAGGTTCCAATATCTAAACCAACCAATAGGTCGCGATTGTCTTTACTCATTCCCATTCCTTCATTGCTTCAACTCGCTTTTCTTGCCATCAACATCATTCTTTTTCACACTTGCAGACGCCAGATGAACTGCAAAACCATTGGGATAACGTAAATCCACGGCATCAATTCGATTAGCCCACTTTTCTTGCACTTGTGGCCAATACTTAAAAAGACGCGCAATACGCTCTTCCGTTAATGTTTTGTCTGAATTCTCTTCGTCACGCCCAAATTCGACTCTCATGCCGTTGGATAGCTTGATATGCCAGGCATAGCGCTCAGTCAAGGCAAGACCGACAACCTCAGCACCCCAAGGTTTAAACCAGTTATTGGATCGCTCATAAAGACTCATCACTTCCTTACTCGCATCATCCGGACCATAGAAATCGACCAATCGAATGTCATCACTAATCTCAGAAACGCGACCAGCAAAAATTTCTCCGTGATTGTTAATCAGCACATGACTATCGGAACCGCCCCATGTACCAAATGGTTTCTGTTCTTCAATACTCACAATCAGGCCGTTAGGCCAAACTCGGCGCACATTGGCATGTCGTACCCACGGCATACTTTCAAAGCCGCGCTTTACTTCCTCAAGACGCACACTAAAGAAGTTTCCCTGCACAGTTTCATAAACCTGCCGCTTCACAATAGCTTTATTGATGTGTTTTAGTGTTTGACCAGCAACTGGTTCAATCTGAATTTGCTTTAGCGCAAATACGGGGCGCTGACTAAGCCACACCAAGGCCCCTAGCACCATCATTAATACGAAGCAACTCATTAAGAAACGACTGAGCTTTTGCATCCGATCTGGATGATTCCAGAGTGGTGACATCAACATGCCGAAAATTTCACCGAACCGGTCCATGAAATTACTCATGCAAGGGCACCTTCTTTTTGTTCTAAGGTTTGACTGAGTAACCAAAGAACTAAATCTGCATACTCAATGCCGGCAGCTTTTGCAGCCATTGGCACCAAAGAATGGGAAGTCATGCCCGGAGAGGTGTTCATCTCAAGCAAATAAGGTTTACCGGTTTTTTGATCTAACATCACATCGGCGCGACCCCAGGTACGGCAACTGAGTGCTTTATAGGCAGCCAAAGCCAGTGCTTGAACTCGCTCGTTTACCTCTGAAGCAAGTCCAGTGGGGCATAGATACTGCGTTTCATCTGAAAAATATTTGTTATGGAAATCGTAATTGGCTTGCGGCGGAATAATTTTGATTACTGGCAAAGCTTCGGCATTGCTACCCTGACCAACTAAGGGGCAAGTCAACTCATCACCAATGATGCATGTTTCTGCAATAACCTTCTTGTCCAGTCCTGCAGCCAATTGATAAGCAGCCGGTAATTCATCGACGGATTGCACTTTGGTTAAACCGAGTGAAGATCCTTCATGAGCAGGCTTCACAATCAAAGGCAAACCAAGATGCTTCACTACTGCATTCCAGTCACTGTTGGCAGTTAACTCTTCAAATTCAGGAGTAGCGAGCCCATTACTAATCCACACTTGCTTAGTGACAATCTTGTCAATTGCTAAGGCTGATGCCAAGACACCACTACCGGTATAAGGTAAATCAAGTAGATCTAGCAAGCCTTGAATAGTTCCATCCTCACCATATCGACCATGCAAGGAAATAAAAATACGATCAAATTTCTCAGAAACTAATTCTGTCGGATTACGCAATCCTGGATCAAAGCCATGGGCGTCAACTCCCTTAGATAGAAGGGCTTGCAGCACACCATTGCCAGACAACAAAGAAATTTCACGCTCACCAGAGCGCCCGCCAAGCAAAACTCCTACTCGACCGAGAGACTTCACATCTAAGCTTGCTAGCCTTGATTTAACACGGCCACCCCATGCGCTGAGAATATGCTCAGACATTTTTTGCCTCCGACAAGGTGTGAGGCAAAGCAGAAATTGAACCCGCGCCCATCGTAATTAATACATCCCCATCTTTTAAAACTTGACTTAATTTTTCTGGCATCTCAGCAACATTGGATGCAAATACCACTGCGGAAAAATTGAGTGGTGCTTTCGAATTTTTCTCTTCAGCTAAAGCAGCTTTCATCAAACTCTTACCATCTGCGCCTGGAATCTTCGCCTCTCCAGCGGGATAAACCTCAGTTAATACCAAAGCATCAAAATTTCGAATTACTTGTACAAATTCACCAAAACAATCCCGTGTTCTTGTAAAGCGATGTGGCTGGAATGCGAGAACTAAGCGACGACCTGGAAATGCGCCACGTGCTGCGGCTAAAGTAGCAGCCATCTCTACCGGGTGATGACCATAGTCATCGATCAAAGTAAAACTACCTCCAGAGGCAAGTGGAAGCTCGCCATAACGCTGGAAACGTCGACCAACACCACCAAATTCAGATAGTGCTTTTGTGATCGCTTCATCGCCAACACCCAATTCAGTAGCAATACCAATTGCCGCAAGCGCATTTCGCACGTTATGCAAGCCAGGCAAATTCAGCGTCACATTGAGTGGTCCAGGTTTGTTGCCATGACGCCGAACAGTACGACGCTCAACCGTAAAGTGCATGCTGGTGCCATCAGCACGAATATTGCTTGCACGAATGTCTGCATCTTCTGAGAGGCCATAGCGTAATACAGGCTGCGAAACAAAAGGAATGATGTCGCGTACATTTGCATCATCAATACATAAAACAGCTACGCCATAAAAAGGCATCCGCTGGATAAATTGCACGAAAGCTTGTTTCAATCTCGCCATATCGTGCTGATAGGTGTCCATATGATCAGCATCAATATTGGTCACTACTTCCATTGCGGGGAATAGTTGCAAGAACGAAGCATCGGATTCATCTGCTTCAACGACAATGAAATCACCCTGGCCTAAACGGGCATTGGCACCAGCAGAATTCAGCTTGCCACCAATCACAAAGGTTGGATCCAGGCCGCCCTCAGCCAGTACAGAGGCTACTAAACTTGTTGTCGTTGTCTTGCCATGCGTGCCAGCAATCGCAATACCTTGCTTCAAACGCATTAACTCACCTAACATCACAGCACGCTGGATCACAGGAATTTTCGCTGCGCGTGCAGCCAATACCTCAGGATTATTCCCAGCTACTGCCGTAGAAATAACCACCGCTTCTGCAGTACCTACATTTTTTGGGTCATGCCCAATATGAATCACCGCGCCCAAGTCTTTTAAGCGCTTTGTTGTAACGCTCTCGGCCAAATCAGAGCCCGAGACTTGATAGCCTAAATTCAAAAGTACTTCGGCGATACCGCTCATACCTGCGCCGCCAATACCAATGAAATGAATTTGTTGAACGATATGTTTCATACGCCCACCCCCGCACAATCAGCACACACTTCAGCTACGCGCTGAGTTGCATGTGGCTTAGCCAATGCATGAGCACGCAAGGCCATTTCTTGAAGATCACCACGATTGAAGTTTTGAATCATCAAAGCCAAATCCTGAGGATTGAGATATTGCTGAGGTAACAGGACTGCTGCATTAGCATCTGATAAAAATTTAGCATTAGCGGTTTGATGATCATCAATCGCATAGGGGAAGGGAATCAAGCAAGAAGCTACACCGCATGCTGCCAACTCTGAAACTGTCATTGCACCAGATCGACAAATCACTAAATCCGCCTGCGCGTACGCAGTTGGCATATCGTCAATGAACGGACGAATATCAGCCTCAACGCCACACTCCGCATAACGTTTTTGTAAATCGACTAAATGCTTATCTCCCGCCTGGTGGATCACTGTTGGTCGAGCATCTTTTGGAATCAACGCTAAAGCAGCTGGAATATTTTCATTTAGCGCTGCTGCCCCCAAACTACCGCCAACAACTAAAATAGATAAAGGGCCTTGGCGTTGCTGATAACGTAGATCTGGTTTTTGTATATGGTCAAATTCTTCACGAATAGGATTACCAACCCACTCTGCTTTTTCCATGGTGTTAGGAAAGCCTGTTAAGGTACGCATGGCAATTTTTGTCAGCGCACGATTAGCGCTTCCCGCTACAGAGTTTGATTCATGTAGCACCAATGGGCGCTTCAAGATTTTTGTCACCAAGCCACCTGGGAAAGTAATGTATCCACCCATCCCCAAAACAACGCTTGGTTTTAAACGGCGTATGATCTTCCAGCTCTGAAAGCATGCTCGTATCAAATTGATCGGCAACATGAGCTTGGCCCTCAAGCCCTTACCACGCAAACCGCCAAACTCAACTGCTTCAAACGGAAAATCACAAGACTTCACGAGCCGATACTCCATGCCACTTTGATTACCCAACCACGACACATTCCAACCACATATCCGCAAATATTCAGCCACGGCAAGTCCTGGGAAGATATGCCCACCAGTACCGCCAGCCATGACTAATATTGAGGGTTTAGTCACAGCTTCCCTCCGCGCATCAGAATGCGATTCTCGTAATCAATTCGCAATAGCATCGCAATCGCCACTGCATTCATCAAAATTCCAGATCCGCCATAACTCACTAATGGCAGAGTTAAGCCTTTTGTGGGGAGTAAACCCAAGTTCACACCCATATTGATAAATGCCTGCCAACCAATCCAGATGGCCACTCCTTTTGCTGCTAAGCCTGCAAAGCTTCGATCTAATTGCAAAGCAGTTCGGCCAATGATGAAGGCTCTACGCACAATCCAGTAGAACAAGAAAATCATCACGACAACACCGACAAAGCCGAGTTCTTCACCAATCACCGCCATGATGAAGTCGGTATGCGCTTCCGGAAGATAGTGAAGTTTTTCCACACTTCCGCCTAGACCAGTACCAAACCATTCACCTCGACCAAAAGCCATCAGCGAATGCGTCAATTGATAGCCTTTATTAGCAGCGTTATCCACTTGCCATGGATCCATAAATGCCAACATACGACCACGCCGGAATGGTGAGAGCGCAATCATGGCTGCACCACTCATCAAGCCGACCAGAATCAAACCCCCAAATAATTTTGCGTTGATGCCACCTAAAAATAAAATACCGAATGCAATAATGGCAACCACTACAAAGGCGCCCATATCTGGCTCTTTCATTAAGAGTCCACCAACCAGCGCAACTGCAATACCCATTGGCAGCATTCCTTTAGAAAAAGAATGTAGATACTCTTGTCGCTGCACCGTATAACTTGCTGCAAAGATCACCGCAGCAAATTTCATTAATTCAGATGGCTGGAAATTCATCACGCCTAAGGATATCCAGCGCCTTGCACCATTCACCCCCTTACCAATGCCAGGAATCAAAACCAAAATCAGTAATAGAACGGTAAAACCAAAAATGACCGGTGAATAGCGATCCCAAACCTTGGTCGGTATCTTAAAAACTGTAATGCCAATAACAACAGCGATAGCTAACGAGATCAAATGGCGAATCAAAAAATAGTTACTACTGTAGTTGGCATATTTAGGACCATCAGCCAAAGTAATCGATGCCGAATAAACCATGACTAAACCAATCAGCATGAGCGATAACACTGCCCACACCAATAATTGGTCATATTCCATCATGCGTGAACGAGTTTGCTCTACGCCAGAGACTGCGTCTCTTAAGCCAGTTCGGAAATTATCAATACCGCCCCTAGAAAAATTCCAAAAGCGATCTAAGCCAAGACGGTTTTCAGGAGATAGCTTTTCTCTAAAGTTCATACCTGAACCCCTTCAAAACGCATTCCCAATTCTTCAACCTCTGATGCAAATACCTGTGCCCGCTCCTTATAGTCTCGGAACTGATCGAGGCTCGCACATGCTGGCGATAGTAAAACCAAATCACCAGAGACCGCCTTTGCTGCAGCCGCTTGCACGGCCCCTGCTAAATTACCACTATTGGTAAAAGAGACATCGCCACCGATTGCTTGGGCAATCTTTTCACCATCTTTCCCAATTAAGAAAACGCCCTTAACAAAACGTAATGCGGGCTCGCGCAATGGACTAAAGTCTTGACCCTTGCCATCACCCCCTGCAATGAGCCAAATTCTCTTACCAGCTTCGTTGCTACCCAAACCATTTAAAGCGGCGACTGTAGCGCCAACGTTAGTACCCTTACTATCATCCACATACTCAACATCATTCACAATTGCGATACTTTGTACACGGTGCGGCTCGCCATGGTAATCGCGCAAACCATGGAGCAATACATTCATCGGCAAATTAGCTGCGCGTGCTAATGCTAGAGCAGCAAGCGCATTCAAAGCATTATGACGACCCCGAATGCGCAATGCATCTGCAGGAATCAAACGCCTCAAACGCAATGGCTCATCCTCTTGAATCGCAGCAGACTTGCGACGACGCTTCGGTTTGGGATCAAGATCTTCATCGACCTCAGCCCATACCAACCAATCAATGCCACCAGCGCGCAAATCGTGCTCAATGCCAAATGCACCTTGTTCGTCAGGGCGATTCGAACCAAAAGTGACAAGCGCTTTTTCTACTTTTTGCTCATCAGTCAACAAACCCATCACTGCTGGGTCATCGCGATTCAAGATACATATCGTGTCAGAGCCAAATATTTTGGCTTTAGCCTCTGCATAGGCGCCCATATCCCCGTGCCAATCTAAATGATCTTGGGTGATATTCAGAACGGTTGCCGCAGTAGCATTTAAAGAATAGGTGTAAACCAATTGGAAGCTTGAAAGCTCCAATACCCAAACGTCTGGCAAATCCTCAATCTGATCAGCACCATTCAAACATGTCATGAGCTTATCAAGTGCTGCAGGACTGATATTGCCAGCAACCGCTACTCTCTTACCAGCGCGCTCACAGAGCTGACCGGTTAATGCCGTCGTAGTTGTTTTGCCATTGGTACCTGTAATAGCCAACACTGAAGCTATATAACTAGATTGCTTATCTACTGCCATGCGCGATATAGCAGCGATTGCGCGGGCAAAAAATTCAATTTCACTCCAAACATCTACTCTTGCTTTACGTGCTTTGACCAAGAATGATTCTGTTGGCTCTTGTAAGGGCGAAAGTCCGGGGCTAATACCAATCACATCAATATCCGTCAGCAGTTCATCACTGAGAGGACCAAACTGAGAGGCCTGTAATCCTGCCAACTCAAGCTCGGCAAGCCATGCTAGCTGACGCTCAGATAACTGGGAACGATCGCGTGTATCAACTAAGTGCACTACTGCACCATTACGCAAGCACCACTTTGCCATGGCAACGCCAGACTCGCCGAGACCCAAAATCAAAAAGCGATGTGGGGCTACGTAGCTAGTATCAGCTACGGCAGTGGGATTAGCGAAAGTATTTTCTATAGTCAGCATATTTACTCTGTGGTTCACCGTAATTTCAAACTTGATAAACCAATTAATACCAAGAGGATCGTGATAATCCAAAAACGAACCACCACTTGTGTTTCTTTCCAACCGCCTAATTCAAAATGGTGATGTAAAGGCGCCATCCGGAAGATACGACGACCCTCACCAAAATGTTTTTTAGTCAGCTTGAACCAAAAGACTTGCAACATCACTGAAAGCGTTTCAGCCACAAAAATGCCGCCCATTACAAAGAGAACAATTTCTTGACGCACAATCACTGCAATTGTTCCAAGCGCGCCACCGAGAGCTAAGGCACCCACATCACCCATAAATACTTGCGCTGGATGCGCGTTGTACCAAAGGAAAGCTAGACCTGCTCCGCCCATAGCGCCACAAAAGATCAATAACTCACCAGCACCTGGGATATACGGAAACAATAGATATTTGGCATAGATAGCATTACCCATCACATAGGCAAAAGCACCCAATGCAGCGCCTACCAAAATCACTGGCATGATTACTAAGCCATCAAGGCCATCAGTCAAATTGACGGCATTACTACTGCCGACAATGACGAGATAACTTAAGATGATGAAGCCCATCATGCCCAAGGGATAACTCACTTCTTTCATAAAAGGTATTAGCAAATTCGTTTTGGCTGGGAGATCTAAAGCAAAGCCACTTTTGAGCCACTCATAAAACAATTGCAATACCTTGAGGTTATTCACCTCAGACACTGAGAACGCTAGGTAAATCGCTGCAAACAAACCAATCAAGGTTTGCCAGAAAAACTTTTCTCTTGATGCCATGCCCTTAGGATCTTTGCGTGCGACCTTGCGATAGTCATCCACCCAGCCCACAGCCCCAAAACCAAAAGTCACGATCATCACAATCCATATAAAGCGATTACTGAGATCAGCCCAGAGCATGCAAGAGACAAAAATACCAATGAGAATTAATACGCCACCCATCGTTGGCGTTCCAGATTTCACTAAATGGGTTTCTGGACCATCCGTACGGACGGCCTGCCCCATCTTCAATGCAGTTAACTTCCGAATCACCCAGGGACCTGCAGCCAAGCCAATTAACAATGCAGTAACGGTCGCCATTACCGCTCTAAAGGTGATGTAATTAATTACTCGGAAAAAGCCGAAATCCTCTTGTAACCATTGCGCCAAAATTATGAACATGTCTTAGCCTCCTCTAACAAGGCTTGTACTACACGTTCCATGCGCATAAAACGGGAACCCTTAACCAAAATATTGAGATGCTGATTACTACCTGCGTTCTGTGCATGCAATGCATCTCTTAATTGAGCAATCAAACTATCTATATTGGAAAAATGTATGGCTTTTGATGCTGGATTGGTTTTTACGACGCCATCAAAACCTTGAATCGCAAACTGGCATTGCTCACCAAGAGCAAATAACTGAGTAACTCCCTGCTCAGCCGCATAAGCACCTACTTCACGATGAAACTCAGGACCCTGATGACCAACCTCTCCCATATCACCCAGAATCAACCAAGCAATATTTCCAGACTGCTTCAACGCATCAATGGCAGCCCGCACTGAATCTGGATTAGCGTTGTAGCTATCATCAATCAATGTGTAATTTGGATGAATCTTTTTAGGCTGCATGCGGCCATTCACGGGCGCAAAAGCCTCCAGGCCTTGCTTGATTTTTTCAAGACTAAGTCCAGCAGCTAAAGCTACAGCACTTGCAGCCAAAGCATTACGTACATTGTGGCTACCAAGAGTATTCAGCTGAATTTCAACTGATCCCATATCGGTAATCACCTCTACGAGACCATTGTTTAATAAACGACCCCTTACTGAAGCATTCGTATCTGCTTGAGCAGACAACACAGCGAAATCAATCACCTTTCTTACGCCCGCAGCTACACGCCATACCGAAGTGAACTCGGAGTCTGCGGGAAACACAGCAATACCATCTTTAGGTAAAGCGCGGATCACATCGGCATGCTCCTCAGCAACCGCAGCAACTGTTGCCATAAATTCTTGATGCTCGCGTTGGGCATTATTAATGAGGGCAATATTCGCTTGAGCAATCGCCGCTAGTTGTGCCGTTTCGCCGGGATGATTCATACCCAACTCCACTACTGCAAGGCGATCTGTCGAACGCAGCTTCAACAAGGTCAAGGGCAAGCCAATCTCATTATTGAGATTACCTTTCGTGACTAAGGTATGAGTCTCGCCGGCTGCCACTTTAAATATAGAGGCAATCATCTCCTTAACTGTAGTCTTACCATTGCTACCGGTAACCAAAGCTAATGGAATCTCATGATTTGCGCGCCAAGCTTTGGCTAAATCACCCAAACTAATGCGTGTATCCGCAACACAAACTGCCGGTAAATTTCCTGGGCACTTCTCTGCGCTGCTCACTAGTGCTGCTCCAGCACCAGACTTTGCAACATCTACTAAAAAATCATGGGCATCAAACCGCTTGCCTGACAAAGCAATAAATAGCTCACCAGCATCAATTTGACGGCTATCTGTGCCAACCCTCGATAGCGCAATAACTCTTGCAGCCTCATCAGAAACATTCAGCAATCTACTTCCGGGCAACATAGTGTGTACTTGGGCCAATGTCGTCATCATCAGACTAGACCTCCGGCAGCCAGACGAATATGCTCTTGATCAGAAAAATCAAAACGCTTGCCTTTAATCTCTTGCGAAGTCTCATGACCTTTGCCGGCAACCAGCACCACATCTTTTATATCTGCATGTCGAATAGCGGCCATGATTGCTACTGCACGATCTGCAATCGCCTGCACATTTGCACTAGACGAGTGAATTCCTTGACGAATCATCTCCATAATCGCCTCAGGATCTTCAGAGCGCGGATTATCACTGGTAATGATGATTTGATCGGCAATGTTAGCAACAACGGTACCCATTTGAGAACGTTTGCCACTATCGCGATCACCACCGCAACCAAATACACACCATAACTTGCCACCGCGTTGCTGGGCAATTGGGAGCAATGCCTGCAAAGTCTTCTGCAAAGCATCCGGCGTATGTGCGTAATCCACAACTGCCAAAGGACCTTCAGACTTTTGACTCTTACCTAATGAGATGAGCTCCATGCGGCCGATGACTGGCTGCAATTGACCGACACATTTACTTGCTTCATCCCGAGTGAGGCCCTGCGTCAATAGCGTTGTCCACACTGCCAGCGCATTGCTTAAATTAAACTCGCCAAGCAGAGGAATATGGAGAGAATTTTTACCCACACCTTCGTATGTGAAAACAGAATCATATCCAAAGCCATTTAAGACACTATCTACTGCATAAATACATTGTAGACGGTCACCAAATTTTTCAAAGCCCTTGAAAGCTGATAGATTTAAAGCGTAAGCCCAAACTCTCAGTTCATCCCTAGCCAACAGATTCATCGCCAGCTCACGACCAAAAGGATCATCTAAATTTACGACGGCATGCTCTAAACCAGGCTGACTAAATAACTTTGCTTTCGCCTCAGCATAGTTAGCCATACTTCCGTGGTAGTCGAGATGATCTTGGCTTAAGTTGGTAAATACTGCGCAATGAAATGTAGTTCCTGCAACGCGCTCCTGTTGCAATGCATGAGATGACACTTCCATTGCCACTTGTTTAGCACCAGCATCTAATAACTGCTTTAACTGAGTCTGTAGCTTTGGCGCGTCTGGGGTTGTGTATCCAGTCTTCTCCAGCGAACCTGGAAAACCCGTTCCCAAGGTGCCCAGTACTGCTGTACGGTGATTCGGTTGATCCAATGCGTTAGCTAACCACTGAGTAATACTGGTCTTACCGTTAGTACCCGTAACCCCGATCACTTGTAATTGCTTGCTTGGCTCGCCATACCATTGGGCGCAAAACTTACCTACTTTCTCTGCAAGATTTTCAATCGCAATACATTGGGGATGATCTAAATAATCAGCATCAGCGCCAACAGAGTCAAATACGACTACTGCTGCGCCTTTTTGTAAAGCAGCATCGATAAATTGGCGCCCATCACGCAAGGCGTTTCCGTGGCCAACAGGGTATGCAAAGAAGATATCGCCAGATTCAATCTGACGACTATCCGCGCTCACCTTTGCTGAAGAATTTGCTAGGGTGTGCAAGTGGTCAATCAAATGATTGGGTTTCATATTCAATGCCACCGTCATCTTTTCAGAACCACATGCTGTATCTGTACATTAGCAGTACGAACCTCTGTAGAGCTCTTATCATCTAATGCCATTAAATTTGGTCTCGTATCAGGCGCAACATTTAAAGCCCTCAATGTTTCACCAACAATCGTAGAAAAAACAGGGGCTGCCACATCTCCACCGTAGTGGCTACCACCAGTAGGCTCATCAATCATGACCGCCACAACAATCCTCGGTGCGCTAATAGGGGCAAGTCCAGCAAAGTAAGCACGATAAGAATTTCCGTACCCCTTGCCAACAAGCTTATGCGCTGTGCCTGTCTTACCGCCAACCCGATAACCTTCAGTCTGCGCCTTGACAGCTGTGCCGCCAGTCTCAGTTACCGTTTCCATCATTTCCCGCATTTCAATGGCAGTTTTTGCTGAAAGCACTTGCGTACCATTTTTCACGCCCGGACTACGCTCGATGGTTAGTGGAATCAACTCACCATCGCGCGCAAATATCGTATATGCACGCGCAACTTGAAAGAGTGAAGCAGAAATGCCGTATCCAAAAGCGATACGTGCCTGATCAGTGGGCACCCATTTTTTAAAGGGATGCACTGTGCCAGCAACGGCGCCTGGGAAACCAATTTTTGGCGCTTGTCCTAAACCTACTGATGTATAAAAATCCCACATCTCTTCTGCGGAGAGATTATTCAATGCGATCTTTGCAGTGCCAATATTGCTTGACTTCTGAATTACTTGGGAAACAGTTAAGTTAGCAAAAGGGTGTGAATCTGTAATTGGCTTAGGTCCAACTAAATACTTTGCACCAATCACCATATTGGTATTTGGTTTAACTACTCCCTTTTCTAGAGCAATGGAAATCGTCAAAGGTTTCATTGTTGAGCCAGGCTCAAAAGTATCTGTCAGCACCCGATTACGCAGTTGCTCGCCACTTAAATTCCGGCGGTCATTTGGGTTGTAGCTTGGGTAATTTGCCAAAGCCAGGATTTCACCGGTCTGCGTATCTAGAACAACGGCACCACCCGCTTTTGCATGATGTTGCTCTACTGCACTCTTTACCGCGTTATAAGCAAGATATTGAATTTTGCTATCGATCGATAATTGCAAATCTTTACCATTCTGCGGCAACTGCTCAATAGCGATGTCCTCTACTACACGTCCTAGGCGATCGATTACTACACGTCTTTGACCGGGATGAGCTGCAAGCTCTCTTTCTCTAGAGAGCTCCATTCCTTCTTGACCCTTATCCTCAACGTTAGTAAATCCCACAACGTGAGCCATTGCCTCGCCTTCAGGATAAAAGCGTCGATATTCATTATTCAGACCAATGCCTGGAATTTCTAGTTGCTTAATCTGTAGCGCAATCTCTGGATCGACTTGACGCTTTAAGAAGACTTGCTTGCGATCGTCTTTTAGCTTTTTACGCAATTCAGCTTCGCTAATTTGCAATAAGCCAGCCAGTTTTTTTACCTTATCCGCAGCTAAGTCATCTGGCACAGTATCGTTGTATGCAATCACCGATTTTGCTTCAAGGCTAGTTGCAATCACCTGCCCATTGCGATCCAAGATCTTTCCGCGACTAGCTGGCAACTCTAACTCACGCTGTGTACCTCTCACGCCCTTTGCCTCATAAAAGGCATTACCCGGACCTTGAATCCAGAACGCGCGCAGCAACAGCAACATGAAGACAAAAAACAAAAGAAATAGCATCAAGCGCGACCGCCACATAGGCAGACGCAATACTAAGTTTGGCGTCGTTGAAAATCCAACCGTTCTCATGGGGCCTCCTTGATGTACAAAGTACGTTCAGGAGAAATCGGTGCCATATGCAATTGATTACGCGCTACGCTTCGTATACGCGCGGATTTTGAAAGATTGCGCTGCTCGTATTCCAAACGCAACCACTCTTGATTCAACTTACGCTCTTCAATTTGAGCACGTTCTTGGGCGATAAATAATTGACGAGCACGTTGCTGCGCAGCGACCAAAGATAGTGCGCAAAGCAATAACAAAGCTAATAAGGTCAAGGTTGCGCGATTCATGCGAATGCCCCAAATCGCTTTTCTGCTACTCGCATAATGGCTGAGCGAGCGCGCGGATTTTCCGCAACCTCTTCATCACTGGGCTTTATGCGTCCAATAATCTCAATCATACTTTGGGGTAAATCTTTTTCACGCACCGGTAACCCACGAGGTATTTCTACTTTTGCATGAGCCTGTAAAAATTGTTTAACAATCCGATCTTCTAATGAGTGAAAACTAATCACTGCAAGCCTTGCGCCTGGCCTCAATAATTTCAGGGCCGCCTTTAGGCCTAACTCCAAATCTTCCAGCTCACGATTGATAAAGATACGCAAGGCCTGAAAAGTTCTAGTGGCAGGATCTTGTCCAGCCTCGCGGGTACGCACTACACCTGCAACGAGACTTGCTAATTGCGTAGTCGTTTGCGGCGACAGGCCCTCTTCTCGCTTAGCCACAATCGCCTTTGCGATTTGAAATGCAAAACGCTCTTCCCCGTAAGTCTTAATCACGTGCGTGATTTCCTCCTGCGGTGCTTGCTCTAACCACTCTGCAGCCGTCAAACCTTGATTGGTGTTCATCCGCATATCGAGTGGACCTTCGCGCCGAAAAGAAAATCCCCGGTGCGCTTCGTCCACTTGCGGCGAACTGATCCCCAGATCTAACAAAATTCCATCGACTGATTCTGGTGCTGCGTACTGATCCATCTGCGCAAAACTGTCGTGCACGATCGTTAAGCGTGGATCGTTGATTTGTTGTGCTACGGCAATCGCATCCAAATCCTTGTCGAATGAAATCATGCGAGCTGAGGCTGGTAATTGCTTGAGCAGTGCTTGTGTATGACCGCCGCGCCCAAACGTTCCATCGATGACTAGCATGTTTTGGGTTGCGCTTTGATTCTGAATGAGCGGACCATTGACTAGCGCCGTCACCGCCTCGGCCAGTAACACTGGGCGATGAGTTATGTTCATAGCACCCTGTCATCAAAAATTAAATTGCTTGAGCGCTTCAGGCATACCTTGCGCAATCGCAGCCTGTTCTTTTGCGGCGTATGTAGCTGCGTCCCACAATTCCAAGTGACTGCCCATACCGAGCAAGATCACTTCTTTTTCGATTCCTGCGGCAGCACGTAATTCTGGACTGACCAAAACACGACCTGCGCTATCAAGATCAATCTCAGCAGCATTGCCAAGAAAAATTCTGCGCCACCAATGAGCGTCCATGGGCAGTTGCGCAACCCTAGCTCTGAAGCTCTCCCACTCTGGTCTTGGAAACAAAAGAAGGCAGCCATCGGGGTGTTTTGTGAGCGTGACACGGCCGTCACCCTGCACCATTAGGGCGTCACGATGCTTTGCCGGAATCGACATCCGACCTTTTGCATCTAAATTGAGAGCTGACGCACCTTGAAACACCATTTACCCCACTTTTTCACACTTCCTCCCACTTTAGAGGATTGCAATAGGGGGGTCAAGTGTTTTTGGCTATTTTTTGGGAATTTCTCTAGTGTTTACAAACACTTAGCGTCGTATGTTCATAAAATGGTGATAATAAAATAGCTACTTGAAACAATGGCTTGGAAAATATACTTAAGAATACATCTTAGCTATAGAGCTGGATAATGGATAAAGATACTGTTTTTATAAACAGTATCTGTAAAAAATAAATCAAAAAAAATTATTTTCAAACTCTTCAGTACCACTATCAGGCAACTTAAATTTTGTAAGCGGTTGTAGTCATCACTTTAGATGCGGCCTGCATCATTTTATGAACTGGCTCAGGCAAGCTTACTCCGCCAGCATGCAAGGCAGCTTGTCCGTGCTCAATTTCATCGATCCGCATTTGATCAACAATCGCGCGTGAGCGGTGATCTTCTGGTGGTAATTTTTCAAGATGACTCTGAAGATGATTTTCAACTTGCTTTTCTGTTTCAACCACAAAACCTAGACTCCATTGATCACCCGCTAAGCCAGCTGCCAAGCCGATTGCAAAGGATCCTGCGTACCATAATGGATTGAGATAACTGGTATGCGAGCCAAGCTCTTGCAGGCGAGTTTCGCACCATGCTAAGTGATCCATTTCTTCTTGAGCGGAATGATTGAACATCTCTTGAATTTGCGGATTTCTGGCAACTAATTTTTGTGATTGATAGAGCGCCTGCGCGCACACCTCGCCAACGTGATTGACGCGCATGAGACCTGCAGCATGTTTACGTTCCGCTGCATCCAAAGAATGGCTTGGAGTCACTGCTGACCCTGGTGTTGGTCGCCCAGCATTTGCCCCACCAAAGACAGATCGCAAGGCGGTATCAAACTCAATAATCAGCTTATCAATGGGCGAGGTCATGGCCATAAACTTAAACTAAAACCTCGGCTTTACAGCTTTGCTTGGTCTTGAGGCCCAGCTCAGCCAAGAGCGCAAGGTCTTGCTCAGCCTCAGGATTAGCGGTAGTGAGTAGTTGCTCACCATAGAAAATGGAATTGGCGCCGGCCAAGAAACACATAGCCTGAACAGCCCTGCCAAGCTCTTGTCGACCAGCAGATAAACGCACGCGTGCCTGAGGCATCGTGATGCGGGCAACTGCAATTGTTCTGACAAATTCAAGGGGGTCTAGAGGCTTTTGATCCGCCAATGGTGTACCTGCAACTGGCACTAAATGATTGATTGGCACTGACTCGGGATAAGGGCTCAAGTTAGCTAAACGGGTCAAAAATGCGGCACGCTGTTCACGGGATTCGCCCATCCCCACAATGCCGCCACAACAAACGGACATGCCTGCTGAACGAACATGAGAAATCGTATCTAAGCGATCTTGATAGTCGCGGGTAGAAATCACGGAGCGATAAAAATCTTCACTCGTATCAAGATTGTGGTTATAAAAATCTAAGCCCGCATCTGACAGGGCCTGGGCTTGCTCAGCCTCCAACATGCCTAAGGTGGCGCAAGTCTCAAGACCCAAAGCCTTAACCCCCTTAATCATGGCGGTCACTTTTTCAATGTCACGATCTTTGGGTTCGCGCCAAGCAGCGCCCATACAGAAACGGTTCGAACCAGCCGCCTTAGCCGCCTTAGCCGCCTCTAAAACCTCCTCTAGGCCCATAAGCTTTTCAGCCTTCACATCAGTGTCATAGCGAGCAGCTTGGGGGCAATATGCACAATCCTCTGGGCAGCCACCAGTCTTAATCGACAGCAAAGTGGCTAACTCCACATCACCCTCAGGGAAATAAGCTTTATGGGTCTCTTGGGCCTTAAGCATCAACTCATTGAAAGACAAGGCAAATAGGGCCTCAACCTGAGCAACCGACCACTTACCAGATACATCAAGCTCTTTTCGCAAATCAGCCTTCGATTTGACTTGGGTCAGGGGTTTTTCTACGGTTTGAGCGTACTGCATCGGTAAATTCCAAAAAATAGGTCAATCCAAGGCATAAACATAACAGATACAAGCCTGAATTAGGAAAAACTAGTGGTCAAATATCAAACATGAAGGTTATTTCTGATTTAAATCAAACTAGCTTAGTAGATCGCAGCCTAGCTGCTGTTTGGCACCCCTGCACCCAGATGAAGCATCATGAATCTTTTCCGCTGGTGGCGATCACTAAAGGCAAAGGGGCCTGGCTTTATGACGAGCATGGAAATGCCCTACTCGATTGCATCAGCTCATGGTGGACCAATCTCTTTGGACACTCGAACCCTCACATCAATCAAGCCATCACTAGACAACTAGAAAAGATTGAGCATGTCATGCTTGCCGGCTTCACACATCCTCCAGTAATAGAGTTGTCTGAAAAACTAGCAATACTGACCAAAGGGAATTTAGGTCACGTCTTCTACGCATCTGATGGCGCTTCCGCAGTGGAGATTGCATTAAAGATGAGTCACCACTTTTGGCAACTCAATGGCAAACCACAAAAGAAAAAGTTTGTTTGTCTTGAAAATGGCTATCACGGAGAAACGCTTGGTGCACTTGCGGTTACCGATGTTGCGATTTTCCGAGAGGCTTACGGATCGCTTTTGCAGGATGTCTACACAGTAAGCTCACCCGATGTGCGTAAAGCAAAAAATGGTGAAAGCGCAGAGGATGTTGCAAGACAGGCAGCGAATGAGCTCGAGCAATTATTTGCAAAAGAGCATGAACAGATTGCCGCAATCATTATTGAACCGCTCGTGCAATGTGCTGGCCAAATGGCGATGTATTCCCCCGAATATCTACGACTCATTAAAGATTTATGTGAACGCTATCAAGTCCACCTAATTGCGGACGAGATCGCGGTAGGATGCGGTCGCAGCGGAAAGTTCTTTGCCTGCGAACATGCTGGAATTTGGCCTGACTTTTTAACGCTCTCCAAAGGAATTAGCGGAGGGTATTTACCCCTCTCGCTTTGCATGACTACCGATAAAATTTATCGAGCCTTTTACAACGATCAAACCAAGCATGGATTCTTACATTCGCATTCTTACACCGGTAACCCACTGGCTTGCGCAGCAGCGCTGGCCAGTCTCGAGCTCTTTGAAACAGAACAAGTTCTTGAAAAAAATATGATTCGCTCACAAGATTTAGCCAATGCATTTGCTTGGGCTAAATCAGATGCCCGCATTGAGCATTGGCGCCAACAAGGGATGATCTTGGCGTTTGATGTCAAAGCTTCTAAGCTCACAAATGCCAATGCTTTTCCTCGCGAGATGTTTGCAAAGAGTTTGAATGAAGGTATTTTGATAAGACCAATTGGTAATACCGTTTATGTAATGCCTCCCTATATTTTGTCTGCACAAGAAACTGAGCAAATGGGTCAGTCAGTACAACGTGCACTCAATCAGGCTGTAAATGTCTAAATCTTTTAATGCGCTCAAATTAGCAGAAGAGCAAATTGCAGATTTAGATCTGCAATTACTTAAGCGCAAGCTGCGTATTACTTCATCCCCTTGTGATTCCAAAGTATTGATAGAAGAACGAGAACTGAAAGCCTTTTGTAGTAATGACTATCTTGGTCTTGCAAACCACCCTGAGATTGCCAATGCATGGTCTGAGGGCGCTCAAAAATACGGCGTAGGAAGTGGTGCCTCCCACCTCATCAGTGGCCATAGCATTGCCCATGAGCTACTAGAAAAAAGACTGGCTGCATTTCAGAGCCACCACATTCCTAAGCCGCGTACATTATTTTTTAGTACCGGCTATCTTGCAAACCTCACGGCTATTACTGGCTTGGTAAGGCTTGCTTCTCCGGGTAATGCCAGTATTTATTCAGCAAAACTCAATCATGCATCTTTGATTGATGGTGTTCGCTTAGCGAGCGCACAAACCAACGCTGTAGTGACGCTGTTTGATCACACACAACTAGACTCTTTAATTGAAACAATCAAAAAGGATGCCAGGCCTTTTAAATTGATTGTGACTGATGGCGTGTTCAGTATGGATGGTGATCTCGCGCCTATCAAAGAACTGCTAGCTATTGCTGAGCAATACGATGCCCTCTTGATGGTAGATGATGCTCATGGATTTGGAGTGCTAGGTAAACAGGGTCATGGTATTTTGGAGCAAAAGAATATTTGCTCGGATCGCATCATCTATATCGGCACACTAGGCAAGGCTGCTGGCGTCAGTGGTGCTTTTATCTGCGCACAAGACTCTTTTATCGAGTGGCTGATTCAAAAGGGTCGTCCATATATCTACAGCACAGCTACGCCCCCTGCGATTGCCCATGCACTTCTCAAAAGCCTAGAGATCATTGAAACAGACGAAGGCAAACAACGTCGCACTCACTTAGATAAACTGATTGATATCTGGCAAAAAGAAATGCATTTCTCAGCATGGAAAAAGATTTCTTCAAGCACACCTATTCAGCCACTAATTCTTGGTAGCAATGCCAATGCTTTATTAGCGGCTCAGTTATTGGATGATGCAGGCTATTGGATTCCGGCAATTAGGCCTCCCACCGTTCCCGTAGGCAGTGCACGCTTGCGTATTACGTTTTCTGCAAACCATAGCGAAGATGATCTGCGCGCCCTGATCAACACACTACAGTCAATCGAACAACAAGTGATTGAAAAGAGTCTTTGATGAATCAACATCCTGGGTTCTTTATTACCGGCACGGATACTGAAGTTGGCAAAACGCTAGTCAGCGGCGCCTTGATTCTCAAATTGCGTAAGCAAGGTAAACATGTTCTTGGCTTTAAGCCTGTGGTTGCTGGTACCTATCAAAGCAATGAAGGTCAATGGCTCAATGAAGATGTAGAGACTTTACGTATCGCTTCGAATTTAGCCCCAGGTCAACTAACTCTATGTCCTTATGTTTTAGATACTCCAGCAGCACCCCACTTAGTTGCCAAATCTAAAAATATTCAGCTTGAGCTTGACATAATGATGAAAGCTTACAGTGAGATTCAGAAGCAAAGCAACTGTGTAGTGGTGGAGGGGGCTGGTGGCTTTTTAACCCCACTAAATGATCATGAAGATTTGGGAAACTTCACAGAGCGAATCAATTTACCGGTCATTCTGGTTGTAGGCATGCAATTAGGCTGCATGAATCATGCTTTACTCACCATAGAAGCAATCAAGGTGCGCCACTTAAAAATTGCTGGCTGGGTTGCGAATACCCTTTCTCAAAAAATGCATTTACTCACTGAAAATATCGAATCGCTGCAATCTAAGATAGATGCTCCTTTTTTAGGGCTGATCCCTCAATTGCCCGCTGCAATTCAAAAGCCTGATAACAGCCCCTACTCTGTAGAAGCGCTCGAATTTGCTGCACAGCACATTCAACTACCCAATGCATAAATACATTCATAGCTATCTGTAATCGCCCCATTAAGCCCAGCTAGGGTGCGCCTAGAGCCACTTTCAGATAAGATAAAGGCATGCATTTACTTCCTGAAATCGTCGCATCCACAGAAGCAATCCAAGATATTCGTCGCAATATTCATGCTCATCCTGAATTGCGTTTCGAAGAAAACCGCACAGCTGATCTTGTTGCAGAAGCTTTATCAAGCTGGGGCATTACTGTCTTTCGTGGCATGGGCAAAACCGGGGTGGTTGGACGACTAGATGGAGATTTAGGCGCAGGTAAGATGATTGGTTTGCGTGCAGACATGGATGCACTCCCACTCCAGGAACACAACAACTTCGCGCACACCTCTCGTAATCCTGGAAAGATGCATGCCTGCGGTCATGATGGTCACACTGCCATGCTCTTGGGCGCAGCACAATATTTATCGAATCATCGCGACTTTAAAGGTGCGGTGATTTTTATTTTTCAGCCGGCCGAAGAGGGTGGTGCCGGTGCTCGCGAAATGATCAAAGATGGCTTGTTTGAGCAGTTTCCGTGTGATGCTGTATTTGGATTGCACAATTGGCCCGGTTTGGCTGAAGGTCATTTTGGCGTGACTGCTGGCCCAATGATGGCATCGAGTAATGCTTTTGAAATTACTATCACTGGCAAAGGTGGTCATGCCGCCTTGCCGCACAACAGCGCTGATCCCGTGCTTACGGGTGCACAAGTAGTGCTGGCCCTACAGAGCATCATTACCCGTAATAAACGACCTGTAGACGCAGCCGTGCTTTCAGTCACACAATTTCATGCAGGCGAGACCAGCAATGTCATTCCAGATAGTGCGTTCATTGGCGGTACTGTCCGCACCTTTACGCTTGAGGTCTTAGATTTAATTGAGCAACGCTTGCGAGAAATCACCCATCAGGTCGCAGCTGCATTTGATTGTCAGGCGGAAATTCAGTTCTCAAGAAACTATCCGCCATTAATCAATCATGAAAAGGAAGTCGTATTTGCCAGCGAGGTGATGAGCGAGTTAGTTGGCAAGCAAAATGTAAATACCTCGATTGACCCAACCATGGGTGCAGAGGATTTTGCTTTTATGTTGCTAGATAAGCCTGGTTGCTACGTTTTTTTAGGCAATGGCGATGGTGATCATCGCTCAGTAGGACATGGCATGGGACCGTGCCATCTTCATAATCCTTCATATGACTTCAATGACGCTTTGATACCAGTAGGTGTGAGCTATTGGGTCAAACTAGCTCAACGCTACCTAGAAAAAAATTAAGCAATTGAATCATTAAGAATTCGTAAATTTGGCAGGGCGTTTTTCAATAAATGCTGCCATGCCTTCTTTTTGATCATTTGTTCCGAAGCAGGTATGGAACAAACGGCGTTCAAAATGAATGCCTTGTGACAGTGTAGTTTCGTAAGCGGTATTCACTGCCTCTTTCACCATCATTGTGGTCAATAAAGGCATATCAGCAATGTCTTTAGCAATTGCTTTCACCTCTTTTAATAAATCCGCTTTGGGAAAGACGCGGGATACCAAGCCTGAACGTTCAGCTTCTGCTGCATCCATCATGCGACCTGTCAACGCAAGATCCATCGCCTTCGCTTTAGATATCGCACGTGGCAAACGTTGTGTACCACCAGCGCCTGGGATGATGCCTAATTTAATTTCTGGCTGAGCAAACTTAGCGTTATCGGCCGCCATGATGGTGTCGCACATCATGGCCAGTTCACAACCACCGCCTAGCGCATAGCCTGATACCGCAGCAATCACAGGCTTGCGAACTTTTTGCATATGCTCCCAGTTGCGCGAAATAAAATTGTGACGATAGACATCTTGCAAGTTACGCTTTGCCATTGATGCAATATCAGCGCCAGCAGCAAATGCTTTTTCACTGCCTGTAACGATGATGCAAGCAATATTGTCATCCGCGTCAAAACTCAATAATGCAGCGCCAAGCTCATCCATTAGTTGATCGTTGAGTGCATTGAGTACCTCAGGACGATTCAAAGTAATGGTGGCAACCTTGCCATCTACCTCAGTCAAAATAGTTTTGTAGCTCATAGTTTTCTTTCTAATGTGACATTCATTAACGCGGCAACAATAACCACATCTTGCCATTTTGTTTCATGCGCCCCGCCATTTCTCCGGCAGCCTCACCCGATCCCCAATAGTAATCAGCTCTGACGCCGCCCACAATTGCCTTGCCAGTATCCTGCGCCATTACCAGCTTTTGCAGGGGCTGGCTACTTAAGGGTTTGGTGGTGGCCAAGAATACAGGCGCGCCTAAAGGCATTGCCTGAAGATCGATCGCAACACTCCGCTCACTCGTTAAAGGTACTCCTAGCGCACCATTGGGGCCCAAATCAGCCTCTACATTGCCTGGCAGCTCTTTGAAAAAGACAAACCGAGGATTAGCGTTGAGCATTTCATTCACACGCTCTGGATTACGCTTGGTCCATTGCAAAATTCCCTGCATCGTTGCCTCGCTGCGTGTAATTTCTTTGCGATCAAGCAACCATTGTGCAAAAGATTTAAAGGGTTGGTCATTAGTACCCGCGTAACCTAAACGCAGAACGCGACCATCCTCAAGGCGAATTTTTCCAGAGCCTTGTATTTGCATAAACGCAGCCGCAACAGGATCTTGCACCCATGCAATTTCAGATCCCTTCAGCATTCCTGAGCTCATTAACTCTGCTCGCGATGGTCCTGGATTTGGCTTAGATTTTTTCCAAGCATTGGGGTAGGCATAGAGCGGCACGCTATACATACCGGTTCTCGTTTGCGAACCATTCATGACTGGCTCGTAATAACCTGTGATCAAGCCTGTCTCGCTTCCAAAGCTATTGCGAATTTCATAAGCCTGAAAATAATTTTCAAAATAGCGACGAATCGCTTGGCCATCGCTGCTCGAGACACCGTTAGTTTGATTACAGACTTGGCGCCAGTTGATTTCGCCACTACGTCTGCGCAAGGCCTCGCAGCTCTTGAGCCAAGCTGGCCATGCCAGCGCCATATCATCTTCCTGCCAACCCGGTAAGGCTTGCCAAGAGACGGGGCTAAAACTAGCAATGGATGAGCTATAGGTGGATGGTGCAACACCCGACCCACTGGATCGATATCCGGTACTTCGAGTAGGAGGCGTTGAACAAGCAACCAGCAAGCTGGCAAGAACAATAGCGAATACACTTGTCTGGAACAATTTAACTTTAGAAATCATGATTGCCAATTTACTCGATGAATACCCAATGCTACTGTTTGTCCTTGAGGGTGCTATTGCCTTAGGACTTTTATTATTCATCGTCCTTTGGACTGGCAAAGGCAAAAAGTAAGCCTCCAGAAAATAAGGTTCCTTGCTTAGTGGAGGGTGCGGGGCATTACCAGTGCAAATTCTGGGATGGGCGCCTGAAAAAACTGCGCATCCTCGGTTACGCAAAAATACTCGCCCCGCATCGTTCCGGCGGGCGTTGGCAGGGTAGCCCAACTGGTGTACTCAAAATGCTCACCGGAGCGCAATAGAGGTTGCTGACCAACAACCCCAAGACCGCGCACCTCTTGGACGTCGTTGTCCCCGTCTGTAATGAACCAATGGCGGGCAATCAACTGAATACTGGCTGATCCCGTATTGCGGATGATGACCGTATAGGCAAAGGCAAATTGGCGATTATCTGGGTCAGATTGGTCTGGAAGGTACTGGGTCTTAACCGTAATGCTGATTTCATGGGGATTCATGCTCGAATTCTGCTCCATCCCAAGGCCAACTGCAAGCTAGAATCTAGGGATGGAAAGCCAAAAAACACCATCTGATCGTCAATTTCTGATTGCCCCCTCCATTTTGTCGGCTGACTTTGCCTGCCTTGGCAAGGAAGTACAAGATGTTTTAGGGGCTGGAGCTGACTGGATTCACTTTGATGTGATGGACAACCATTATGTGCCTAATCTCACTATTGGCCCCTTAGTATGTGAGGCCATTCGCCCCTATGCAAATAAAAATGGCACGTCTGCGCTTATCGATGTTCACTTAATGATTGAACCGGTTGATCGTATCGTTCCTGATTTTGCAAAAGCTGGCGCCAATTTGATTAGCTTTCATCCAGAGGCAAGCCCTCATGTGAATCGCACATTGAATTTAATTCGTGATCAAGGCTGTCAAGCAGGGCTAGTTTTCAATCCCGCAACACCACTTGATCATATGGATCACACCTTAGACCTGCTAGATCTCGTACTACTCATGTCAGTCAATCCTGGCTTTGGTGGTCAATCATTTATTCCAAGCACTCTTCAAAAGATTGCTCAAGTGCGTTCCCGTTTAGATCGCTACGAAGCAGAGACAGGTCGTCACATTCGTCTTGAAGTAGATGGTGGGATTAAGGTCGATAACATTGCACAAGTTGCACAAGCAGGTGCAGATACCTTTGTTGCAGGCTCAGCTATTTTTGGTCAAGAGAATTACGCCCAAGTCATTGACGCAATGCGCGCAGAGTTAGGAAAGTCAGGAAAAGCCTAATGCTGCGCGAGGACTTCAATGCCCTAGCAAAGCTGGGTTTCAATCGCATTCCTCTGGTGAAAGAGGTTTTGGCGGATTTAGAAACGCCGCTATCGCTCTACGTCAAGTTGAGCCAAGCTTTTGGCAAAAAAAATACCTACCTTTTGGAATCAGTTTTAGGTGGTGAGCGTTTTGGTCGCTTCTCCTTTATTGGTCTGCCTGCCAGGACTGTTATTCGTACAGTAGGCACGCCATCTAAACCCGTTAACGAAGTGCTTACTGATGGCAAAGTAGTTGAGACCAATACAGATAATCCACTAGATTTTGTAGATGCTTATTTCAAAAGATTTAAGGTTTCAGTAGAGGCGGGGCTACCGCGCTTTTGTGGAGGTCTAGCTGGCTACTTTGGATATGACACAGTTCGTTATATCGAATCACGTCTTGCCAAACATTCACTACCAGATGAGCTGGGTGTTCCTGATATTCAACTCATGCTCACTGAAGAGTTGGCAGTCATTGATAACGTCGCGGGAAAAATTTATCTCATCGTCTATGCTGATCCAAGCTTGACTGATGGCTTTGAAAAAGCACAGGCTCGCTTGAAAGAATTACTTGCCTGTCTGAGCAAGCAAGTCAACATGCCGCCTTCTTTGGCAAGCAGTAAAACCGATCTGATTCGTAAATTCAAAGCGGTAGATTTCGAAGATGCCGTTCGTAAAACTAAAGAATATATTTTGGCTGGCGATTGCATGCAGGTTGTCATTGGTCAGCGCATTAGCAAACCCTTTACCGATTCACCGCTTGCGCTCTACAGAGCATTGCGCTCATTGAACCCATCGCCCTATATGTATTTCTATGATTTTGGTGATATGCAGATCGTCGGCTCTTCCCCAGAAATCTTAGTACGCCAAGAAAAACGTGCAGCAGAAAAAATTGTGACGATTCGGCCGCTAGCCGGAACACGTCCCCGTGGCGCCAACCCAGAAGAAGATGAGCGCCTAGCCAAAGAGCTATTGGCAGATCCAAAAGAAATTGCTGAGCACGTCATGCTGATTGATCTTGCTCGCAATGACGTCGGTCGTATTGCTAAAACAGGCTCGGTCAAGGTGACTGACTCTATGTCTATTGAAAAGTACTCTCACGTACAACATATTGTGAGCTCGGTTGAGGGTGATCTTTTAGACAATATGAGCAATATGGATGTTTTGCGTGCCACTTTCCCTGCGGGTACCTTATCGGGCGCACCAAAAATTCGGGCAATGGAAATCATTGATGAAATGGAAATTGTGAAGCGCGGTGTTTATGGTGGCGCAGTAGGCTACCTCTCTTTCTCCGGTGATATGGATGTAGCAATTGCGATTCGTACTGGGGTCATTCGCGATGGTATGCTGCACTCGCAGGCTGGCGCTGGTGTCGTAGCTGACTCAGATCCCACAGCTGAATGGAAAGAAACCGAAGCTAAGGCACGCGCAGTATTAACAGCAGCCGATTTAGTACAAGGAGGACTCGATGCTCCTAATGATTGATAACTATGATTCATTTACCTACAACCTCGTGCAGTACTTTGCTGAGCTAGGTGAAGACGTCAAAGTATTTCGGAATGATGAACTTACCGTTGAAGCGATTGCAAAACTCAATCCTGCACGCATTTGCATTTCACCGGGACCATGTAGCCCAGCAGAAGCTGGTATCTCTGTAGAGACTATCAAGCAATATGCTGGAAAGATTCCTATCTTGGGCGTGTGCTTAGGTCATCAAGCGATTGGTGAAGCTTTTGGAGGCAAGGTAATTCGCGCTCAGAAAGTAATGCACGGCAAGACGGATAGCATTCATCACACTGGCGTTGGTGTATTTAAAAACCTACCAAACCCATTCAAGGTCACTCGCTATCACTCTTTGGCAATTGAAAAAAGCTCTTTGCCAGCATGCTTGGAAGTTACTGCCACCTCCTCTGATGGAGAGATCATGGGTGTGCGTCATAAAGAGTTAGCGGTGGAGGGTGTTCAGTTTCATCCAGAATCGATTCTGTCTGAGCATGGTCATGCCCTGCTCAAGAATTTTCTAGAAAACAAATAACTCAGCAAACATATAAAAACGTCATGCCCATTACTCCACAAGAAGCCCTCCAACGTTGCATCGAACATCGCGAACTCTTCCATGATGAAATGACGGCAATGATGCGCCTCATCATGAGTGGCGAAATGTCGCCTGAGCTTGTAGCTGGTCTCTTAGTTGCTCTACGTACTAAAAAAGAAACCGTTGGTGAAATCGCAGCCGCCGCACAAGTGATGCGTGAGTTTGCTACTGCGGTTTATGTGGATGACCGCTCTCATTTAGTTGATGTTGTGGGTACTGGTGGCGATGGAGCCCATACATTCAATATTTCTACTGCAGCGATGTTTGTTGCAGCGGCAGCAGGTGCAAAAATTGCTAAACATGGCAATCGCAGCGTAAGCAGTAAGTCTGGTAGCGCTGACGTATTAGAGGCGCTTGGCGTTAATCTGGCGCTTTCCGCAGAGCAAGTGGCAGCGTGTATCTCTCAAGTTGGCGCTGGTTTCATGTTTGCACCGAATCATCACCCTGCCATGAAAAATGTTGTACCGATTCGTAAGCAATTGGGTGTGCGCACTATTTTTAATATCCTGGGACCATTAACTAATCCAGCAGATGCTAAACGTATTTTGATGGGTGTATTCCATGCAGATCTCGTTGGCATTCAGGCGCGCGTATTAGAGGCACTCGGCATGGAACATGCTTTAGTAGTGTATGGTCGTGATGGCCTTGATGAAATTTCACTTGAAGGCCCTACTCTTGTAGGCGAGCTTAAAGACGGGCTTGTGCGTGAATATGAAATTCATCCAAAAGACTTTGGATTAAATACCGCTCTCACGAGTAGTTTCAAGGTTGCTAATGCTGAAGAATCCAAGAACATTGTGCTTGATGTCATCGACAATAAGCCTGGTGCAGCAAGTGATATTGTCTGCCTTAATGCAGGCGCCACACTGTATGTAGCTGGCGTTGCCCCTGATATTGCCAGCGGTATTGCAAAAGCTAAAGCTGCCATTACATCAGGCGCTGCCCGGCAAAAATTAGATGCCTTCGTTGCAGCAACTCAATCTAAATAAATCACTGTTCATGAGCGATATTCTCGAAAAAATTGTTGCAACTAAGAAGATAGAGATTGCACAAAACTCAAAACAACTCTCGCTCGCAAATCAACGCGATCAAGCGCAGGCAAATAATCAAGATACAGCGTTAAAGCCTAGAGGCTTTATTCGTTCCATTGAGCAGAAAATCGCAGCAGGTAGGGCTGGTGTGATCACCGAAATCAAGAAAGCAAGCCCAAGTAAGGGTATTTTGCGTGAGAACTTTATTCCAGCCAACATTGCTAAGTCCTATGAAAAACATGGTGCAGCCTGCTTATCCGTCTTAACGGATGTCGATTACTTTCAAGGCTGTAATGACTATCTTCAGCAAGCGCGTGATGCTTGCAGCATTCCAGTATTGCGGAAAGATTTCACGATTGATCCCTACCAAGTTTATGAAGCGCGAGCGATTGGTGCGGATGCTATTTTGCTGATTGTGGCTTGTCTTGAGTTAAACCAAATGAAAGAGCTTGAAGCTTGCGCTCATGAATTAGGTCTTGATGTCTTAGTGGAGGTGCATAACGCTGCTGAACTTGATCAAGCGCTAGAACTCAAGACCCCATTGCTAGGAATCAATAATCGCAACCTTAAAACATTTGAAGTAACACTACAAACTACTCTCTCGCTCCTACCTTCTGTTCCAAGCAATAAAATATTAGTCACTGAATCGGGAATACTGAGTCGCGCAGATGTTCAACTCATGCGTGCTAATCATATAAATGCATTCTTAGTTGGCGAAGCATTTATGCGCTCACCCGATCCTGGCGCCGCCCTCAGCGAACTATTTTCCTAGGCTGCTTTTGAATTTCATTGTTAAAAAGCCCTTCAAGAAGGGCTTTTTTATTTAGAGCTCAAACGAGTAATGCGTCAAGATTTATACATTGAACAAGAAGTTCAAGACATCGCCATCTTTTACAACATACTCTTTCCCTTCAGCGCGCATCTTGCCGGCTTCTTTAGCGCCTGACTCACCCTTAAATTGTATGAAGTCATCATAAGCAATAGTTTGCGCCCGAATGAAACCACGCTCAAAATCGGTATGGATCACACCAGCGGCTTGTGGAGCAGTATCGCCTTGGTGAATAGTCCAAGCGCGTACTTCTTTAACACCTGCCGTGAAATAAGTATGTAGACCCAATAATGAATAACCCGCACGGATGACACGATTTAGGCCTGGCTCATCCATGCCTAAATCAGCCAAGAACTCCGTTTTATCTGCATCATCTAAATCGGCAATTTCAGCCTCAATCGCTGCACATACAGCCACAACCGGGGCTTTTTCTTTAGAAGCATGTTGCTTGACAGCCTCAAGATGAGGATTATTTTCAAAGCCATCTTCTTTTACGTTAGCCACATACATCGCAGGCTTGGCGGTAATCAAGCACAGGGGCTTAATGAGGAGTTTTTCGTCATCAGATAAATTCATACTGCGCACCGGTAAAGCAGAGTCTAGATGGCATTGAACTTTTGTTAGGACTGCCACCAAAGCAGCAGCCTCTTTATCGTTACCTGACTTTGCAGCTTTAGTAGAACGGTTGAGTGTCTTTTCCACTGTCGCCAAATCAGAGAGTGCTAGCTCAGTGTCAATGACACCAATATCAGCAATCGGATCAATCTTGCCTGCGACGTGGATCACGTTAGGATCTTCAAAACAGCGCACCACATGGGTAATAGCGTCAGTTTCCCGAATATTGGCCAAAAATTGATTGCCAAGACCTTCGCCTTTTGAGGCGCCCGCCACTAATCCTGCAATATCAACAAACTCCACTGCGGCAGGCAGAATGCGCTCAGGCTTCACGATCTCAGCCAAAGCAGCCAGACGGGGGTCAGGAACCTCAACTACACCTACATTAGGCTCAATCGTGCAGAAAGGATAGTTTTCCGCTGCGATCCCAGCCTTGGTAAGCGCATTAAAGAGGGTAGATTTGCCGACATTAGGCAGGCCGACGATGCCACATTTTAAAGACATGGCTTTATTGTAAAGGGGCTGGTTTCGATATCATCGAGTTATGTCAGAAGCTCACTCAAATCATTTATCTAAGATGCCTTCCCATTCGCCAAAAATTCGCTCTGTTGATGTTGTTGTGGTCGGTGGAGGCATTACTGGCAAGGCTTGTGCCCTTGGCATGGCTCAACTTGGGCTTCAGACCCTAGAAATTGCCCCTGATTTAGGGCAAACCGTCCCTAACCCTCAAGGAAGTCAATGGGGCCAACGAATTTATGCCTTTTCACCGAGCACCCAAAAGCTCCTGGCCCATTTACAGATTTGGGATGCACTAGACCATAGTCGCCTACAAGTGGTTCGCGATATGCGGATATACGGTGATCGCGGCGAGAAAAATGATCAGCTTCATCTTTCTGCATTTGAAGCTGGCACACCACAACTCGCATGGATTGGTGAATCGAATTTGATCGAGCACACACTAGATCAAGCATCGCGTTTTCAAAATAAATTAGAGCGGATTTCAGATACTGTAGAAAAAATTGAAGTTGATACAGAAGGAAGTTCATTACATTTAAAAAATGGTGGCATTATTCGCGCATCGCTCGTGATCGCTGCTGATGGCGCGAACTCACCGATTCGATCTGAGATTGGTATCAGTGCTAGCGAAGAAAGTTATTCACAAAGTGCTGTTGTAGCCAATTGGACTTGTACTTATCCCCACCTAGAAACTGCTTTTCAGTGGTTCCTACCAGGTGGTGATATTTTCGCCATGCTCCCCTTGCCCAATAAACAAGTATCTATGGTGTGGTCTACTTCACCGGAGCTGGCTGCAGAACTCTTGCAACTGAGTCCCCCTGAGTGGCTTGAGCGATTCTCATCCATTGCAAATGGTGCGATTACCAAACAATTGGGCGAGCTCACCCTTAACTCCGCTCCTGCCGCGTATCCACTAAGAAAGATTCGGGCTACGCGCTTTATTGGCCCAGAGACAAATCCAAAAGTGGTATTGATTGGCGATGCGGCTCATGTTATGCACCCACTAGCAGGCCAAGGCCTCAACTTGGGATTGAGAGATGTAGCCGTTCTACTCAATATTTTTAGCAAACGGGAATCTTTTCGCTCACTAAGCGACCTGAACTTATTACGTCGCTATGAACGTCAGCGACAAGGCGACACTAGCGCACTTTTATGGGTTACCGATAAGTTGAAAAAATTGTTCTCTGGTAGCAGCAGCACTGAAAAGCAGTTACGTAATTGGGGGCTAGGCTTGGTGAATAAAAGTCACTTCATTAAACAGCGCCTCATTGAGCGCGCATTAGGAGAAATTGATTTTGAATAAATTTTTATCTGTAGCCTTATCCATCTTTGCATTCATGTGCACCAACATGATTTTTTCTGGATCAGTTCAAGCCCAAGTTGATCAGCAAATCAAGGCAGATATCCAGAAAAAACTAGGTGCAAATGCTAAAGTACGCAGCGTTACGCCTGCACCAGTACCCGGGCTATATGAGGTGCTGGTGGGTAATGATATTTTCTACACTGACAGCTCAGGAAAATACCTAATCCAAGGTGAAATCATTGAGATCGCTACTGGTAAAAACATTACTGAGCAAAGACAGACTGACTTAAACCGAATTAAATGGGCTGATCTTAATCAAGCTAATGCCTTCAAGGTAGTGCGGGGCAATGGCACTCGCCAATTAGCTATTTTTTCAGATCCAAATTGTGGCTATTGCAAGCGCCTCGAGAAATCGTTGCAGCAATTAGACAATGTCACTATTTATACCTATCTCATTCCGATTCTTTCGGCAGACTCCGCACAAAAATCCAAGCAGATATGGTGCTCAGCCGATCCTAATAAAGCTTATATTGATTGGATGGTCAATGGTATTGCGCCTACCGGGAAAACGGACTGTAGTAATCCACTAGATAAAAATCTGACCTTTGCCAAAACCTACGGCATCACCGGTACCCCTACGCTCTTCTTTACCGATGGCAGCCGCTTCCCAGGCGCAGTTCAGATTGCCGATATTGAAAAGAAATTTGCGTCTCTGAAATAACGAATTAAAGAATGATGAATAAAACCGATCTGCCCGCAATTCAATACACTGTCTGGCCTGCAGACCCTCATGGCCATCGTTTTCAAGTAAAGCTTCATATTGCTCACCCTGATCCTCAAGGACAAATTCTGCAAATGCCTGCATGGATACCGGGTAGCTATTTGATTCGGGACTTTTCAAAACATATTGAAACCATCGAGGCGTTTAGCGCAGAATCCACTAAGAAAAAAATTGCTCTGGAGCGCATTGATAACAATCAATGGCTTTTACCAACAGCGGTTGGTGCCGTAGATATCCTGACAACAGTTTATGCTTTCGATAACTCTGTTCGAGCAGCTTACCTTGATACAGAACGTGCATTCTTCAACGCAACCAGTCTCTGCCTGACAGTCAAAGGGCAAGAAAATATTCCCTGCTCTTTAGCAATCGTGTCGCCTGAAGGTGGATTTGCTGATCACTGGACTGTGCAAACCACTTTGCGATCTGCAAAAACTGATGAGCGTGGTTTTGGGTTTTATCTTGCCCAAAACTATGATGATCTGATTGATCACCCAGTGGCTATGGGCGAGTTTCAGATGGTGCACTGGAAATCAAATAATACGTCTCATAGCATGGCGATTCAAGGATGCATACATCCAATTGATGCAGTACGCCTAGCAAGTGACTTGCAAGCAATTTGTTCTTGCACTATCAATCTTTTCGAGCCCAAAACAAAAAAGGCGCCATTCACTAACTACTTATTTTTAGTCAATGCTGTTTTAAATGCTTATGGTGGTCTTGAGCATCGCAATAGCACTGCACTATTGTGTCGTCGAGATCAAATCCCGCAGAAGAATATTCCCTTAGATGAAGCAAGCTATCGTGAATTCTTAGGCTTATGTAGTCATGAGTATTTCCATGCATGGTTAGTAAAGCGTATCCAGCCGAAGGCTTTCCAACCCTACGCACTAGGAGATAGAAATCACACTCACCTTCTTTGGTTATTTGAAGGCTTTACTAGCTACTATGATGATCTGCAACTATTCCGTAGCAAACGCATTGATCTAAGCACGTATTTGAAGCTGGTTTCTGATAATTGGAACGGCGTCTTACGTGGGCCAGGCAGATTAAAGCAAAGCTTGGCTGATAGCTCATTTGATGCTTGGACCAAGTACTACCAAGCAGATGAGAACACTCCCAATACTGTTGTGAGCTATTACGGCAAAGGTGCTTTGCTAGCCCTAGGCTTGGATTTACAAATTCGCAGATTCTCGAAAAACAAAAAATCTTTAGACAATCTCATGCGACTCATTTGGCAAAGACATGGCGTCACGCTGGATGGTATCTCTGAAGATGGTTTAGATGAATTGATATACGAGCTACTAGGAAGTAACTTTAGAAAAATATGGAGCGACATCAAGTCTCGCTACGTTTTTGGCGTCGAAGATATTCCAATTCAGACATGGATTACTTCAAAGATCATTTCAGTCAAACCAAAAACCCAGTCTAAGCTTGAGATAATAAAGTTGCAGCTAGGTATACGCCACACTGATGTCAATGGCTGGCTTAAAGTCACTCATGTGTTAGATGGTGGTGCAGCACAAGCAGCAGGCTTAGCAGCAGGTGACTTAGTAGCAAGCACCAATGGTCAACGCATCACGAATGCACGCTGGGATAAGGTACTCCAGGGTCTTTCAGAAAACGAGAGCATCAGCATATCGTTTTATCGCGACGATCTCGAACATGAACGTATCTTGGTTCTAGAACCTACTCAGCTCCCAGCACAATATGAGCTGATTTCGGCGAACACTAGCTTCAAACAAAACTAATGCCCTCTTTTTCTAAAGATGATATCCCGCAGGACTGGCGTAAATTATTGGGTGACTATTTCGCTTCACCGGCTTGGAGTAATTTAGAAAAAAATATTCAAGCAGTCTTAGATGTTGATTTTGCAAGTGTCTGCCCCCAGCCACAGAATTTTTTTAAAGCGCTCAGGTTAACCCCATTAAATTCAGTAAAGGTGGTGATTATTGGACAAGATCCCTATCACTCACCCGGGCTTGCTCAAGGGCTTGCATTTTCGATTCCCGAGAGCATTCCAACAAATTCTCGTGCGTTTCCGAGTTCGCTGCGCAATATCAGCAAGGCACTAATGCTTGAGGGCTTTGGTAGCCTCCCCAATGGTGACTTACACGTTTGGAGCAAGCAAGGAGTGCTGCTGCTCAACACGGCTCTCAGCGTTCAATTAGGTGAAGCCGGTAGTCATACTAAGCTCGGATGGCAAGATCTAATTGATCGCTTAATTTCGTCGCTTGCTCTAGAAAAGTCATGCTTAGTCTGGATGCTTTGGGGAGGGCATGCTCAATCTAAGTTACCCCTCATTGAAGTAGGAAAAGATCAATTGATTTTGCAATCCTCACATCCTTCAGGGCTAGGGGTCTATAAAACCGATAAGCCGTTTTTAGATCCGGGTGGCGCTGGTAGTTGTAATCACTTCACCAAAACCAATGAATGGCTACTAGCAAATAAGCTTGCTCCTATTGAATGGATTCATAGCTCTGCGAAAGCCCCAAGAAGAGGGGGGCAAGTCGATCTATTTAGCGAAAGCGGTATAGATGCACCCGATGGTGCAAGAGGACAAGATAGCCACAAGCCACTCTAGCATTTGGCCGGATTGAAAAAAACCGGTGTATTGACCCAAGTAAGAGCTTGCTGCCGCTGCAATAAAGCCCATCAATGCAGCCATGAGGAAGCCTAAAGTGTTTGGGCCTCTGGATCGACCAGGGTAAAAAATCCAGGAAGAAGCCCCAGATAAACCCCCAATTAGCAGAAAAGCCAAAAACCCCATTCTTACCCCCAATAATGACGTCATCAAATCTATAATCACCATTATGAAGTTGTTGACACTCGGCATCAATCATCACACAGCGCCGGTCGCCATTCGGGAAAAGGTCGCCTTTGATCCTGAATTTCTTCAAGAAGCGTTGCACGATCTTCGCCAACACTTGCTTGGGGCGAATCAATCCGGCTTGCCCGAAGCCACCATCCTATCAACTTGCAACCGCACCGAGGTCTATTGCGCCGCCAATGATCCTCATGCTGCCGATATTCTTCACGAAGCGACGTTTGATTGGCTAGCCAAAACTCAGCAGCTTGCCCCAAGCAGTCTTGAACCGCACATCTACTCTCTTCCCCAATCCGATGCCGTGCGTCATGCTTTTAGAGTAGCCTGTGGTTTAGATTCGATGGTGATTGGTGAAACCCAAATTTTGGGTCAGATGAAAGATGCTGTCCGTACTGCAAATGATGCAGGTGTTTTGGGCACTTACCTCAATCAGTTATTTCAAAAAACGTTTGCTGTTGCCAAGGAAGTTCGCGGCTCTACTGAAATTGGCGCGCACTCGATTTCTATGGCTGCTGCATCAGTGCGACTTTCAGAGCGGATCTTTGAAAAAATATCCAATCAAAAAGTTTTATTCATTGGTGCTGGTGAAATGATCACATTATGCGCAACTCACTTTGTTGCTCGTAAACCAAAAAATGTAGCTATTGCCAATCGAACCATCGAACGCGGACAAGAATTAGCAGACTCGATTGCTGAGCAAAATATCCAGGCTGAATCTTTTAAGCTTTCTGAACTCCCTAGCCGCTTACATGAGTTTGACATTATTGTTTCAAGCACTGCCTCATCTTTGCCTATCATTGGCTTGGGGATGGTAGAGAGCGCTCTCAAGCAGCGCCGCCAAAAGCCTATGGTGATGATTGATTTAGCAGTGCCGCGTGACTTTGAGCCAGAAATTTCTAGACTGGGTGATGTGTATCTTTATACAGTTGATGACTTAGGCGTCATGATTCAAACAGGAGCAAGTTTGCGCCAAGCGGCTGTGAGCCAAGCAGAGGCGATCATCGAAGATCGTGTTGGTAACTTTATGCATTGGATGCAAGGCCGTAATGCCGTTCCTATAATTCAAGATATTCAGCAGCAAGGCGAACGTTTAAGACAACTTGAGTTAGAGCGTGCCATGAAACGCTTAATACGTGGTGATGATCCACAAGAAGTCCTTAATGCAATGGCACAAGGTCTTACCAATAAATTCTTGCATGGCTCACTCCATGCTTTGCAGCACTCAAACGGTGCTGAGCGTGATGCTTTGATTAAATTGTTACCAAAACTATTCGCCTCACATTCCAAACCAGAAGACCATTAGATGAAGCCCAGCATGCGGGCTAAGCTAGATCATCTAGACACGCGCTTAGCCGAACTCAACTCCCTTTTAACGTCCGAAGAAGCAACCAAAGATATGGATGCTTATCGGAAGCTCACGCGTGAGCATTCAGATATTGCAACTGTCGTTGAGCAATTTGGCCTTTACAAACAGGCTGAGGCGGACGCGCAAGCTGCAGAAGAGATGCGCAAAGATCCCGATATGAAGGACTTTGCGGACGAAGAGCAGAAACAAGCTCAGTCAACTATGGAAGAGCTTGAGGCAGTACTGCAAAAGCTCTTATTACCCAAAGACGAAAACGATGAGCGCAACGTGTTCTTAGAGATTCGTGCAGGGACTGGCGGCGATGAAAGTGCTCTGTTTGCTGGAGATCTTTTGCGGATGTACACCCGCTTTGCAGAACGCCAAGGCTGGAAAGTAGAAGTAGTCAGTGCGGCTGAATCAGATTTAGGGGGCTATAAAGAGGTTGTCCTGCGCTTGGTAGGTCAATCTGTATACTCGCGCCTGAAATTTGAGTCGGGCGGTCATCGCGTACAACGTGTACCCCAAACAGAGACCCAAGGACGTATTCATACATCAGCTTGCACGGTTGCAGTCATGCCGGAAGCAGATGAACTTGAAGCCGTCAAAATCAATCCTGCCGAATTACGCATCGATACCTTCCGCGCTTCTGGTGCTGGTGGCCAGCACATTAATAAGACGGATTCAGCTGTTCGTATTACTCACCTACCAACAGGCACCGTAGTGGAATGTCAGGACGATCGCAGCCAACACCGCAACCGTGAGCAGGCAATGAAAGTATTAGTTTCACGCATCATGGATGCACGTGAGCGCGAGAAACATCAGCTCGAAGCACAAACTAGGAAATCCTTGATTGGCTCAGGCGATCGTAGTGACCGCATTCGGACTTACAACTTTCCACAAGGTCGTATTACCGATCACCGCATTAATCTTACGCTCTACAAAATTGATGCCATGATGGATGGCGATATTAATGATCTTTGCAATGCCCTTGCATCTGAGCATCAAGCAGAATTACTTGCCGCTCTTGGTGACAATTAAGCGATAGCATCACTTTCATGAGTCAAGATTTCAGTCTGCGCTCTTTGTTGGGCACTTCGCCTCTTCCCCTAAATGAAGCGCGCATTCTGATGGCAAATGTACTGGATAAGCACTACCAACTTCCGCGCTCTGCCCTGCTATCGCGTGATGATATGGAGCTGAATGCCAATGCCCTTGAGGACTGGAAAGTACTTGAATTGAAGCGACTAAAAGGTGAACCTATTGCCTACCTCATCGGTAAACGAGGCTTCCACAATATTGAACTACAGGTTGCATCAGGGGTATTGATACCACGACCAGAAACTGAGCTACTAGTAGACATTGGACTTCGTGAGATTGGGCGAATTGAAAATGAGGTTTCCACCCCTAAGTTACTTGATCTGGGAACGGGTTCTGGCGCGATTGCATTAGCAATTGCTCATGCAGCTCCAGATGCCATCGTTACTGCAACAGATCAGTCTCCTGAGGCCCTCGCAATTGCTAAAGCCAATGCAAAGCACTTAGATCTTGAATCTCGGGTGCAATTTGGCCAAGGGAGCTGGTATGAAGCCTTGGGAGATAACACCTTGTTTGACGTCATCTTGAGCAACCCTCCCTATATCGCCAACGAGGATCCCCATCTCAATCAAGGCGATCTGCGTTTTGAACCCATTTCTGCATTAACCGACCATGCCAATGGGCTCACCTGCCTTCAAACAATCATCCGCAGGGCCTCATGTTACTTAAAACCCATGGGTCTGATTGCCGTGGAGCATGGGTTTGATCAATCAGAGGCGGTGGTCAGCCTGATGAAAGATGCAGGATTGCGCGATATTCAAACCCATCAAGATTTGGCTGGTCATAACCGGGCGGTATCAGCCCGAAAATGAGACCTTAAATCACCCTTTTTTGCATTAAGTCTTAAAATCAAACCCATAGCAGGCGTGAAACTATCGTTATCGTTTTTATAGAAAGAATTTATGGATACTCAAGCTCAAATCAAAGAAATCGTTACTAGCCATCCCGTTGTTTTATTTATGAAGGGTACCGCTCAATTTCCACAATGCGGCTTCTCTGGCAACGCTATCAATATTCTTCGCGCCAGCGGCGTTGAAACACTCCATACTGTCAATGTATTGGAAGATGCCGGAATTCGCGAAGGCATTAAGCAATTTGCCAATTGGCCAACAATTCCTCAGCTCTATATCAATGGTGAATTCATCGGTGGCTCAGACATCATGTCAGAGATGTTCGAGTCTGGTGAACTTCAAAAATTAGTTAAAGCTTAATTTCGCTTTTGCTGGTGACCTTTGATCTAAGTTCCCTTCTACTATTTGGCCTGCCACTCGGATTGTGTGCAGGCCTTTTGGTTTATGCACTGAATTTGCGCTCCAGTCTTGCTAGAGCTGAACTTCAAGCCAAAACAGAAATTGCTATAGCGCTAAGCCTCAGAAATGAACGGGATCAAGCATTACAAAACGCCATTCGGCTTGAAGCAGAACTTGATTCAGAACGCAAACAAGGACTTGGACGGATTGAGTCGCTCAATGAAGCTAAAGAAGCACTCACTAGCCAATTCAAAAATTTGGCTAGTGAAATTCTGGAAGACAAATCCAAACGTTTCACAGAACAAAACGCTGCTAGCCTTGATGCTCTTTTAAAACCATTGCAAACCAAGCTCACTGAATTCAAAGAGCAAGTTAATACCTCCTATGGGAATGAAGCCCGTGAACGCTTTGCACTCAAAAGTGAAATTGAGCGCCTAGCAAATCTCAATTTACGCATGTCAGATGAGACTCGCTCTTTGACTCAAGCCCTAAAGGGTGACTCCAAAGTTCAAGGCAACTGGGGTGAACTAGTGCTTGAATCCATTCTGGAGTCATCCGGCCTTCGTAAAGGTGAAGAGTATGTAGTCCAGGACAGTCATACGCAAAGCGATGGCTCCCGCCTGCAGCCCGACGTAGTAATCAAACTTCCCGAAGGCAGGTGCTTGGTAGTCGATAGCAAAGTGTCCATTACGGCTTATGCCCGCCATGCAGAAACCACCGATGCAGATACTGCAGAGCAAGAGCTAGCTGCTCATATTCAATCGTTACGGCAGCATATCCAAGGGTTATCTGGAAAGAACTATAGCTCTCTCTATGGCGCAGGATCTGTAGATTTTGTGCTCATGTTTGTTCCGATTGAACCTGCATTTTTATTGGCACTAAAAACTGCTCCAAATTTATATCAGGAGGCGCTTGCTAAAAATATTGTATTGGTATGTCCAAGCACTTTGATGGCTACTCTGCGAACAGTTGCCCATCTCTGGAGGCAGGATCACCAAAACCGCAATGCACTTGAGATAGCAAAACAATGCGGCAGTCTATACGACAAATTCGTAGGCTTTGTAGATGATCTTGAAAAACTTGGTCAGCGATTGGACCAGGCTCAAACTAGCTACCACGATGCCTTTAATAAACTGAAGACTGGCAAAGGTAATTTGATTCGCTCTGCAGAGAGGGTACGTGAACTGGGCGTTAAACCCAGCAAAAATCTATCCGCCCCCCTAATTGAATCTTCATCAGATTCTGAATAAATTGAACAATCTAAAAAAGATAGAAGAAGTAAGAGCTTCACAGCATTACATAAAGGTAGCTATTGCCGCTTGTTTTGGGACTTTTCTAGAGTGGTACGACTTCCTAACATTTGCAACCCTAGCAGTTGTTCTTGGTCCTTTATTTTTTCCCTCCAATGACCCTAATACGGGTCTTTTAGCCAGCCTGGCAACTTTTGGGGTTGGAATGGTAGTGAGGCCTATTGGATCAGCCATATTTGGGTCTTTGGGGGATCGCATAGGCCGAAAACCGGTCTTTATGATCACAATTGCCTTAATGGGTATAGCAACCGTAAGCGTGGGCTTTTTACCGACCTATGCCCAAATTGGCATTTGGGCGCCCATACTTTTAGTTGGCTTACGACTACTTCAAGGGCTCTCTGCTGGGGGTGAGATTGGCGGCAGTGCCGTCTATCTTACCGAACATGCTGGAAACGAACATAGGGGATTTAAAACTAGCTTCCTGCAACTAATGGGGCCATTGGGGATTTTAGTATCGACAATACAAATTGCCTTCCTACAGCAATGGCTTTCACCAGAAGAATTTCAGCTATGGGGTTGGAGGGTGCCGTTTTGGATTTCGCTGTTACTGCTAATTATTGCCATCTATATTCGTAAATCATTAGAAGAAACCCCTATATTTTTGGAGCTTACCAAGCAGACTACAAAAAATGAATCTCAACTAATTAATAATTTCAGGGATCCAGAAATACGCAAGAGAATGTTTTTGTTATTTTTTTGCATCTCCTCTAGCGGAGCAATTCTATTTTTTTGCGTTCAGGTTTACACAGCGATTTTTTTGAAAATATCTGTAGGACTAAATCCAGCATTAGTTGATCAATTCAGCATCTTCGCTACCATCGTGCTTTTTCCTCTAATAATCTTTGCCGGGTGGCTTTCGGATCGAGTTGGCCGAAAGCCTATTATTTTGAGCGGCATTATTCTTGGAGTAATCTTTATACAACCCGCCTTTCAATTACTTCAGGTCTTGGGCAATCTATATATTCAGTCTCCGGCTTTCAGTTCACTACTGGGAATAGGATCAATATTGATGGTACTTGCGTTATCCCTTGGATTAGTAGTGGGGCCACAGACTGCACTCTTGGCAGAACTATTTCCGGCCAAGAATAGAAATAGTGCTGCAACTCTTCCACATAATTTAGCTGCTGGCTGGATAGGGGGTTTGCTGCCACTCATAGTGACTTGGTTAAACCAAGCTTGGGGCAATGGCCTTGCAGGGCTCTGGTATCCAACTATATTTCTATTGATTGCCGCAATTGTTTCATTTCTATACCTTCCAGAAACAAAAAATTGCCTTTTATGTTAAAAAATAATTTGCCTAAAAAAAGATGCTGAAAATTGCATCCCAGTATTAGAGGCATTTATCATATCTGTCTTAATAAAAAGACGCCCCCCTAAATTTCGAATGCCCATATTAAAGTGAACATGCTCACAGACTTCCTGTCTATATACGATGACTTGAGAATTGTCTTCAGGCAACACTTTTACTTTTGAACCTAAATATGAATGTTGATTTCTTAATGCATAGTTTAATTTATAGGCTCCAAATCCACCAAAAGCTGATTCAACCTCGAGCATTTCCCCAGTTTGCTCCAAAGAAATAATACGCTTGGCAAATGTATTGTTAAATGCCTCTTGATCAGATACCTTATGCTTGTGAACATAACTCAAAACATCCTCCCAAAGGTCACCAGGACATAAATCCTTGTGTCTCAAGGTCCACATGTCATAGTAAGTTCCCTCTTGATTTGAGAAAACTGCAGCGTTTTGTGGTTCGCTAGCCAAAAAATCTAAAGCATCTTTAAACTTCTCTGGACATACGCCCCTAGTATTGACATCGTCCATATCCAAAACAACTAAGTAATCATACCCAGATAAAAAACTATGCCCCCTAATAAATTCTAAATAGGTGTTTCTAGCAACTTCTAGTCGCAAACCTCTCTGGGGTATTCTAGCTAAGCCATCTAAATTAATAAGATTAAAATTTTGCTTATTTGAACCCCATGATTGCAGGATAGATTTAGTCGAATCTTTAGAGTCATTTTCAATAAACACAAATGCTGATTCAGAAAATTTAGAGGAGATTTGATCAACTCCCCTCAATACACTTGGCAAATACCTTGCACAATCTCGACCAACACCAGCAAAGATGATTTTTGCCCCATCACGGCTATTCTGCATAACAAATAAACCCTTTAACTTTTCAATAACAACCAAGCATTAATTCTCATTTAGAGAATTAATGCTTGGTTGTTATTTTTATAATTGGTAAATTAGTTCATTGTCACCAATAAATATTGAGAAAATTATTTGCCAAGCAATAAAATATATTGGTGCCCCTTGTCCGACTCGAACAGACCACCTACTGATTACAAATCAGTTGCTCTACCAGATGAGCTAAAGGGGCACAAGGAATATTTTAGCCTATTTCACAACTCTTAAGCTTGGCCTGCCAGTTTTAGGCTTATCCGAAGACCCATCAGAGTTATTAGTAAGATTTAAATCGTCAATTTTTGAGGCGTCAAATGGAAATGACATCCCCTGGCCATTCTCTCGAGCGTAAATAGCCAGTACATGACTTACGGGAACCATTATTTTCCTTGGGACCCCTCCAAACCTAGCCTGGAAGGCAATATAGTCATTCTCGATCTCGAGCTGATGACACGCCTCTAAGGAGAGGTTCAAAACGATCTCATCGTTCTTCACAAACTCCATCGGCACCTCCACCCTAGCATCTACAAACACCGCTATGAAGGGTGTAAAACCAAAATCCGTGCACCACTGATGTAGCGCACGGATTAGATAGGGTTTATTGCTTGGGACGTCAGGCATGCTGACTAGAAATGAGCCACTAGAACTGCTTAGCGGCGCATTACCTTTTCTGACGGTGTTAATGCTTCAATATAGGCTGGCCTGCTAAAAATACGTTCAGCGTATTTAAGGAGGGCTGCTGCATTACGAGACAAATCAATACCGTAATGCTCTAGACGCCATAGCAACGGAGCAATGGCAACATCAAGCATTGAGAAGTCATCACCGAGCATATACTTATTCTTGACGAATATTGGCGCCAACTGAGTTAAACGATCACGAATAGCTAAACGCGCTTTTTCATGGGTTTTCTCAGCAGCTTTGCCTTTTTCATTTTCCAGAGCTGCCACGTGAACAAACAACTCCTTCTCAAAATTAAAGAGGAAAAGGCGTGCGCGTGCGCGTGCCACAGGATCAGGTGGCATCAATTGTGGATGGGGGAAACGCTCATCAATATATTCATTGATGATATTAGATTCATACAAAATTAAATCGCGCTCAACCAAAATCGGCACTTGGCCGTAAGGGTTCATTACTGAGATGTCTTCTGGTTTATTAAACAAGTCAACATCACGGATTTCAAAATCCATGCCTTTTTCAAAAAGCACCAAACGGCAGCGTTGCGAGAAAGGGCAATTAGTACCCGAGTACAACACCATCATAAATTTATTTCCTTAAATTTCTATTTCAATACAACAAACGCACAACAACTAGCGGCTTTAACTTATAAATGGGGTATCTAACCCCATTTAATTATTTAGTGAATATCTTTCCAGTAGGCTTTATTCAAGCGCCAGGCCAAAATAGTGAATATCGCCAAGAACAAGAGAACTACTACGCCTAGGCGCTTGCGTTCGAGTTGAACAGGCTCAGCCATCCAAGACATAAATGCAACCAAATCAGCAATGTTGTCGTCATACTCTTGCGGCTTCATGGTACCTGGAGTTAACTGCTCGAAGCCAACGAATACTTTTTCAGTTCTACTCTCGTCATGAGGATCTTTGCGCTCCTCAAACTTAGCAGCACGCTCACCCTGTAATTGCCAGAGCACGTGTGGCATACCTACGTTTGGATAAACCATATTATTCCAACCGGTTTGCGTAGCATCATCTTTATAGAAAGTGCGGAAGTAGGTATAAAGCCAATCTGTACCTCGCGCACGAGCCTCAACAGAGAGATCTGGTGGCGTCTTACCAAAGTAAGTCTTACCTTCTTTTGGCGTCATTGCAATAGTCATCAAATCACCGACCTTTGCATCAGTCAAAATCAGGTTATCTTTAATTTGTTGATCGGTCAGACCTATATCGCGCAAACGGTTATAGCGCATACTCGCAGCTGCATGGCAGTTCAAGCAATAGTTCACAAATATCTTCGCACCATTTTGCAAAGAGGCATTGCTACTGACACGGTTAGGGGCAGTATCCAATGGGAAGCCACCTTCATTTGCATTGGCGTTAAGACTAAAGCCAAAGGCGGTAACCAATACTGTTACTTGGCAGATGCCCATCAAAGTTTGCAGAATTCGTTTCATACTAGTTCCTAATTTCTCTTAGCTGATATCTCAGGCGTGAATTAATGGGACTCAAAAGTAACGCGGTCTGGAACTGGCTTAAATGTGCCAAGTTTGCTCCAGAAAGGCATTGCCAAGAAAAAGCCCAGATAATAAATCGTGCAGATCTGAGAAATCTTTTCAAATACTGGTGATGGTGGCTGGATTCCTAGATAACCCAAGATCACAAAGGTCACGACAAAGATGCCATAGATGTATTTATGAAACTGAGGGCGATAGCGAATCGACTTCACAGGAGAATGATCTAACCATGGCAAGAAGAACATAATCACTACTGAGCCGCCCATGATCACCACACCCCAAAATTTTGCGTCAAGCGCGTAGAAACCTGCAGCCAAAACCACTGCAATAGCAGCGCAAATACCTTTGATTTTGATATCTTTGGCGCTCATAGCAAACATTCCAAGAATGACGGCTAAGAAGATCCATAAAGGCAATAGGAAGTTCGAAGTAGTAGCACGCAACATCGAATAGAACGGCGTGAAATACCAAACTGGTGCAATATGCGTTGGGGTCACAAATGGGTTTGCTGGTATGAAGTTATTTGCTTCTAGGAAATATCCGCCCATTTCCGGCGCAAAAAATACGATGCAAGCAAACACCATCAAGAAGCCACCCAGATACATCACATCGTGTACGCTATAAAAAGGATGGAATGGAATACCATCCACAGGATGCCCATTCTCATCCAGCGTATTTTTAATTTCTACGCCATCTGGATTATTGGAGCCTACTTCATGTAGCGCAAGAATATGGGCTGCAACCAAGCCAATCAATACCAATGGGATCGCAATCACGTGGAATGCAAAGAAGCGATTAAGCGTTGCGTCACCCACAACATAATCGCCCCGTAACCATAATGAGAGGTCTGGACCAATGAGTGGAATCGCAGAGAACAAGTTCACAATGACTTGGGCACCCCAATATGACATTTGCCCCCATGGGAGTAGATAGCCAAAGAAAGCTTCGCCCATTAAGCACAAGAAGATCGCACAACCGAAAATCCAAATAAGCTCACGTGGCTTGCGATATGAGCCGTAGATCAAGCCACGGAACATATGCAGATACACCACTACGAAGAACATTGAAGCACCAGTGGAATGCATATAGCGAATCAACCAGCCCCACGGCACTTCACGCATGATGTACTCAACAGACTCAAATGCTTTTGCAGCATCAGGCTTGTAGTTCATGACCAAGAAAATGCCGGTAATAATCTGAATCGCCAAAACAACAATAGCTAGAGCTCCAAAGATGTAGAAAAAATTCAGATTCTTCGGAGCGTAATACTCACTCATATGACGCTTAAACGCCTCAGTAACGGGCAAACGGGAGTCAACCCATGCCAACAGCTTCTGAGCTACAGGAGCGTTTGCTGGGACTTGTTTTTCTTGAAATGCCATTTATTTCTCCTTAGGCCTTCTTATCATCGCCAACCAGAATCTTGGTATCGCTCAAATACATATGTGGCGGAACTTCAAGATTGTCTGGGGCTGGTTTGTTTTTATAGACACGGCCTGCCATGTCAAAAGTCGAACCATGGCAAGGGCAAAGGAAGCCGCCCGGCCAAGTATTTGGTAAAGAGGGTTGTGCACCTGCTTCAAATTTAGGCGTTGGAGAGCAACCTAAATGAGTACAGATACCCACCACTACCAGGTACTCAGGTTTGATTGAGCGCCATTGGTTTTGGGCATAAGAAGGGGTAAATTGCGCTGGGTCGCGCAATGAATCTGGATCAGCTAACTCACTATCAATTTTTGACAATTCAGCAACCTGCTCTGGAGTACGACGCACAACCCACACTGGCTTGCCGCGCCACTCAACCATGCGCATTTCATCTGGCTTCATTCCTGAAATATCAATCTCAACAGCGGCGCCAGCAGCCTTAGCGCGCTCGGAAGGCTCAAAACTGTCCACAAAAGGGTAAAGGGCTGCGGCTGCACCTACGCCACCAACCGCCGATGTGGCGATTAGCCAGTTACGGCGATCCTTGTCCATACAGGGCTTGTCACTCATTTACAAAATTCCTAGAAAGGGTATTTAGAGGTGGAAATTGCTTAAACCTAGTATTTTAAAGTAAAAAGTGGGGTAAGCAAGAAAGTTATGGGGTTAATCTCGGGTTAACTAGTGTTCGACTATAAAAGGAAGCGTTTATGAGCGTTTTAAAGGAGTTTCGGGATTTTGCAGTCAAGGGTAACGTGATTGATTTGGCGGTAGGCGTCATTATTGGCAGCGCTTTTGGAAAAATCGTGGATTCCCTCGTAAATGACATCGTTATGCCGGTCATCTCTACCCTTTTGGGAGGTCATATTGACTTTACCAATCTCTTCGTCGTACTTGGACATATTCCGGAGGGGGTACCGAGAACCTTTGACGCCCTGAAAAAGGCAGGGGTGCCGATTTTTGCCTATGGAAATTTCATCACTATTTCAATTAATTTCATCCTACTAGCCTTCGTAATTTTTCAAATGGTAAAGCTTGTGAATAGGGTGCGGATTTTGGATTTACCGTCCACACCTCCGGTTCAAGAAGAAGTGACTTTACTTCGCGAAATACGAGACAGTCTTAAAAAATAATTTAGCCCAAGCCAACCTTCAGCAAAAAATCTCTCTTTGCAACTTAATAAATTACAAATCGTCAGCAAGGTTAGTTTAATTAGGACATATCGGCACACTAACTAAGTGCAAGCAAATATTCATAGTATTTCTTTAGCAAATAATTAATCTGCCCCTTAGGAAAAATATCAGATGCATCTAGTATCCCAGCTTCATATTTAAATCATAAAAATTGACCACTATGAATAATTTTGAATTAGCAAAAGAATATTTTTTAGATGGTTGCATTTTTTTAGAAGCAGAAAATTTTTGTCAGGCAGAAAATAAATTTAAAAAATCTCTTGAGCTCATCCCTGATAGGGCTTCAACTTTAATAAACTTATCCGTAGCACAATTGAAACAAAAAAAATATTCTGACGCTCAGATCAGTACAAATCAAGCAATCTTATTAGAGGGTTGCAGTAGTGAAGCATATTTAAATTTGGGTCTCATAGAGAGGGAACTCAAGAGATTTGAATCTGCCATTCAGTTTTTTAATCAAGCCCTCAGTCTCAAACCCGACTATGCAGAGGCTTGGTCAAATAAAGGTGCGACTCTCAATGAACTCAAGCGCTATGAAGAAGCAATTACTGCATTTGATAAAGCCCTAAGTCTCAAACCCGACTATGCAGAGGCTTGGTCAAATAAAGGTGCGACTCTCAATGAGCTCAAGCGGTACGAAGAGGC